>NZ_JBEOYE010000071.1:0-4294 GCF_040296945.1 Streptomyces sp. NPDC001941 | reverse complement strand
GGGCCCCGCCCCCGGCCCCCGCCCCCCGTGGCCCCCCACCTCCCCCGGTGCGGCGCCACTGGGCTGTCAGGCGGCGATCAGCGCAGGCGGACCGGGAGTTCGCGGTGGCCGTTGGTGATGAAGCTCGGCAGCAGCGGCAGCCGCTCGCCGGGGCGGGCCAGGCGCAGGTCGGGGAAGCGGGCGAACAGCGCCTTCAGGGCCACCACCGCCTCCAGCCGGGCCAGCGGCGCGCCGATGCAGTGGTGCACGCCGTGGCCGAAGGTGATGTGCTCGCGGCGGGTGGGGCGGGTCACGTCGAACGCGGCGGCGTCCGGCCCGTGCACCTCGGGGTCGCGTCCCGCCCCGGCCACGGACACCA
Source organism: Streptomyces sp. NPDC001941 (assembly GCF_040296945.1). Taxonomy (NCBI): domain Bacteria; kingdom Bacillati; phylum Actinomycetota; class Actinomycetes; order Kitasatosporales; family Streptomycetaceae; genus Streptomyces; species Streptomyces sp. NPDC001941. The sequence goes on along the minus strand of NZ_JBEOYE010000071.1, from coordinate 3,936 downwards.
GGATCGGGTCGCCCCGGGCGATGCGCACGCCGCCGATCTCGATGTCCTCGACCGCGTACCGCAGCGGGACGTGGAAGCCGGAGGGCTCGCAGCGCAGGGTCTCCTCGACCACGTCCTCCCAGGTCGCGCGGCCCGAGCGGACGAGCTCCAGCTGGGCGGGGTCGCTGAGCAGCCGGTGCACGGCGTGGTCGAGGAGGTTGACCGTGGTCTCGTAGCCGGCCGAGATGATGAGGAGCAGGGTGTCCAGGAGCTCCTGCTGGCTCAGGCCGGTGCCGTCCTGCTCGTCGCGCACGCCGACCAGGTGGGTGATCAGGTCCTGGCCGGGCGTCTCCCGCTTGGCCTCGACGAGCGCGCCGAGGGCCCCGTACAGCTCGCGGATGTTCTCCTCGATCGCGGTGGGCGCGACCGAGGTGAGGAAGGTCAGGCCGATCGTCTCCTGGAGCGGGCCGCGCATCTCCTCGGGTATGCCGAGGAGTTCGCAGACCACCTGGACGGGCAGCGGTACGGCGAACCGGGCGCGCAGGTCGACCTCGGCGCCCGCGGGGGTCTCGTCGAGGGCGTCGAGGAGGGCCGCGGTGATCTCCTCGACGCGCGGCCGGAGCGTGCCGATGTTGCGGGCGGTGAAGGCCCGGGCGACCAGCTTGCGCAGCCGGACGTGGTCGTCGCCGTAGGCGGTGATCATGCTGCGCACGGCGACCCAGAGGGCGATCGGCCAGTTGGCGGGTATCTCGCCGCGGATCCAGGCGGGCCAGTGCTGTTCGGCGTCCTTGGAGACCCTCGGGTCGGTCATCAGCCGCTTGAGGAGGTCCAGGCTGGTGACGGACCAGGCCAGGACGCCGCCGGGCAGCACCACCCGGGCCACCGGCCCCTGCGCGCGGATGCGGGCGATCTCGGCGTGCGGGTCGGCGCCGGAGGCGTCGAGGTGGACCGGGCAGGCGGCGGTCGCCGTGGTGCGGGTGCTCATGGTGTCGGAACCCTCTCGGTTCGGGTCGCGCGCACCGGCCACGGGCGGGGCCGCGTGGCGGGCGCGGAAAGTGCGGGACAGGAGGGAGGGCAGGGCGGGGCCCGGGACCCGGACCGGGCGGGCGTGCGCGTGGGTGCGCGGAGTTGCGCGGTCCTGGTCGGTCCTGGTGGCCTACGGCTGATCCCGGCCATCCCTGGGGGCACGGGTGTGCTGCGTGCGGTGGGGCCGCTTCCCTCGGGGCGCGGCGGGAACGGCGCGCCCGGGAGCCGGAGCGCTGCCGTGGGGGCCCGGGCCGTCGCGGCGGCCCGGGCACGGGTGCGTCAGGAGGTGTCAGGGGGCCGGGCGTGACGCTGCCGGGGCCCTGGAGGAGCCTTCGTCAGCTCCGCACGGACGGGGAAGTGCGCTGGTTCCGGGTGTGCCCCGGACACTTCTTCGAACGGGTGTCCCGGTGGAATCCGTCGCGCTGTTTCCGGTCGGCGCACCGGGGAATTCCGGCCGCAATGGCAGGGCGCCGCACCGGGGAAAGGGAGTGGTCCGGGAACGGGACGAATACCGGCCGACCGGTTCGCGGGCCCGTTTTCGTCCACGGGGAGCGCGAAACGAGCCGAAAGCATTCGGCCGTTGTTCCTGCGGGGTCGGGGGGCGGCTGGCAAAAGACCGCGTCGTGCACCATGATTGAAGCGTCTCCTGCGGGGTGGCATGACGAAGCCCCCAAGGGACTCCGGGTTCTGGCAGAACCTGATTCTCGCTGCCGCGGTTTTTCCCAAGGCAGCCTTCGCCAGGCCGAGTTGGCTCCTCGGCCAAGGCGGTGTCGGCCGCATTCCGATGTTGACCGCACCGGATTACGGCACGCACCGTGGGGCGCTCCTGGCGGGGAACGCACCTGGGTGCGCACTGCGGTTCACGACACGCCGCTCACCCCTTCTCCTGAGGAGGGGTGAGCGGGAGTCGGGACCGCTTCTTCGCGCGTGGCGTCTTCATGCTGGAAAAACGTCCGGTGCACCGGTCCCCCGTTTCTCTGGAACGCTCACGGAGCACGTCTCCGCGAAATCTCCACACACATAAGATACTGACGGGTCTGCTGCGAGTTCAACACTGATCCGGGACGAGAGGTTCTTCACGCCTGCGGCCGGGGACGGCCCGACTCCCCGCATCTGCGGGCCCATTGGCCGCTTCGGCCTCTTCCGGCCCGCCCTCGGACCCCCCGTCGGCGTCCGGCGCCGGGACGCGGCCGGGCAGGACGGCCCGCCAGAAGCCCGTGAGGACCTCGGGGGAGAGCCAGGCCCGGTTGTCGCGGGCCAGCAGCGCGAAGCCGGTGGTGGCCCCGACCACGGTGTCGGTGAGCTCGCACAGGGTCAGCGGACCGGCCGGCGCGGCCCCCTCCTCGGCGGCCTGGGCCAGCAGCCGCTGGACGCAGCCCTGCCACTCCTGGTGGATGCTCAGCCGGGTGCGGCCCGGCGCGTCGTAGTTGAGCCGGAAGCCGGCCCGCGAGACCACGTCGTGGTGCAGCAGCTCGGCCAACGCGTAGGACAGGTCCGTGAGTTCGCGCAGCGCGTCGGTCTGGCCGCGCTGGGCCTGCCGGGCGGCCCGGTAGAGGTTGCGCACGGCCGCGTGCTCCACGGCCTCGGCCAGGTCGGCCTTGTTGCGGAAGTGGAAGTGCAGGGCGCCGGTGGTGACCCCGGCACCCTCGCTCACCTCGCTCAGCTTCGTCCGTTCGTACCCGTGGCGCTCGAACCGCTCGGCGGCCGAGCGGATCAGGGCCCTGCGGGTGCGGATCGAGCGCTCCTGCTTGCGGGTCCGGCAGACGAGGGCGGGCGCGGGCGCGGTCGGGTGCCCCGGGGACGGGGTCGGCTGCGGCGGGTGAGACGACGACATGGAGCTAATAGGTACCGAGAAGAATCTTTTTTCACCAGCCGGTTGACCAAATGGCCCGTTAAGTCCCGCTGTTGCGGGCGCGCGGGTACGCGGATGTGAGCGCGCCGTGACCGGTACGAGCCGTTCCGGTCGCCTCATAACGCTCTGAAATGGGGCGAGTTCAGGCATCTCACCCCTGTCGAATCCTTTGACAGAAACATCCTCGATGGTATTAAACTCAAGGAGTCGTTGAGTCGGAGTCGATGATCCGAGGGGTAGGGGCTATGGCTGACCCGACCAGCCTGCTGGCGCGCACCGTGGACACACGGACGCGCCTCACGGGACGAGGAAGTGGCGCGATGCGCACGGGCGCGGAACCCCGGGGCTGGAACGTACTGGTCGTCCAGGGCGACCCGGCCGACACCGAACTCCTGGTCCGCGGACTCCAGCGGCACGGGCACACCGTGACCAGCGCGGACACCGGCATGGAGGCACTGCGCGCGTACGGGGAGGCGGACCTGGTTCTGCTCGACCTGGAACTGCCCGACCTGGACGGCATCGAGGTGTGCCGGGCGATCCGGCAGTTCGACGACACCCCGGTGATCGCGCTGACCGCGCGCGGCTCGGAGCTGGACCGGGTGCTCGGCCTGCAGGCCGGCGCCGACGACTACATGGTCAAGCCGTACGGCTTCCGGGAGTTGATGGCCCGCATGGACGCCGTGATGCGCCGCACCCGGCCGAGGGTCCCCCGCCAGGAGGGGCACGTGGTCAGCCACGGCGAGCTGCGGGTGGACCGCGAGTCGCGCGAAGTGGCCGTGTCCGGGCGCCGGGTGGAGGTGACCAGCAAGGAGTTCGACCTGCTCTACCTGCTGGCCAGCAACCCGGGTGACGTGATCTCCCGTACGCGCATCATGCAGGACGTCTGGGGCGGCTCATGGTCCCGGCGGACCGTGGACACCCACGTGTGCAACCTGCGCAGCAAGCTCGGCTCCAGCGACTGGATCCTGACCGTCCGCAGCGTCGGCTTCCAGATCGGCCTGGGCTGACTGCCCGTCACCCCGCTTCACGGGCAGGCACGTAGGGAAGGCCCCGTCCTCGGCAGAGGACGGGGCCTTCCC
>NZ_JBEOYE010000070.1:0-51010 GCF_040296945.1 Streptomyces sp. NPDC001941 | reverse complement strand
TTGGGGGGCCGCGTTTGATGTCTTTGTGGGGGGGGTGGTTGTATTGGCGGTTTCTATTGGGGGGTTGGGGGGGGGGGGGGGGGGGGGGGGGGCGGGGGGGCGGACCGCGCCGGGTGGCGCGGTCCGCCGTCGGGCGCCGAGTGCGGTGCGGCGGACGGTGGTTCAGGTCGCCGTGACGGGCTCCTGGTCGGTGCGGGCGGCGGCGCCGCGGACGAAGTACGGCGACTTTCTCACCCACTTGGCCCAGGCGGCTGCCACCAGCCCGGTGGCCACCATCACGGCGGGACACAGGAGCATGAACCAGCCGTTGTCCGGGCTGACGGCGAAGTGGTCGGCGGAGTCCCAGAACGTCCAGGCGAGGTAGCCGCCGAGGGCGAGCAGGGCGCAGGCGCTCAGGACCGGCAGGACGACGACGCGGACGAAGGCGCCGGTGCCCTCTTCGGCGCGTACGCCGCGGAAGCGCCGGGCGGCGGCCAGGGCGGTGAGGGCGTAGGAGAGCGAGACCACGATGCCGATGGCGTTGACCGAGGCGAGGATGACGTCGCCGATCTGCCGGATCACCAGGGACACCAGGGCGATGGACGCGGCGATCGCGCCGATCACCACGGTGCCCGCGGCGGGGGTTCCGTACCGGGGGCTGACCTTGAGCCAGAGCGGGCCGAGGGTGCGGTCGCGGCCCATGGCGAACATGCCGCGCACGGTGGGGATGACGCCGGACTGCAGGGAGGCGACCGCGGAGAAGGTCAGGGCCACCAGCGGGAGCACCGCGAGCGGCTGGCTGGCCAGGCGTTCGCCGAAGAAGGCCAGGCCCTGGGCCCCGTTGTCCGCCAGCTCGTCGACGGACAGCACCCGCTGGAAGGAGAACGAGCCGAGCAGGAACAGGCCCAGCATGGTGAACAGGGTGAGGGTGCCCGCCTTGGAGGCGTCGCGCGGGTCGTGGATCTCCTCGTTGACGCTGAACGTCGCCTCGAACCCCCAGTAGCAGAAGACCGAGAGCAGCAGCCCCTGGGCGAGCGCCTGCGCGGACGGCACGGCGAACGGGTTGACCCAGTCCCAGCTGAACGGGTGCGGCCCGGTCAGCAGTCCGTACCCGCAGAAGCCGAGCAGTACGGCGTACTCGAAGACGAGCAGCCACTTCTGGAAGGTGGCGGCGGTACGGGTGCCGGTGACGGCGGTGAGGGTCACGGCGGCCAGCACCACCAGGCCGACGGCCGTGGAGTGGGCCGTGGAGTCGGGGTCGGGGCCGTGCAGGCCCGCCCGGGCGGCGAGCTGGATGAGCGCGGAGCCGGTGACGGTGGTGGTGTAGGCCAGGAAGACGACGGTGGCGGCGATGGCGAGCCAGCCGACGAGGAACCCGGCCCAGGGGCCGAGCGAGCGGCCGACCCAGGTGTAGGCGCTGCCCATGTTGGGCTCGACGCGGTTGAGCCGCCCGTAGGCGCCCGCGATGCCGAGGACCGGCAGGAACGCGAGCAGCATCACGATCGGCAGGTGGGCGCCGACCACGGCGGCGGTGACGCCCAGGCCGATGCCGATGGACGTGGTGGCGGCCGTCGAGGAGGCTGCGATGGCGAAGCCGTCCAGGACGGTGAGGGTCTTCCTGAGCTGTGGTGGGTCGCTGCTGTACGGCGTCACGGCTGCTGCTCCTTCACCCCGGGGCCCCTGCGGCGGGCCCGATGGCGGCACATCGAACTCCCCGGGGGCTCCCCTGGTCAACGCTGTTGTCATAAGGTGCGGGCCATGAGCGAGCGAGTCGTGGGTGAGCGTGTCGTACGGGACGGTGAGCGGCGCCGCAGGCGCCCCACCAAGGGGGGTACGGTGCTGTCCGCGCAGCTGATCGTGGAGACGGCGCTGCGGCTGATCCAGGAACACGGGGCGGCGGCGCTGACGGTGCGCCGTCTCGGCGCGGCGCTCGGGGCCGACCCCAGCGCCCTGTACCGCTACTTCCGGGACACCGACGACCTGCTGCTCGCGATCGCGGACGAGCTGATCGGGCGGACGCTGTGCACCTGGGAAGCGAGCGGGGACTGGCGGGCGGACCTGCGCTCGCTGGGCCTGGCGATCCACGCGGGCTACCAGGCTCACCCGCAGGCGGCGCTGCTGACGTGCGCGCGGGTGACGGGGCGGGCGAACGAGCTGCGGTCGGTGGAGACGATCCTGGGGGTGCTGCGGGGGGCGGGGTTCCCGGACGCGGAGGCGGTGCGGATCTACCACGTGTTCGTGGACCAGGCGCTGTCGTTCGCGGCGCTGGACGCCCATGTGCTGACGCTGCCGAGGGAGCTGCGGGAGGCGGAGCGGCGGGCGTGGCCGGAGGTGTACGGGGCGGTGGCGGCGGACGCGCACCCGCACGTGGCGTCGTGCGCGCCGCTGCTGGTGGCGGAGATGTCGCGCAGCGCGTACCCGGCGGCGCTGGACATGGTGCTGGCGTCGGCGGCGGGGAGGCTGGGGTTCTTGCGGGGGGCCGGGTGAGGGGGGCCGCGCCCGGCGCCCCCTCGGCCTGCCGTCAGGGCACCACCAGGATCTTGCGTCCCTTCCCCTGGCGGAAGCGTTCCAGCGCGTCCGCGTACCCGGTCAGCGGCAGCCGGTCGCTGACGAAGACCTCCGGGTCCAGGACGCCCGTGGCGAAGAGGGCGGCGGCGCGCTCGTAGCTGTGCAGGACCGCCATCGAGCCGGTGATGGTGATCTCCTCGTTGTAGATGCGGTACGGCTCGATGGTGGTGCGGGCCGCGTAGTCGGCGACCCCGAACTGCAGGTACGTACCGCCTCGGGCGACCCGGCCGACGGCGTCCTGGATGGCGCGCTCGTTGCCGGTGGCGTCGATGACGACGTCCCAGCCGCGCGGGCGCTCCACCTCGTCCGCGCCCGCGACGGCGTGGTCGCAGCCCAACTGCCGTGCCGTGGCGAGTCGTTCGGGGTTGATGTCGACGACGTCGATGCTGACGGCGCCGGTCCGCTTGGCCAGTTCGAGCATCATCAGGCCCATCGTCCCCGAGCCGTAGATCAGCACCCGGGCACCGAGCTGGCTGCGCAGGACGTCGTACCCGCGCACCGCGCACGACAGGGGTTCGATCAGGGCCGCGTCCTCGGTGCGGACGTGCTCGGGCAGGCGTACGCAGTTGGCGACGGGCGCGCGGGCGTACTCGGCGGCGGCGCCGGGCACGGTGACGCCGATGGCGGAGAAGTGGTCGCAGAGGTTGTTGCGGCCGATGCGGCAGTAGTGGCACTCGTGGCAGGGCAGCGACGGGTCGACGGCGACCCGGTCGCCGACGGCGAGTTCGGTGACGGCGGTGCCGAGCGCGACGACGGTGCCGGCGAACTCGTGGCCGGGCACGATCGGCAGCGAGGGGGCGAACTCGCCCTGGAGGATGTGCAGATCGGTACCGCACAGGCCGCAGGCGGCGACCTCCACCACGACTTCACGGGGCGCGGGCGCGGGGTCCTCGACGGTCTCCACCGAGACGCTGCCGGGGGCGCTGATGAGGGCTGCTTTCACTTGACCGCTCCGAGGGAGAGGCCCTGGACGAGCTTGTCCTGGGCGGCGAATCCGGCGATGAGGACCGGCAGGGACACACAGACGGCGGCCGCGCACACCTTGGCCAGGAACAGGCCCTGGCTGGTGACGAAGCTGGTGAGGAAGACGGGGGCGGTGGAGGCGACGACGCCGGTGAGCACCCGGGCGAACAGCAGCTCGTTCCAGCTGAAGATGAACGAGATGAGGGCGGTCGCGGCGATGCCGGGGGCGGCGACGGGCGCGACGACGCGGAGGAGGACGGTGGGCAGCGAGGCGCCGTCGATGGAGGCGGCCTCCAGGATCTCGCGGGGCACCTCGGCGAGGAAGGAGCGCATCATCCAGACCGCGATCGGCAGGTTCATCGAGGTGTAGAGGACGACCAGGAGCCAGATGTTGTCCAGGGTGCCGGTGTTCTGCGCGATGAGGTAGAGCGGCAGCAGCGCGGCGACGGCGGGCAGCATCTTGGTGGACAGGAAGAAGAAGAGCACGTCGGTCCACTTGCGCACGGGCTTGATGGCGAGGGCGTACGCGGCGGGCAGGGCGAGGAGCAGCACCAGGGCGGTGGAAACGACGCTCGCGGTCAGGGAGTTGGCCAGTGGGGGCCAGGGGGTGGTGCCAGTGCCAGAGCCGAAGAACTCGCGGTAGCCCTGGAGGGTCAGGGGCGCGCCGGGGCTGGGCGGGTTGGTGGCGGCGTCGGACTCGGAGTGGAAGGAGGTGAGCACCATCCAGCCGAACGGCGCGAAGAACAGCAGGCCGCACAGCCAGGCGGCGAGCCCTCGGGCGCCGCGGCGGGCGCGGGCGGACGTGGCGGGGGTCATCGGGACGCCTCCTCCTTGAACAGGGACGAGACCGTGCGCAGGGCGAAGGTGGCGATGAGCAGGGAGCAGATGACCACGAGGACGCCCTGGGCGGAGGCCAGACCGTAGTCGTGGGCCTGGTAGAAGGTGTCGTAGACGCTGTAGGGCAGGTTGGCGGAGCCGAGGCCGCCGGAGGTGAGGGTGAAGACGGCGTCGAAGTTCTGGACGACGTAGATGCTGCCGAGCAGGGCGGCGAGTTCCAGGTAGCGGCGCAGGTGGGGGAAGGTCAGGTAGCGGAAGACCTGCCAGCTGCTCGCTCCGTCGACCCGGGCGGCCTCGACGGCGTCGGTGGCGCGGCTCTGCAGCCCGGCGAGCAGGATGAGCATCATGAACGGCGTCCACTGCCAGACGAGGGAGAGTTCGACGGCGGCCAGGGGGTTGGTGGACAGCCAGTCGGTCTGGGGCGGGTCGTCGCTGCCGAAGAGCCGCCACAGGGCGGTGAGGGTGCCGTTGACCAAGCCGTAGGAGGCGTTGTAGAGGGCGTGCTTCCACAGCAGCGCGGCGGCGACGGGGACGACCAGGAACGGTGTGATGAGCAGGGTGCGGACGATGCCCCGGCCGAGGAACTTCTGGTCCATGAGCAGGGCGAGGCCGAGTCCGAGGACGAGGCTGACCAGGACGACGGTGGCGGTGAGCAGGACGGTGGTGACGATGGCGTCGCGCAGCTGCGGGTCGGTGAGGGCGGTGGTGTAGTTCTCCAGGGTGCCGAAGCGGCGTTCGTCGGGCTCCAGCGCGTTCCAGCGGGTGAAGGAGATCAGCAGGGTGCCGACGAAGGGGAGTTGGGTGACGACGACGAGGAAGACCAGGGCGGGCAGCAGGGGCGCGCGGCGCGCCCACTCCCCCGCGGTGCGCTTCGTCCCGGCGCCGTGCGTGCGCGGCGTCCGGGTGGTGCGCGGGGCGGTCGCGGTGCCGGGGGCGCCGGTGGCGCGGTCGGCGCTCACCGTCGGGCCTGCTTGTGTCCGACGTCGGCGGCGAGGCGCTGGCCGAGGTCCAGGGCCTCGTCGACGCTCTGGCGTCCGGCGATGGCGGCGCTGATCTGGCGGGAGACCTCGGTGCCGAGGTCGGTGAACTCGGGGATGCCGACGAACTGGATGCCGGGGGCGGGGCGTTGCTGTACGCCGGGGTGGAGCGGGTCGGCCTGGGTGAGGGCGTCGCGGGTGGCGCCGGCGAAGGCGGAGGCGGCCTTGACGTACTGGGGGTTGGCGTAGGTGGAGGCGCGTTTGCCGGCGGGGACGCGGGACCAGCCGAGCTGTTCGCCGACCAGGTTCTCGTACTCCTTGCTGGACGCCCAGGAGATGAACTTCCAGGCGTCGTCCTGGCGTTCGCTGGCCTTCTGGACGGCCCAGGCCCAGGTGTAGAGCCAGCCGGAGCTCTTGGTGCGTTCGACGGGGGCGGGCGCGTAGCCGATCTTCCCGGCGACCGGGGAGCCCTGGCGTTCGAGTTGTCCGGCGGCGGAGGTGGCGTCGTACCACATGGCGGCCTTGCCCTGTTCCATGGTGTTGAGGCATTCGGTGAACCCGGCCTGGGAGGCGCCGGGTTCGCCGTGCGCGCGGACGAGGTCGACGTAGAACCGGGTGGCGCGGCGGAACTCGTCGCTGTCGAGGCGGGCCTTCCAGTCCTTGTCGAACCAGGTGCCGCCCATGGTGTTGACGACGGTGGTGAGCGGGGCGAGGAGCTGGCCCCAGCCGGGCTGGCCGCGCAGGCAGATGCCCTTCATGCCGGGCTGGGCGCCGTCGGCCTTGGCGGCGATGTCGGCGACCTGCTGCCAGGTGGGGCGGGCGGGCATGGTGAGGTTCTTCGCGGCGAGGACGTCCTTGCGGTACATCAGGAACGACGACTCGCCGTAGAAGGGTTCGGCGTAGACCTCGCCCTGCGCGGTGAGGGACTGGCGTACGGGTTCGAGGACGTCCTGCTGGTCGAACGCGGGGTCCTGGCGGGCCCGTTGGGTGAGCGGGGCGAGCCAGCGGTTCTTGGCGTAGATGGGCGTCTCGTAGTTGCTGATGGTGGCGACGTCGTACTGGGCGGCCTGGGCGGCGAAGTCCTGGCTGATCTTGTCGCGGACGTCGTTCTCCGGCAGGACGGTGAAGTGCACCTTGATGCCGGTCTCCTTGGTGAAGTGTTCGGCGGTGAGCTTCTGCAGGTCGATCATCTGCGGGTTGTTGACCATGAGGACGTTGAGGCCGTCGCCGCCGGTGCCGCCCGCGCCGGCGCAGGCGGCCGGGGAGACGAGGGCGAGCGCCGCCGCCGCGGCGGTGGCCTTGAGCCTGCGGTACGGGCGTGGGCGTGCGGGTGGGGGTGGGGTCACGGGGCTTCCTTCCCGGTGGTCCGGCCGGGGCACGGCCGGACCAGATTGGGCGTGCACATGTCATTCATCCGTGTGGGGCGGCCCGCCGGCGCGCGGGCCGGGCGTCAGACCCGTACCACCTGCGGGCCGAGCAGCGAGTAGCGGTGCGCCTCGGCGCTGGACAGGCCCGCGTCGGTGACGATGGCCTCGAAGTCGCCGACCTCCGCGAACCGGCAGAAGCTGTTGGCGCCGAACTTGCCGTGGTGGCCCAGGAACACGCGGCGCCGCGACACCTGCACCGCCTTCGCCTTCACGTCGGCCACCACCGGGTCGGGGGTGGTGAGGCCGAACTCCCGGGAGATGCCGTTGGCCCCGATGAACGCCAGGTCGATGACGAACCCGGCCAGCATGTCGCAGGCCCAGGCGCCGACGGTGGCCAGCGTGCGGCCCCGCACCCGGCCGCCGAGCAGCAGCACCGTGACGTTGGCGGACTCGGCGACTGCGGCGGCCGTGGACAGCGAGGCGGTCACCACCGTCAGCGGGCGGTCGTCGGGCAGCAGGGAGGCCAGCAGCTGGGGGGTGTAGCCCTCGTCGACGAAGACCGTCTCCGCGCCCGCCAGGTGGCGCACGGCCTCGGCCGCGATCCGCCGCTTGTTCTCGGCGTGCAGCGTGACGCGCTGGGCAAGGTTGGTCTCGAACCCGGCGCTCTCCACCGGGTAGGCGCCGCCGTGGGTGCGGCGGACCAGGCCGCGCCGCTCCAGTTCGCTCAGGTCGCGGCGGATGGTCTCCGGGGCGACACCGAAGTCCACCGCCAGCGTGGCGACTTCGACCCGCCCCCGGCGGCGCGCCTCGGCGAGCAGCCGGTGGTGGCGTTCCTCCGAGCGGATCAACGTTCCGCCCCCTCCCGGTGGTTGGGACCTCGTCTAGGTGTTATACCTCCGCCGCCCGGGGGTGCGGACGCCCGGTCCCGGCCCCGGAGTGCCCGATTGTGCCCGTACCGGTCACTCCGTACGCACTGTTCAGCGATGTGGCATGCCTCACGGGCCGGGGCGCGTGTGCCCGTTTCCCCGAGGACGGGCACCGCTTCGGACCGTGGCGGGCGCGAGCGGTGCGCTCCTCCGGGCACGGCGGGCCCGCCCACGCCCTTGGGACGCCCGGAATCGGGGGACCTGGGAGACTGAGGGGGTGAGCACCACCCGCCGCCCGCTCGGCCTCGGCCCCCGTCCCGCCCCGGACGTGCCCGAACAGCCCGCACAGCCCGCCCCGCCGCCCACCGCGCCCGGCCCCGCCCCGGCGGCCCGCAGACGCCCCCTGGGCCAGGGCGGCAGCGCCCCCGCCTGAGCGCGCGCCACTCCGACGGGTGACGTACGGCTGTACGGGGAGCGGCCGGCGCGGCGGTACGGGCGTCAGCGCACCCGGGTCACCGTGACCACCGTGTGCCGGGTCGTCCCCGCGAGCACCTCCACCACCAGGCCCGCGCCCGTCGTGCGGTAGGGCTCGTCCTCGTCCGTGCGGGCCGCCCGGCCCGGCCCGTGCGCGTGCAGGTGGCCGCTGACCCGGGCGGCGAGCGGAGCGGTCAGCCGCTGCGAGAGCGCCCGCCGCCCGTCGGGCAGCCGCACCACCAGGTGGTCGGCCCGGTCCGCGGGCCCGGTGTAGCCGATGACGGCGGCGTCCACGGTCTCCGCGTGGCGCACCTTCTGCCAGATCCGCCCGGCCCGGTAGGCGCCGGAGCCGCGCTTGGCGACGACGCCCTCGATGCCCTGGTCCAGGAGGTTCTCGTACCAGACCAGGGCCGTCTCCCGGTCGTCGGTGGCGGGCACCGGCTGGATCGGCGGCCCCAGGCCGGACAGCACGTCGAGCAGCAGGGCGCGCCGCTCGGTGTAGGGGCGGGGCCGGACGTCGCCGTGGACGGGGTGGGCGAGCAGGTCCCAGACGGCGTACGAGGCGGGCCACTGCCGGGCCAGCTCGCGGGCGCGCGCGGGGGTGGAGTTGGCCCGCGCCTGGACGGCGCCGAAGTCGGTGCGGCCCTCGCGCCAGACCACCGCCTCGCCGTCCAGGACCGTGCCGGCCGGCAGCGCCTCGCCGGCGGCGGCGAGGTCGTTCCAGGCGGCGGTGACCAGGCGTCCGGAGCGGGCCTGGAGACGTACGGCGTCCGGTTCGCGCAGCAGGACGACGCGGTGTCCGTCGAACTTCGGCTCGAACCACCAGTCCGGGCCCGTGGGCAGGGCGGTCACGGACCGGGCGAGCGCGACGGCCACCGGCATCTCCATACCGTCCAGCGTGCGCGACGGTGATGCGCGGTGCGCGCGGGGGTGGGCCGTGCGCGACCCGCGCCCCGCCTTCGCGCACCCTTCTCCATCGGGCACCCCGCGCTCCCCCGTGGCCCGCACACGCGCCTCCCGTTCCCCCGTGCCCCGATCGATCTCGCCGCTTCGGGGCACCCGTTGGGGTGAGGGAGGTGTGCCATGGCCGAGAACAGGGCCGAGACGAGGTCCGGTGCGCGAGACGAGGAGCGGGGCCGGACGGCGGAGGACGAGCGGAACCGGACCGATACGGATCAGGGGTCCGCGACGCGCACGGAGAGACAGCGCGAGGAGCGGGTGCGGCCCGTGCGGCAGCGGACGCCGTGGTGGGTGAAGGCGGTGGGGGCGGCGGCGTTCGTGCTGGCCCTGCTGTTCGCGGGCCTGAAGCTGTCGCTGGTGCCGGGGCTCGACGACTTCCTGGGGTCGCGCACCAACGACCGGACCGGGCCGACCCTGCTGCAGTCCGTGCAGGACCTCAGCCGCTACGACGCCGCGTCGGGCAACTTCCAGGTGGTCGTGGACCTGGAGAAGGACGCCAAGCTGCTGCCCGACGCGGTGCGCGGGACGCGGACGCTGTACGTGGGGGCGGGCACCGTCGACGCGTACGTGGACCTCGGTCGGGTCAAGGACAAGGACGTGACCGTGGACGAGGGGCGTACGACGGCGACGCTGCGGCTGCCGCACGCGGCGCTGGGCAAGCCCGCCCTGGACCCGGACCGCTCGTACACGGTGTCCAAGCAGCGCGGGCTCCTCGACCGGCTCGGGGACTTCTTCTCCGACAACCCGGGCAGCGAGCAGGCCGTCCAGCAGCTGGCCGTGAAGCACATCGCGGACGCGGCGAACGAGAGCCGGCTGACGGCCCGGGCCGAGCAGAACACGACCCGGATGCTGGAGGGGCTGCTGCGCTCCCTGGGCTTCACGACGGTGAAGGTGACCTATGCCTGACGTAGTGTCAATGTGGTTTCGGAGAGGGCTTGTTCATCCGGCGGCGGCCCGCTTGAGCCCTTCGTAGGCGGCGCCGATCAGGTCCATGCCGCGGGCGTCGGCGGCGGGCTCGCGCATCTGGCTGGTCACGTAGGCGACGGCCATCCGCGCGTCGACGTCCACGGCGACCAGCGAGCCGCCCCAGCCGCCCCAGCCGTAGCTGCGGTCGCCGAACATGCCGTAGCCCATGGCGTAGCGCGCGGGCATGCCGAGGACGACGTCCTCGCCCTCGTACTGCACCTCGCGGGCCCGGTCGGACCCGGCCCGCGAGAGCAGGCGCACGCCGCCGACCTCGCCGCCGCAGGCGGTCAGGGACTGGAGCAGGGCGACCGAGCGGGCGTTGCCGTAGCCGCTGGCGGCGGGGATCTCGGCGCGGCGCCAGGCGGTGCTGTTGCCGTCGCGTACGCGCAGCGCCGTCGCGGTGCCGGACTCCTCGGCGGTGTCGCTCGCGGCGCCCGCCGTGTACTCCTCGTCGCGCCCGGGCGGCGGTACGGCGAGGGCGACGCGCGGGTCGTGCGCGGCGGGCAGCCCGATGTGGAAGTCGGCGCCGAGCGGGCCCGCGAGCTCGTCGGCGAAGAGGCGGCCCAGGGTGCGGCCGGTGATCCTGCGCACGACCTCGCCGACCAGGAAGCCCTGGGTGAGCGAGTGGTACCCGGCGCGGGTGCCGGGCTCCCAGCGGGGGGCCCGGGCGGCGAGCCGGGCGGTGGCGGCCTCCCAGTCGAACAGCTCCTCGACGGGCCACTCCCAGTCGGGCAGCCCGGCGGTGTGCGAGAGCAGGTGGCGCACCAGCACCCCGTCCTTGCCGGCCGCGGCGAACTCGGGCCAGTACCGGGCGACCGGCGCGGCCGGGTCGAGCTCGCCGCGGTCCATCAGGACCAGGGCGCACAGGGCGGTCATGGTCTTGGTGACGGACCAGCAGTTGGTGAGGGTGTCGCGCTGCCAGGGCCTGGTGCGGGCGGCGTCGGCGTGCCCGCCCCAGAGGTCGACGACGGGCTCCCCGCCGATGAACACGGCGACGGAGCCGCCGGTGTCCCCCTCGTCCAGGGTCGCCGCGAACGCGTCGGCGACGGGGGCGAACAACTCATCGTAATTGCCCTGGATTTCGGCCATACCCGCCAACGTATCCCGCCCCGGCCCGGGCGGCCACCGGATTACGGGCCGGCGCCCCGCACCTCCGCGCGGGTCCGGGAACATCCCCCGAGCTCCCGGCCCGCACGGCGCCGCGGTGCGGCCAACTGGCCTCCGGATCAGCCGAACTGGCCCGGCTGGTAGTCGCCCGCCGGGTTGCGCAGCAGGACGTTGAGGCGGTTGTACGCGTTGATCGTGGCGATCAGGGCCACCAGGGCGAGGAGTTGCTCCTCGTCGTAGTGCTTGGCCGCACCCTCCCAGACGTCGTCCGGGACGCCCGCGCCGTCGGCCAGGCGGGTGCCCGCCTCGGTCAGCTCCAGGGCGGCGCGCTCGGCCTCGGTGAAGACGGTCGCCTCGCGCCAGGCGGCGACGAGGGCGAGGCGCACCGGCGTCTCGCCCGCGGCGGCGGCGTCCTTGGTGTGCATGTCCAGGCAGAAGCCGCAGCCGTTGATCTGGCTGGCCCGGATCTTCACCAGCTCCTGGACGGCGGCGGGCAGGGCGGTGTCGGCGACGGCCTTGCCGGCCGCGTTGAAGTGCTTGATCAGCTTCGGGCCGAGGGGGTTGGCGAAGGCGTTGATGCGGGGTTCCACGGCGGTCTCCTCCGGTGGTGTCGGCTGGTTACACCCCTATGACGGATCGCCTCACGGGGTTGTGACACGCTCCGGTGTGACCCCCGTCTCACGCCCTTCGGGACAGCTCCGCGAACCGCGGGTCCAGGAGTTCCAGGACCTCCTCCCACCGGAACGGGTCGCCCTTGCCGATCAGGACGCCCATGGCCGACAGGCGCTCCAGGCTCTCGCGGTAGGCGGGGTGGCGGGCCAGGTCGGCGTTGACGCGGGGCAGCACGGCGGTGGGCACGCCCTGACCGTACGCCTCGCAGAGGGTGGCCACCGCCAGGGTGTCGGCGAGGCCCGCCGCCCACTTGTTGACCGTGTTGAAGGTGGCCGGTGCGACCGCGATCGCGTCGGGCGGCGGGAGCGGGCGCGGGTCGCCGGGGCGGCGCCACGCCGAGCGGACGGGATAGCCGGTGCGGGCGGTGACGTCCTGCTCGTCGATGAAGGCCAGGCCGTTGGGCGTGGCGATCACGCCGACGTCCCAGCCACGCTCCCGGGCGGCGGTGATCAGGGCGGCGACGTCGACGGCGACTCCGGCCGCGCACACCACCACGTACAGGAAGGGCCGCCCGCGCCCGTGAGGCTCCTGAGGGAAGGGCTGCCCGCTGTCGTGGGGAAAGGGCTGCCCGTTCTCGTCGCTCATCGTCCAGCTCCCGTCGCGTCCGCGTGCCCGCTCCTGCCCGGAAGACCGGATGACCGGTGCGTTCCCTGGTCGGGATCCTAGGGCCTTCGTTCGGATCGGGCCGGGCGGCCGCGCTCCCCGCCCCGTGCGACGATCGGTGGGTGAGTGAACCGAACGACCTCGACTTCCGCCGTGCCGACGCCGCTGACCTGGGGTTCCTGGTCGAGTTGCGGGACGGCGCCGCGCGCTGGATGGCGGAGCGGGGCATCACCGGACAGTGGCAGCCCGGGGAGCTGGGCGAGGACCACTTCCGGCGGGTGCTCGGGCACGGCGAGATCTGGATCGCCCGGGACGGCTCCCGGGCGGTCGGCGCGTGGGAGCTGTGGTGGAGCGACGAGGCCGCCTGGGGCGCGCGCCCACCGGTGGCCGGCTACGTGCACCGGCTGATGGTGGACCGGCGCACCGCCCGGCCCGGCACCGGAAGCGCCCTGCTGCGGGCCGCCGAGGAACGGGTGGCGCGGGCCGGGCGCGAACTGGTGCGCCTGGACTGCCTCGCGGACAACGAGCGGCTCAACTCCTACTACCTGCGCGCCGGTTACCGGGCGGTGGGCACGATGGAGGGCAAGCCGCAGCCCGGCGGCGTGCGCAAGTCGTACACGCTGATGGAGAAGCGGGTGCTTCCGGAAGGGAGTTGAGCCCGGTCGGGGCTCCCCCTGGGCCTCAGACCGCCCGCGCCGTCTTCAGTACGTGTCCGCGCACGCCCTGCCGCTCGGTCCAGGACCGCAGGGCGGTGACCCCGGCCGCGTCGAGCAGGTCCGGGTCGACGGTGGTGCGGACCTCGTGCGGCACCCCCGAGTCGAGCAGCAGCCGGAGCGAACGGGCCGCCGGGAACGCGCTGTTGGGGGTCGCGGTCACCTTCTCGTACGCCTCCGGGTGCGCCTTCACGTCAAAGCCGACCCAGTCGAGCAGCCCCTCCCCCAGGAGCTGCCCGAACCGGCGGGGGTAGGCGCCGCCGGTGTGCAGGCCCACGGCGAAGCCGAGGGCACGCGCCTGGCGCACGGCGTCGGCGAGCCCGGCCTGGAGGAGGGGTTCGCCGCCGGAGAAGACGACGCCGTCCAACAGGCCCCGGCGCCGGGCCAGATGGACCGTCACGGCGCCCCAGGACACGGCGGCGGGCACGCGCGGGTCGAGGAGTTCCGGGTTGTGGCAGTAGCCGCAGCGCCACGGGCAACCCTGGCAGAACACGGTGGCGACCAGGCGGCCCGGCCAGTCGCAGGTGGACAGCCGGGCCCAGCCGCCGATCCGGATCACGCGGGCGCTCCGGCCCGCTCCAGGAACGGCACGCGCTCCTCGTGCTCGCCGCGCTTGCCGATGTTGAAGGAGGACACCGGCCGGTGGTAGCCCATCACCCGCGTCCACACCTCGCACGGGGAGCCGCAGGTGGGGCAGTGGGGGTGCTCGCCCGCCAGGTAGCCGTGGTCGGCGCAGATGGAGAACGTGGGGGTGACCGTGAGGTAGGGCAGCGAGAAGCGCTCCAGGGAGCGTCGCACCAGCTCGCGGCAGGCCTCGGCGCTGGAGACGCGCTCGGAGAGGTAGAGGTGCAGCACGGTGCCGCCGGTGTACTTGCCCTGGAGTTCGTCCTGGCGCTCCAGCGCCTCGAACGGGTCGTCGGTCCAACCGACGGGCAGCTGGCTGGAGTTGGTGTAGTAGGGGTTGGCGTCGGTGCCGGCCTGGAGGATGCCGGGGTGGCGGCGGCGGTCCTCCTTGGCGAACCGGTAGGTGGTGCCCTCGGCGGGGGTGGCCTCCAGGTTGTAGAGGTGGCCGGTGCGCTCCTGGAACTCGACCATGCGGGCGCGGACGTGGTCGAGGAGGCGGACGGTGAGCGCGTGGCCCTCGTCGGTGGTGAGGTCGTGGGCGTCGCCGGTGAAGTTGCGGACCATCTCGTTGACGCCGTTGACGCCGATGGTGGAGAAGTGGTTGCGCAGGGTCCCCAGGTAGCGCTTGGTGTACGGGTAGAGGCCGTCGTCGATGAGGTCCTGGACCTTGACGCGCTTGATCTCCAGGCTCTCCACGGCGAGTTCGAGGAGCCGGTCGAGGGCGGCGAGGAGGGCGGGCTCGTCGCCCGGGTGCAGATGGCCCAGGCGGGCGCAGTTGACGGTGACGACGCCGAGCGATCCGGTCTGCTCGGCGCTGCCGAACAGTCCGTTGCCGCGCTTGAGCAGTTCGGTGAGGTCCAGCTGCAGGCGGCAGCACATCGAGCGGATCATGCCGGGGCTGAGCTCGGAGTTGATGAAGTTCTGGAAGTACGGCAGGCCGTACTTGGCGGTCATCTCGAACAGCCGCCGCGCGTTGTCGCTCTCCCACGGGAAGTCGCGGGTGATGTTGTAGGTGGGGATGGGGAAGGTGAAGACGCGGCCCCGGGCGTCGCCGCGGGTCATCACCTCGATGTAGGCGCGGTTGATCAGGTCCATCTCGGCCTGGAGCTCGCCGTAGGTGAAGTCCGCCTCCTCGCCGCCGATGACGGGGACCTGTGCGCGCAGGTCCTCGGGGCAGGTCCAGTCGAAGGTGAGGTTGGTGAACGGGGTCTGGGTGCCCCAGCGGGAGGGCACGTTGAGGTTGTGCACCATCTCCTGCACGCACTGGTGGACCTGTGCGTACGTCATGGCGTCCTTGCGGACGAACGGCGCCATGTAGGTGTCGAAGGAGCTGAACGCCTGGGCGCCGGCCCACTCGTTCTGCAGGGTGCCGAGGAAGTTGACGATCTGTCCGGCGGCGGAGGCGAAGTGCCTGGGCGGCGCGGAGTCGATCTGGCCGGGGACTCCGTTGAAGCCCTCGGTGAGCAGGGTGCGCAGGGACCAGCCCGCGCAGTAGCCGGAGAGCATGTCCAGGTCGTGGATGTGCAGGTCGCCCTCGCGGTGGGCGCGGCCGACGGCGGGCGGGTAGACCTCGTCGAGCCAGTAGTTGGCGATCATCTTGCCCGCCGAGTTGAGGACGAGGCCGCCGAGCGAGTAGCCCTGGTTGGCGTTGGCGTTCACCCGCCAGTCGGTGCGGTCCAGGTACTCGGTCACCGCTGCCACGGCGTCGATCTTGGTCACGTCGGCCCTCCCACGAGGCGTCCGGGGTGTGTCCTCCCCGGAGGTGTACGCGGGGAGGGCGTCGGCAGGTATCGGACTCGGGCCGCGGGTGCGGCCCCTACCGTTGCGGGGCAGTCCCGGCATCCGACCGGGTTCCCTGTTGCCTCGTCGGGGCGCTGCGCGCGCCGCCCGACGAACCGACGCCCGTCACACTACATCTGGTGCCATGTCCGACATGCCGACCGAAGATGTTGTGTGACTTCGGTCCATCAGGTCGGGACTTAGGGCCGGGACCAGGGTCAGTCGTCGGGCTCGGTCGCGCCGTCGGGCTCGGTCCCGTCGCGCGGTACGGTCCCGTCGCGCGGTACGGTCCCGTCGCCCGGGCGGTCAGCTCGTACGGGTGAAGAGGCGCCCCGCCAGGTCGACCCCGGTCACCCGCCCCGCCGCGTCCCGGGTGAAGAACCCCCGCTGCCCCTTCAGCCCGCCCTCGGTGATCACGTACTCGTCCCCCGCCTCGTCGCCGCCGCCCTCGGCGGGCAGGAAGCCCATCGGCTCGGCCGCGTAGTCCGGCGGCATCTCGGCGTCGGAGGCGGAGCGGACCTCGGGCTTGATGCCCACGGCGAGGGTGAGGCGCGCGCCGTCGGTGGCGATGTCGAGGTTCATCACGTCGTTCTGGTAGCGCCCGGCGACCTCGCGGGAGCGCGCGTCGTCGTACGCGACGGGCTCGGGGTCGCGCTCGACCAAGCCCAGGTAGTGCTCCAGGGCCCAGCGGACCACGGACTGGTTGAACGGGTAGCCCTCGGGGCCCGCGTTGGACAGGGACACCACCGCGAAGTTCCGCTCGGGAACGATCAGGAGTTCGGCGAACTGACCGTTGCCGGAGCCTCCGTGACTGATCGTCAGGACACCGTCGATCCACTTGAGGAACCAGCAGATGCCGAAGCCGTCGCCGAGGGTGCTGGCCCGCAGTTCCACGGTCTGCTCCCGCATGGCGCGCACCGACTCGGCGGGCAGGACTCCCTCGCCGTCGGCGAGGTGGAACTCGGCCCAGCTCAGCAGGTCCTCGACGGTGGAGATGCCACCGCCACCGGGGTTGTTGGCGCGCGAGGTGCCCCGGAAGGCCTTCCACGGGGTGGCCGCCCGCAGCCTCCCCTCCTCGTCCCGGACGTGCCCGACGGCGTACTTGCGGGTGATGACGTCGTCGAGGTCGAAGAAGGTGCTGCTCAGACCGGCGGGTTCCAGGACGAGCGAGGTCACGGCCCGCTCGTAGGGCAGGCCGGTCACGTTCTCGATGACGCGGCCCGCGAGGTTGTAGCCGGCCTGGCTGTAGGAGGCGCGCTCACCGGGGGCGGCGATGACCTCCAGGCGGTCCATCTGCTCGACGAACCCGGCGAGGGTCTCGTTGTCCTCGTCGGGGATCAGGTTCCAGTCGAGTCCCCCGGTGTGGTTGAGCAGCTGCAGGACGGTGATGCGGTCGGCGGCCTTCTCGTCGGCCAGCTTGAGGTCGGGGACGTAGCGGCGCACCGGGGCGCCGAGGTCGACCCTGCCCTCGGCGGCGAGGCGCACCAGGGCGGTGGCGGTGAAGGGCTTGGTGGTGGAGGCGACGGGGAAGAGCGTGCGCTCGTCCATGGGCAGCCCGTCCACCAGGGCGGTCGTGCCGTGCGAGGCGTACACCCGCTGCCCGTCGACGAGTACGCCGACCGCCGCTCCCGGCAGGCCGAACTCCTCGGCCGCCGCCTTCACGAAGTCCCGCAGCTCCTGCGCCATGACGTTCCCCTCTCGTCCCGAATCCTTGAGAAAACCGTGGGGGCCAGGACCCCCGAGCACTTGAACTAAGTGCAAGACAGAAGTTACGGCATCACTTGAACTAAGTGCAAGCATCGGGCGCCCATGGGATGCGGATCGGCGTACGGCTCAAGGCCTAGGGTCGAGGCCATGGCAACCCCTGAACTCGGCGGCGGCCCCGCCGGCACCCTCTTCTGCGGCCTGGAGCTCGCCGCCCGCATCGAGCGCGCGGAGACCGGGCTGATCACCGCGGGCGCCCGCGCCGCACTGGCCCGGCTGGGCCCGGACGCGGGATTCGTCACTCCGCTCGCGGGCGGCGCCGCCTGCCGCGCGGACGAGCACTCCCCGCTGAACAAGGTGGTCGGACTCGGCTTCGCCGGAGCGCCCTCCGAAGCGGAACTCGACGCGGTGGAACGGCGGTTCGCCGCGCTCGGCACCCCGGTCCAGGTGGAGCTCGCGCACGTCGCGGACCCGGCCGTGGGCGAGTTGCTGACCGGCCGCGGCTACCGCCTGGCCGGCTTCGAGAACCTCCTGGGCCGCGAGGTCACCGCACGGGACCGCGCGGCGACCGTCCCGGACGTCGAGGTCGGCGAGTCCGGGGACGAGGAGTTCGAGGCGTGGCTGGACACCGTGGTGGACGGGTTCGCGCACCCGGACACCCAGGGCGTCGCCTCGCACGAGGAGTTCCCCCGCGACGTGGTGGAGACCTCGGTGCGCGACATGAGCGCCGCCGCCGGGATGCGCCGCTACCTGGCGCGGGTCGACGGCGTGGTGGCCGGCGCGGCGAGCATGCGGGTGGTCGACGGCCTGGCGCAGCTGACCGGGGCGGCGACCCTGCCCGCGTACCGCCGGCGCGGCGTCCAGGCCGCACTCCTGACGGCCCGTCTGGACCGGGCGGCCGAGGAGAGGGCGGACCTGGCGGTCATCACGACGCAGCCGGCCTCCACGTCCCAGCACAACGCCCAGCGGCGCGGGTTCTCGCTGCTCTACACGCGGGCGGTGCTGGTGCGCTGACGCGCACGGCCCGTACGCGTACTCCGTACCGGAACCCGTGCCTCAACCCCAGGGTTGATCCACTCCACCCGGCGTACACCCCTGGTTGACCCTCGACCTCAACCCGCCACCCGACGCCGCGCACGCCCCCGGGCGCCTAGATTGCGGTGCGTGGCCACGGGGGACGGGAGACCGGGTCGCACCGCGTCACGGGGGCTGTGGCCCTCCGTCGTGTACGGACGACGGGGAGCGCGGCAGGCGCAGGGCACACACGTGCCCTCGGTGCGTCCCGCACCGTGGCTCCGGCACCGGGCGGCATCGACCGCCCGGGCCGGGGCCGCCACCACGACGAGCGCTTCCCCCGCACCCGCGGCGCCCCCGCACGTGACCGCGCGGGACTCGGCCCCGGTCGCGCGCGGTCACCCCGCCGGGCGGCTCCCGCCACGAGGGGCCGCCCGGCTCCCCGTACCGGCCCATGACCCGGATCTCCCTGCGCACCGAACGCCTCACCTCCGGCCACGCCCGGTCCGCCCGCGAGGCCCGCGCCTCACCCCCGGCCGCCCACCGCCACCAGGACCACCCGCGCGCCCTCGCCCACGGTGCGCCAGCGGTGTCGGACGCCGCCGGCCAGGTAGACCGTGTCGCCCGGCCCCAGCCGCAGGACCTTCCCCTCGGCCTCGACCTCCACCGCGCCGTCCGCCACGTACATCAGCTCGTCGCCGGGGTGGACGAACTCGCGGTCCGCCTCGTGCGCCCCGGTGAACTCCAGCGCGTGCAGGTCGTGGAAGCCGCGCACCAGCGGGCGCACCCCGGACGCCGGTTCCAGGCCGGCCCGCTCGTCCGCGCGCACCACGTCGACCGGCCGGGCGCGCGCGTCGGCGGCCGCCAGCAGGTCCACCGCCGTGGTCTCCAGGGCGTCCGCGACGCGCTGCAGCGAGCGCATGCTGGGGCGGGCCCGCTCGTTCTCGATCTGGCTGAGGAAGGGCACCGACAGGCCGCTGCGCTCCGCCACCGCCGCCAGCGTCAGGTCCAGGGCCCGGCGCCTGCGGCGCACCGCCGCCCCCAGGCCCGCGCCCGCCTCACCCGTACCGCCGTCACCCATGATCACCGACCTCCCCCGGCCACCCTACGCACCCGCGGGCCACGTTTCGTACGCCTGTCACACGGCCGACACACCACGCCCCTAGCCTCAAAGTCGCTTTGAACTTGTCAAAGAAACTTTGAGAAAGAAACGTTGAGGGAGTCAGCCATGCCCCGGGTCGACCAGAACCAGCGCCGCCGTCGCGGCACCGGACTCATCGCCCTCGATCCCGACGCCGCCTTCCCCGGGCTCACCCTCTTCGCCCCGCTCACCGGGGCGGGCGAGGTGTACCTGGTGGACCTGGCGGGCGAGGTCGTCCACACCTGGAAGCTGCCGTACCGTCCCGGCCGCCACGCGCGCGTGCTGCCCGGCGGGACGCTCGCGTACAACGGCGTGCTGCCCGGCGAGGACGCGCTCTTCCCCATGTGGCACAAGTACCGCGGCGGCGTGATGCTGCGCGCCGACCCGGACTCGTCCGTCGTCGCCGAGCACCGCGACCCGCTCCAGCACCACGACGCCCACCACCTCGACGACGGCGGGGTGCTGTACACGGCCCTGGAGCCGCTGCGCGGCGCCGACGCGGCGGACGTCCGGGGCGGGGTGCCCGGCTCCGAGGCGCACGGCGGCACCGTCTGGGCCGACACCATCAAGGAGATCGGCCCGGACGGCACCGAGCGCTGGTCGTGGCGAGCGGCCGAGCACCTGGACCGCGCGGAGTACCCGCTGCACCCCGCGTACGCCCGCGAGCACTGGCCCCTGGTCAACAGCGTCATCCCGCTCGCCGACGGCAACGTCCTGGCCAGCCTGCGCAGCACCTCCGACGTGATCGTCATCAGCCGTGAGAGCGGCGAGGTGCTGTGGCGCACCGACCGCGGCGCCGTCTCCCAGCAGCACCACCCCACCGAACTGCCCGGCGGCAACCTGCTGGTCTTCGACAACGGCGTCTTCCGTCCCGGCCACGACGTGCCGTACACGCGGGTCGTCGAGATCGAGCGGCCGGGCGGCGCGGTGGTGTGGGAGTACCACGACCCGGCCCGCGAGTCGTTCTTCGCGCCCTTCATGGGCGCGGCCCAGCGGCTGCCCAACGGCAACACCCTGGTCACCGACTCCCCCGCGGGACGCCTCTTCGAGGTGACCGCCGAGGGCTACCTGTGCTGGGAGTACGTCGTGCCGTTCTTCGGCGGGTACGAGGAGAGCGAGGTGCGGCGGCTGTTCCCCGCCGAGCCCAACGCCGTCTTCCGCGCCTACCGGTACGCGGCAGGGGAGCTGCCCTGGCTGGAGGTGTCGTCGTGAGCGGCAGCACCGCCGGAACCAGGTCCGGCCCCTCCGACCCTTCCGGTCCCTCCGACCCTTCCGGCCTCTCTGGCCCCGGGTCCGGCCCCGGCCCCGGCTCCGTCGACGAGCGGGTGCCCCTGCGGCGGCTCGTCCCGCTGGCGGTGCAGCACGTGCTGGCGATGGCCGCGGCACCCGTGTCCACCGTCTTCCTCACCGCCACCGCACTGCGCTTGACGGGTGCCCAGACGGCGTCGCTGCTCAGCGCGGTCCTGGTGCTGTGCGGGGCCGGGTCGCTGCTCCAGTCCCTGGGGGTGTGGACGTTCGGGGCACGGCTGCCGTTCGTGATGCTGCCCGGCGGGGCCGCCACCGCGCTGTTCCTGACGGTGGCGCACGACCACGGTCCCGCGGTGGCCAGCGGGTCGGTCCTGCTCGCCGCGGCACTGCTGCTGGCGGTGGTGCCGCTGTACGCGCGCGTGGTGCGGCTGTTCCCGCCGCTGGTGATGGGCGTGACCGTGCTGCTCATCGGGATCTCGATGGTGCGGGTGGCCGCCCAGCTGGTGACCGGGCCCGACGGCGCCGCGCCACCGCGCGCGGTGGTCCTCGCGGGCCTGACCGTCGCGGCGACCCTCGTGGCGTACCTGCTGCTGCGGGGCGCCTGGCGGCAGGGCGCGGTCCTGATCGGCATGGCCGCGGGGACGGTGGTGGCGGTGGTGACGGGGCTCGGGGCGTTCCGCCCGGCGGCCGGCGAGGGCTTCGCCCTGCCGCGCCCGCTGCCGTACGGGACGCCGGAGTTCGACCTGCTGGCCGCGCTGCCGCTGCTGCTGTTCAGCCTCACCACGCTCGCCGAGGTGACCGGGCAGACGGTCCTCAACAGCGAGCACCCCGACCCGGGCCGCGACGTGCCCCGGGTGGCCCGCGCGGACGCGCTGATGTCCCTGTGCGGCGGGCTCCTGGGGACCTCCCTGATGGTGACGAGTGCGGAGAACATCGGCATCGGGCGCCTCACCGGGGTGCGCAGCCGGTACGTGACGGCGGCGGCCGGGGCGCTGCTGGTGGCGGTGGGCCTGCTGTCGCCACTGTCGCGGCTGGTGGCGGGGCTGCCCCCGGCGGTGGTGGCCGGGTCGGCGCTGGTGGTGTACGCGGTGATCGCGGTGATGGGCGTGGAGATGCTGGCCCGCGCCGGACTGCGCGAGGGCCCGCACTCCCTGGTCGCGGCCCTGGCGCTGGCGGTGGGACTGCTCCCGGTGGTGGCGCCGGGGCTGTACGCGGGGTTCCCCGGGTGGGTGCGCACGGTGCTGGGCAGCGGGGTGGTGGCCGGTACGCTCACCGCCGTCACGCTGCACGCGCTGCTCTCGCTCGCCGGCCGGTCCGGCGACAAGTCCGGCGACCGGTCAGGCGGCCGTGAGCCATCGGCTGGCGATGACCGGCCAGTTGACCATGACCTGGGGGCGCGGGCGGTGCCGCAGGCCTAGGGTCGTGGCATGACCATGGACGACGTTCAGCCCGGGGCGGCCAACGCGGCGGTGCGTGCCACGTACGGGGAGCAGGACCTCAGCTCCGCGCCCGCGTTCGCCGGAGGGTTCATCAACTTCGGCTACTGGCAGGGCATCCCGCTGGACGCGCCGGTGGGCGCCGAGGACCGGGTGCGCAGCCAGCAGGGCCTGTACCGGCGGGTGGTCGGCGAGTTCGGCGACGTACGGGGCAAGACCGCGCTGGAGGTGGGCAGCGGGCTCGGGCTCGGGGCCGCGCTCGTCCTGGCCGAGGGCGGCTTCGGCTCGGTGACCGGGATGGACGTCCACCCGGCCCAGCTGGAGCGGGCCCGGCGGGCCAACGCGGCACTGCTGTCGGACGGTTCGGGGCGGCTGCGGTTCGCCCAGGGGGCGGCGGAGCGGATGCCGTTCGGGGACGCCGCGTTCGACTGCGTGTACTCGGTGGAGGCCGCGCAGCACTTCCCGGACCTGGGCGCGTTCGCCGCCGAGGCCGCCCGGGTGCTGCGGCCCGGCGGCCGGGTGGCCGTCACCAGCTTCTTCCTGCCGGACGGCGCCGGCGAGCGGGCCGTCGAGACGCTCGGCGGCCTGCTCGACAGCTTCGCCAGCGGCCTGGACGAGCCGCACCCGGTGGCGGCGCTGGCCGACGGGCTCGGCGCGGCGGGCCTGGACGGGGTGCGGGTCACGTCGATCGGCGAGGACGTGTGGGCGGGGCTCGACCACTTCCTGGCCGGGGTGGAGATGCCGGTCACCTGGCCGCGCAACTTCCTGCGGGCCTACCGCGAGGGCCTGCTCGACTACTACGTGGTGACGGCCGCGAAGGGCTGAGGCCCCTGGGGACCGGCTCCGCCGCAGGTCACACGTAATCCGGGTGCGCCCGTCCGCGCGCTTCGGTTAGCGTGGAGGCATGTCCACGCCCCGAATCTCCTAGCTGAGGACCCGCTTCCACGCCAGAAGTGTGTCCTTTTGCTTTTTCGGAGCGTCATCCCATGATCACCGTTCGTGACGTCGAGCTGCGCGCGGGCGCCCGCCTGCTGCTGTCCGACGTGTCCTTCACCGTCTCCCCCGGCGACCGCATCGGCCTGGTCGGCCGCAACGGCGCGGGCAAGACCACCCTGATGTCGGCCCTGACCGGCCGCACCCGGCCCGCCGCCGGGACGATCACCCGTACCGGTCCCGTCGGCGCCCTCGCGCAGGACTCGCGCGCCGCCGACCCGTCCGTGACCGTCACCGACCGCGTGCTGTCCGCGCGCGGCCTCGACGAGGCGCTGCGCCGGCTGCGCACCGCGGAGGCCGCCATGGCCGGGGCCGCCTCCCCCGACGCGCTGGAGCGGGCGATGGCCGCGTACGCGCGCGCCGACGCGGCGTTCCAGGCGGGCGGGGGATACGCGGCCGAGGCCGAGGCCGCCCGGGTCGCGGCGGGCCTCGGCCTGCCCGAGCGCGTCCTGCACGAGCCGGTCGGCTCCCTGTCGGGCGGGCAGCGGCGCCGGGTGGAGCTGGCCCGGATCCTCTTCGCCGGGCACGGCGGCACCCTGCTCCTGGACGAGCCGACCAACCACCTGGACGCCGACTCGGTGGCCTGGCTGCGCGACTTCCTGCGGGCCCACCGCGGCGGGCTCGTCGTCATCAGCCACGACACCGCGCTGCTGGCCGACGTCGTCAACCGGGTCCTGCACCTGGACGCCACGCGGGCCGCCCTCGACGTCCACAACACCGGCTGGGACGTCTACCTGGCCCAGCGCGAGACCGACGAGCGGCGCCGCACCCGGGAGCGGGCCGGCGCCGAGCGCAAGGCGGCGGCGCTGCACGCGCAGGCCGACAAGATGAAGGCCCGCTCGGCGACCGCGGTCACCGCCCGCAGCATGGCCCGGCGCGCCGACCGGATGCTGGCGGGCCTGGAGCCCGTGCGGCGGACGGAGAAGGTCGCCCGCATCCGGCTGCCCGAGCCGCTGCCCTGCGGTCGCACCCCGCTCGGCGCGGTCAGCCTGGCCAAGGCGTACGGGGAGCACCAGGTACTGCGCGGCGTGGACCTGGCGGTGGACCGGGGCACCCGCCTCGTGGTCCTCGGCTTCAACGGGGCGGGGAAGACGACCCTGTTGCGGCTGCTCGCCGGGCACGAGCGGCCCGACTCGGGGCGGGTGGTGCACGGGCACGGGCTGCGCCTGGGCTACTTCGCCCAGGAGCACGACACGCTCGCGCTCTCGCGGACCGTCCGGGAGAACCTGGCGGACGCGGCGCCGCACCTGAGCGACGGCGAGACGCGGCGGGTGCTCGGCGCGTTCCTGTTCGGCGGGGACGACGCGGACAAGCCCGCGGGCGTGCTCTCCGGCGGCGAGAAGACCCGGCTGGCGCTGGCGGGCCTGGTGCACTCCGGGGCGAACGTGCTGCTCCTGGACGAGCCGACCAACAACCTCGACCCGGCCTCGCGCACCGAGGTCCTGGAGGCGGTCGGCGCCTACCCGGGGGCGATCGTGATGGTCACGCACGACCCGGGCGCCCTCGACGCCCTGCGCCCGGACCGGGTACTGCTCCTCCCGGACGGGGACGAGGACCTGTGGGGCGAGGAGTACCGGGAACTGGTGGAGCTGGCGTAGGGCCACGTGCGGCACGGGGCGGGCGGGCCCCACGTGCGGGGCGGGGCGGGCACTTCACGGCCTCCGCACGGCCGTCCGCCCGCGCCGCGTCCGCCTACGCCGTCGGGTGCCGCGCCTGGTAGGCGAGCCGTTCGTCGGCCGTGTCGCCGATGCCCTCCAGGAAGGCGTCGAGTTCCAGGAAGACGTCCCAGGGCTCCCGGCCCCCGGCCTGGGCGAGCGCGGCGACGACGCGGTCTTCCAGGCCGGTGACCCGCTTGTTCTTCCAGACCTTGTCCGCGAGGCTGACCAGCAGGTCCTCGACCGGCGTTGCGGGGTCGTCCCAGGAGGCGTGGCTCGCCGCGAACCGGGCTAGATCCGCGGGCACCCCGTGCTCCAGGAGCAGCGCGCTGCCCGCCTCCTCGTGCCGGGCGCCGGGGCCGGAGAGTTCGGCCGGGTGGACGGTCTTGCCGATGTCGTGGGTGGCGGCCCCGAAGAGCACGGCGTCGCGGTCGAAGCGCAGGGACGGGTAGGACCTCTGCGTCCAGTCGCTGATCCGCACCGCGACGTCGTGCACCAGCCGCAGGTGCGCCACCAGCCGGGGCGGCGCGGCGAGCGTCACCAGCAGGTCGGCCACCGGCGCGGGCAGCGGACGCAGGGCGGGGTCCTCGGAGGGGTCCAGGGCGATCGACCGTACGCGCGGGGTGGTCATCGCGACAGGGTAGGTCAAGGCGTCTCGGGCGGGGTTGATCAGGGGCAGCGTTGATCGGGGACGGGGTTTCTCGGGGACGAGCGGGTTCCGTGGGGTGGGAGGCAACCGCGGGCGCGTTCGGGGCGTCCTCCTGCCGGGACCTCGGAACAAGCCGATCCGCTTGGCCCGGGCCGCCTGCCCGCCTGTGCCTGCCCCGCCGTGAGGAAGACCCCGCACCCGTGACGACCTCCGTGTCCCCCGCCCGCCGCGCCGCACCCGCGTACGCCGTGCCGCCCGCCGCCCTCCTCGCCGGGCTGCTGCTCGGCGTGCTCACCAACCTCGCCCAGGGCCTGCTCCCCGGGAACTGGAACCAGATCGCCAACTCGGGCGCGATCTGGAGCGTCGCCGCCTTCGCCGCCGGGGCCGTGCTCGCCCGGCGGGTCTCCGTGCCCCTGGCGGCGGTCGCGGGCCTGTGCGCCGAGGTGGGGCTGGTGGCGGGCTACTACGGGTACGCCGAGTTCGGCAGGGACGGCATGGGCAGTCTGGCGGCCCCGCTCGTCTGGCTGGCCATGGCCCTGGTGGCCGGACCGCTCTTCGGGGCCGCCGGGGCGTGGTGGCGGCGCGGCACCACGGTCGTACGGCGGGTGACCGGGCTCGCGGCGATGGCGGGCGTGTTCGGCATGGAGGGCGCCCACTACGCCCTGGTCCTGCACTACGCCCCGCAGGCCTGGGGCTGCTTCCTCGCCCTCCTCCTCGTACCGCTGGCGGCCCGTTCGCACCGTGAGCGCGCGCTCACGCTCGCGGCGTCCGTCCCGCTGGCCGCCGTCGCCTACCTGGTCGTGGACCAGGCCGTGCTCGGCACCCTGCTGGGCTGAGCACGCACCCCCGCGCTCCCGTACCCCCCGCTACTGACCGACGCGTCCGTCGACGCACTCGCGCAGCAGGTCCGCGTGGCCGCTGTGGCGGGCGTACTCGTCGATCCGGTGGACCATCAGCTCGCGCACCGCGATGTCCTCCCGGCCGATCCGCGCACCCAGGTCCTCGTGCCGGTGCAGCTCCGCGTCGGTCGCCGCCTGCTCGCGCTCCAGGTCCCGGAACGCGGCCTCGACCACCGCCGGGTCGGCGACCGCCCCGTGGAAGTCCCCGTCCTTCGGGCCGTACAGCCGGGGCAGCGGCTCCGTCTCGGTGATCCAGTTGAGCCAGTCCCGCTCCACCTCGGCGAGGTGGCGTATGAGCCCGAGCAGCGACATGTCCGACGGCGGGACCGAGCGGCGGGCCAGCTGCTCCGCGTCCAGGCCCTCGCACTTCATCCGCAGGGTCAGCCGGTAGTTCACCAGGAAGTCGAGCAGCGTGGCGCGCTCGCCCTCGGGGCTGGGCCCGTCGTTGTCGCGGGGGTCGTCGGCGGGGTCGGTCCACATGTCGCGGTAGACGGTCGCCTGGGTCCATCGCTCGGGTTGTTCGCTCATACGGCGATGATCCCGGGCGGCCACCCGGCGCGGCCAGTGAATTGTGGCGTACGCACGCCAGGACGCCGGGACACCAGGACCGCCGACGGCGTCGCGGCCCCGCCCCGCCGGACCGCCCTCAGCGCCGCTGGACGGCCTGTACCAGCCCCGCCACCAGCCGCGCCCGCTCCGGCATCGACGCGATGACCACGTACTCGTGGTCGGCGTGCGCGCCGCCGCCCACCGCGCCCAGGCCGTCCAGCGTCGGGACGCCCAGCGCGGCGGTGAAGTTGCCGTCGCTGCCGCCGCCGACGGCCCTGCCCTCGACGCCCGGGAGTAGCTCCTGGGCGACGGCGAAGAGTTCGGCGGAGGCGGCCTGCGGCATCGGCGGGCGGCCGATGGCGCCGCGCACGGTGATCTCGGCCTCCTCCAGGTAGGGGGCGAGCGTGGCGAAGGCGGCCTCGACGCGCTCCTTCTCCTCCTGCGACTCCACCCGTACGTCGACGACGACGGTGGCCTCGGCGGGCACCACGTTGTCCAGGGTGCCGGCGGAGGCGACGGTCGGGGTGACCGTGGTGCCGAGGGCCGGGTCGGCGAGCGCGGTGACGTCCAGGATCTGGTGCGCGGCCTCGACCAGCGCGTTGACGCCCGCGGCGGGTTCGAGGCCCGCGTGGGAGGCGCGTCCCGCGATGGCCACCTCGAAGCTGCCGCAGCCCTTGCGGCCGGTCTTCAGGCCGCCGCCGTCCGCGGCGCCCTCGACCACCAGGACCGCGCCGCAGGCCAGGGCGCGCTCCTCGATGAGCTTGCGGGAGGAGTGGGAGCCGACCTCCTCGTCGGCCGTGACCAGGAACTCCACGCCGGACAGGTCGTCGAGCGAGGCGACGCCGTGCACGGCCTGGACCAGGCCGCCGAGCATGTCGAAGACGCCGGGCCCGGTGACGTGGCCCTCGCGCACCCGGAACGGGCGGCGCTCCAGCGTGCCGAGCGGGAAGACCGTGTCGTGGTGGCCGAGGACGAGGACGCGCGGCTCGCCGCCGCCGGACCAGTGCACGTGCGGCCCGGCCCCGGTCTCGACGAGCGCGGCGCTCCCGCCGAGGCGGTTCTCCAGGAGGGCGGCGACCGCCTCCGCGGAGCCCTTCAGGGCGTCGAGGTCGCGGGACGGCGACTCGATCTCGACGAGGACCCGCAGGTCCTCCAGCATCGCGTCGACGCTCACGGGGACACCCTTGCGCATGGTCATGCCGTCACCCTATCCGGCGCCCCTACGCACGCGTGTGCGAGCACAGGCGACGAAACGGCACGGACAGGCACATACGCCACCGCCTCAACTGCCGTACGCAGCACGGAAAGTTCGCGGCACCGGAAGTCCGCGGCACAGGAAGCACCGCGACGCAGCACCGCGCCACAGGGCGCGCCGTGCTCCGGCACCGCAGTGCGGCACACTCGGCGGATGAACGCCTTCCTCCCCTACGGCTCCCTGCGGGTGCACACCGACAGCCTGGAACCGGCGCGCTGGCTGGCCGAGCAGCCCCCCGGCGAGCGGCCCTTCGGCACCGTGGCGGCCGTGGCCGCGCCCGGTTTCGACGCCTACGCGCGCGTGCTGCACCCCGCCGAGCTGCGCGAGCGGCCCGTACGGTGGGCGGACGTCGGGGCCGCCTACGGCCGCACCGTCGGGCCGGACACCGCCTGGCCGGACCTGGTCGGGATGGAGCTCTTCTACCAGAACGCCTCCGACTACGGACGGGACGGCGTGTGGGACGAGCACCCCGCCGAGGGCCCGACCCCCGTGGACGTGGCACGGACCCTGCTCCCCGTGCTCGCCCGGCACACGGGCACCCCCGGGGCGTGCTGGTTCGGGCTGTGGCACGGCTACGGCCGCCGGGAGTTCGACGGCGTACCGACCTTCCCCACGCCCGGCCGGGACGAGGTGCTGCTGTCCGGGACGCTCGACGACGTGCTGTCGCCCGCGCGCGACGACGGCTTCCTGGAGCTGCCCGACCTGTGGTGGCCCGAGGACCGCGCGTGGTGCGTGGGAGGCGACGTGGACCTGGTGAGCACGTACGTGGGCGGGTCATCCGCGCTGATCGCCGAGCTGCTCGCGACGCCGGGCCTGGAGGCACACCCGGTGGCCGCCCTGGACAAGCTGGTGGGCTGAGCCGGGCGCCGGCCGCCCGCCGGGTCCTGTGACTTTCGGCAGAGGGCGGATCGGCCGTGAGGCGCACGCCTTCCGGGCCGCCGGGCACCAATACTGGTCAACGTGTCACTCGCCCGTCCTCCCCAGTCCCCCGCCCGGCCCGGCACCCGGCTGCTCGTCGCCGAGACCGCCCTCGTGGTGGCCGCCTCGCTGTGCGTGTACGCGGTCGTCGGGCGGCTGGCCCCGCCGGACCACCCGCGACAGCAGGCACTGGCGTTCCTCGTCGCCACCGCGCTGCTGCCGCTGCGGCACCGGCTGCCCGGCCCGGTGCTGCTGGCCTCCGCCGTGCTCGCCGGGCCCTTCCCGTGCCTGGGGCCGTTCACCGCGGTGGCCGCCTACACGGTGGGCCGGCGCATCCCGCGCACCCGGAAGGCCGTCGCGGTGCTGACCGGGGCGAGCGCCCTGCTGGCCGGCTTCGCGACGCTCGCCGCGCCGTGGACCGGGCCGGGGGGCTCGTACCTGTACGGGTTCGCGCTCGGGCTCGTCATGGCCGCGATCGCCGTCGTCGTACCGGGCCTGGTCGGCACCGCGTACGGGCAGCAGGTGCGTCTGGTGCGGGCCTTGCGCGAGCGCACCGCCGCCTCCGAGCGGGCCAGGGAGCTCGCCGACAGCGAGGCCCGCACCCAGGAGCGCTCCAGCATCGCCGCCGAGATGCACGACCTGGTGGGCCACCGGCTCAGCCTGATCGCGCTGCACGCGGGCGGACTGGAGCTGGCCCTGGCGAAGGCGGACCCGGAGCTGCGCGACGAGGCCGTGCTGCTGCGCCGTACCACCCGAGACGCCATGCGCGAGCTGCGCCAGTCGCTCGGGGTGCTGGGGCCGCTGGGCCGGGACACCGGCGCGGACGTGCTGACCGACGCGACCGGCACCCGCGCCGACATCGAGGCGCTGGTCGCCGAGTCCCGCGGCGGGGGCATCGCGGTGGAGCTGGAGTGGTCGGGGCCCGACCTGGACGCGGTGGCGACCCGGGTGCGGCGGGCGGTGCACCGGGTGGTGCGGGAGTCCCTGACGAACGTCCACCGGTACGCCACGGACGCCCACGTCACCGTGGGCGTGGCCCACGCGGCCGACGCGGTGCGGGTCACCGTGCGCAACGGCGCCCCCACCCGGCCGCCGGCCGCCGGACAGCTGGGCACCGGGCGTGGCCTGACCGGGCTGCGCGAGCGGGTGGAGCTGCTGGGCGGCGCCTTCGCGGCCACCGCCCTGGACACCGGCGGGTTCCAGGTGGTCGCCGCCCTGCCCACGGACCCGGACGCCGCCCCCTCGGCGCGCTCCGGCGGCCCCGCGGACGCCGTCGCGACCACCGACGCCACCGCCGCGACGCCCGCGCGCCGCTTCGTGGCGGTCCTGGTGCACGTCCTGGGCCTCACGGTCCTGTCGGTGCTGATGGCCCTCGGGATCCTGTTCATGAACTCGATCCGGCCGCTCCCCCCGAGCACACCCACCCCTCCGGTGCACCTCGGCATGTCGTACGCCGACGCCATGCTCGCCGGGATCTTCGACAACCCGGCCGTGCGCGCCGCGGCGTACGGCCACGAGCCGCCGCGCCCCGCCGGAACCACCGGCTGCGTCTTCCCCTTCCCCTTCGGGGGCGAGGACGCGCCCCCGAAGGGCGAGTTCACCATCCCCCGCTACTGCTTCGACGCCTCGGAGCGCCTCATCTCCATCGACCGCTTCACCGTCCCGGCGATCCTGGACGGTGCGCCCTGGGAGCACCAGTGACCGAGCCCGTACCCCCGACCGACGCGCGGCGCACCGTCCGCGTACTGCTCGCCGACGACGAGGCGATGATCCGCCACGGCGTGCGCCTGATCCTGCGGCACGCCGAGGGCATCGACGTCGTCGCGGAGGCGTCCGACGGCTTGCAGGCCGTCGAACTGGCCGCCGAGCACCACCCGGACGTGGCGCTCGTCGACATCCGCATGCCGCGCTGCGACGGCTTGGCCGCGATCGCCCCGCTGCTCGCCCTCGACCCGGCGCCCAGGGTGGTCATGCTGACGACCTTCGGCGACGACGAGAACGTGCTGCGGGCGCTGCGCGCGGGGGCCACCGGGTTCCTCCTGAAGGACGACGGGCCGCAGGAGCTGATCACGGCCGTACGGGCGGCGGCGCACGGCGACGCGGTCCTGTCCCCCGGTGTCACCGGCACCGTGATCGCCCGGATGCTGCGCGGCGGCGACCTGGGCGGCCCCGGCGAGGCGGACGAGCGGATCGCCCGGCTCACCGCGCGCGAGCGGGAGGTCCTGGCGATGCTCGGCGAGGGCGCCTCCAACCAGGACGTGGCCGAGCGCCTGGGCATCGGCGTGGGCACGGTGAAGACGCACGTGGGCGCGATCCTGGAGAAGACCGGCTCGTCCAGCCGGGTGCAGGCGGCGCTGCTCGCCCACCGCACGGGCCTGGCCTCGTAGGACGCGTCGTCCCGGGGCACCTCCGCCCTGGGGTAGCCCGCGGGACGCCTCTGCCCTGGGGTAGCCGGGGGGACGCCTCTGCCCTGGGGTCGCCCCGAGGGCGCCTCTGCCTTTGGCACGTCCCCGGGGCGCCTCTGTCTTTGGTCGGAGGCGCCCCTGCCGTACGACAGAGGTGACGGTGTCCCGTGACCCCCTTCGGGAAGACCTCAACTCCCTTCTCCAGGGCGACGTTTACGCAGGTGAGGGCCGTGAGGATGGGTGAGTCCCCCGGCTCGGCGCACGGTGCGCGGGCCGCAGTCCACCCGGCGGAGTACCCATGACCCAGCTGTCCCCCTCGCACCGCTCGCCCCTCGCCACCGCCGAACCGGCCGCCCGCGCCTCGGCGCTGACCAAGGTCTACGGCGGCGGCGAGACCGGGGTCACCGCGCTCGACGCGGTGACCGTCGCCTTCGACCGGGGCCGGTTCACCGCCGTGATGGGCCCCTCGGGCTCCGGCAAGTCCACCCTGATGCACTGCATGGCGGGCCTGGACACGGTGACGTCGGGATCGGCCCGCATCGGGGACACCGAGCTCGCCTCGCTGGGCGACCGCGAACTGACCCGGCTGCGCCGCGAGAAGGTCGGCTTCGTCTTCCAGGGCTTCAACCTGCTGCCCACGCTCACCGCACTGGAGAACATCACCCTGCCGCTGCGCCTGTCCGGCCGCGAGCCCGACCGGGCCTGGCTGGACGCCGTGGTCGCCACCGTCGGCCTCGGCGACCGCCTGGGCCACCGGCCCGCGCAGCTCTCCGGCGGCCAGCAGCAGCGGGTCGCGGTGGCCCGGGCGCTGCTCTCGCGCCCGGAGATCGTGTTCGCCGACGAGCCGACCGGCAACCTCGACTCCCGCGCGGGCGCCGAGATCCTGGGCTTCCTGCGCGACTCGGTACGGGAGCTGGGGCAGACGGTCGTGATGGTCACCCACGACCCGGTGGCCGCCGCGCACGCGGACCGGGTGGTGTTCCTCGCGGACGGCCGTCTGGTGGACGAGCTGCACGGGCCGACGGCGGACGCGGTGCTCGACCGGATGCTCCGCCTGGAGGCGCCCGGGCCGGTCCGCTGAGCCCGGGTCCCCGCCCGCGCCCGTACCCGCCCTCCTCCGTACCCGTACGCCCCCGTACCCGTACGCACCCTCCTTCCGAAGGCCCCGAGAACTCCCCATGCTGAAAACAGCGCTGCGCGACGTCGTCGCGCACAAGGCCCGGCTGCTGATGACCGTCCTCGCGGTCTGCCTGGGCGTCGCGTTCGTCTCCGGCGCGCTCGTCTTCGCGGACTCCTCCGTCGAGGCCCAGCGCGCCGCCGCGTCCAAGAGCTACGCCGACACCGCCGTCACGGTGCGCCCCGCCGACCCGGCGCCGGGCACCGCCGAGGACACCGCCGCCTCGCCGCTGGACGAGGCCCTGGTGCGCAAGCTGGCGGCCGTGCACGGCGTCGCGGCCGTGCACCCGTCCGCCGACGGGCGGGCCGTCCTGAACGGCTCGGACGGCCGCCCGCTGCGGGCCGAGCGCGTCTGGTCGAACCTGGGCGCCTCCTACGTACCGGGCAAGGACGGTACGGACAGCCGCTATCCGATCGCGGAGGGCCGGGCGCCGCGCTCCGCGGGCGAGATCGCCGTGGACCGCGGCACCGCCGAGGCGGGCGGGCTGCGGATCGGCGACGCGGTGACACTGGGCACGGACGGCCCCGCGCTCACCAAGCGGCTCGTCGGCATCGTCACCCCCAAGGACAGCCGGGTACGGTCCGGCGGCACCCTCACCCTGTTCGACAAGGCGACCGCGCAGCGGCTGTACGCCTCCCCCGGGCACTACAACAGCGTCGACGTGTCCGCCACGCCCGGCACCAGCGAGACGGAGCTCGCCCGGCGGGTGGAGGCGGTACTGCCCGCGGGCCGCGCCCAGACCGTCACGGGCAGCGCCCAGATCGCCCAGCAGAACCTCCACCTGGGCACCCTCACCCGGGGCTACGCCAAGCTGCCGCTGGTCTTCGCGGGCGTGTCGCTGATCATCAGCAGCTTCCTGATCGCCAACACCTTCACCATGCTGGTCGGGCGGCGCACCCGGGAGATCGCGCTGCTGCGCGCCGTCGGCGCCACCCGCCGCCAGGTGACCCGCTCGGTGCTCCTGGAGGCGCTGGTGGTCGGCGCGGTCGCCTCGGCGGCCGGTTTCGTCCTCGGCCTCGGGGTCGCCACCCTGCTGCCGCACGTGCTGAGCACCGACGGCGAGGTGCTGCCCCAGGGGCCGCTGGTGATCGGCCCGACGCCGGTCCTGGCCTCGCTCGCGGTGGGCGTCGGCGTGACCGTGCTCGCCGCCTGGCTGCCCGCGCGCCGGGCCGCCCGGATCGCGCCGGTCGAGGCGCTGCGCGCCGCCGAGCAGGCGCCGTCCGCCACCCGGGCCCGGCTGCGGGCGGGCGCGGGAGCGGTCCTGCTCGTCCTGGGGGCCGGGTGGCTGGTGTCCCTGGCGGGCAGCGCCGAGGACGCCTCGGAACAGAACCTCCAGGACGCGCTGGCGGCCTGCGCGCTGCTCGCGGGGGCACTGGTCCTGCTCGCCCCGGCGCTCGCGGGGCCCCTGGTCCGCCTCACCGGCCTGCTGACCCGGCGCTTCGGCGTGGTGGGGCAGCTGGCCAAGGAGAACGCGCTGCGCGACCCGCGGCGCACCGCCGCCACCGCCTCCGCGCTGATGCTCAGCACGGCGATGGTGGCCGGGCTCGCGGTGATCGGGAACTCCACCTCCCAGGCCCTGGACCGGGAGGCGGGCCGCGGCCTCGGCGCGGACTACGTGGTCAGCACCCGCGACGGCATGTCGGGCGTCGACCAGCACGCCATCGACAAGGTCGCGTCGGCGCCGGGCGTGCGCACCGCCTCGGCGGTCGCGGACGGCACCTTGTTCACGGGCGGGGGCGCCATGGAGATCGCGGGCGTGGACCCGGCCACCGCGGGCGACGTGATGGAACTGGAGTTCACCAGCGGCTCCCTGAAGGACCTGGGGCCCGGCAGGATCGCGCTGTCCGTGAGCACGGCCAAGGCGCAGGGCGTCAGCACCGGGGCGACCGTCCAGGCGCGCATGGGGTTCGGCGAGGGCTTCCGGTCGTACACCGTGGTCGGCACCTACCGGGACAACCCGGTGGCCAAGGACGCGCTGGGCGCCCGCGCCGAGGTGCAGCGCTCGGCCCTGCGGCCCGGCACCCTCCAGCGGGTCCTGCTGCGCACCGACGAGGTCTCGCGCGGCACCGAGGACGAGGTGCGCGCCGCGTTCGGCAACAACCCGCTGCTGAAGGTGCAGAACCGCGACCAGCTCGTCTCGGAGGCGTCCGGCTCGCTGGGCACGCTGCTGACGCTGATGTACGGGATGCTCGGCCTCGGCGTCGTCATCGCCTCGCTGGGCATCGTGAACACGCTGGTGATGTCGGTCTCCGAGCGCACCCGGGAGATCGGGGTGCTGCGCGCGGTGGGCATGGACCGGGCCGCCGTGCGGCGCATGATCCGGCTGGAGTCGCTGACGGTCGCCGTGTTCGGCACCCTGCTCGGCCTGGCGGGCGGCCTGTTCGGCGCCTGGGCGGTGGGGTCGCTGGCGAACGGGGCGATGCCCGGGTACGCGCTGGCCCTGCCGTGGGGCACGCTGCTGCTGCTCTGCCTGTCCTCCCTGGTGATCGGGGTGCTCGCGGCGGCCGTCCCGGCCCGCAACGCGGCGGCGCTGGGCCCGCTGGAGGCGGTCGCGGAGGCGTAGGCGGGGCGCGGTCGGTGAGGGGCGGCGGCCGGGGTCGCGCGGGAGTGTTCCCGCGCGACCCCGGCCGCGCTCGTACCCCGGCGGCCCGGGTGTCCCGTTCGCGCTCGTCGACCAGCCGTTGAGCTTTCCCGGCCGGGCTCGTCGACCGGCCGTTCGACACGCGTGCCGCTCAGCGCGCGTACGCGGGCAGCCGTACGCCCTTGCGCCTGAGGTAGCCCAGCGGGTCGACGTCCGAGCCGTAGTCGCGCTGGGCCCGGATCTCCAGGTGCAGGTGCGGGCCGGTGGAGCGGCCGGTGTTGCCGGAGTGGCCGAGCCGGGCGCCCGCGCGGACGGTGGCGCCCTGGCGGGTGCCGATGCGGGAGAGGTGGCCGTAGACGGCGAAGTGCCCGTCGCGGTGGCGTACGGTCACGGCCTGCCCGTACGCGCCCGACCAGCGGGCCAGCACCACCACTCCGGCGGAGACCGCGAAGACCGGGGTGCCCTGGGGGACGGCCAGGTCGATGCCCGTGTGGTAGCCGGCGAGCCAGTCGCCTGGCTCGCCGTAGCGGGTGGTGACGCGGAAGCGGCGGCGCAGCGGGAGGACGCAGCGGGCCGGGAGCACGAAGCGCTCCTCCGGTTCGGGGACCTCGGCGTCGGCCCGCTCCAGGTCCGCCTCGAACCGCTCGTCGTAGTCGGCGCCGCAGTCGTCGGGGCCGGGGCCGCCGGGGCCCGGGGCGCCGCGCGCGGCGGCGTCGTCGGCGAGGGGGCCGGTGAGGAAGGTGCCGGTGAGGAGGGGGCCCGCGAGGAGTGGCGCCGCCATCCCCAGAGCCGCCCGTCTGGTCAGGCCCGTACCCGGGCCGCGTATGTGATCGCCCATGCGGCCAGGTCATCGAACCCCGGGGCGGCGTGCACCTCGGGGCACCCGATCGGGGTAACGGGCCCTCGGCGCGCACCGCCCCGGCCGTAGGGCCATTCCGGCCCAACAGCCCTGCTCACGCGGCCGGTCGGGCGCGACGACGGCGGCGTCGGGCCGGCCGCCGTACCGGTCGGCCCCGGTCCACTCGGCTCCCGTCCCCCGATCGGACCCGCTGGGCGGGCGTCCGGTCCTCCCGCGGCTTCTGCTGGCTGAATGCGGTCGCGGCGGTGCGGCCGGCCACCGGGAGGACCCATGCGCGGAGCCGTGCGCCGAATATCCGTGTCCGTCGCGGCCTGCGTCGCCCTGGTCGCGGCCGTCGCGCCGGTCCGTGCCGAGGACCCCGCCCGCCCCGCGCCCCGCGCCCAGGCCCCTTCAGGGCCCTGCGCGCTGGCCGGTCCGCCGGACTCGGGCGCACGCTACTTCGAGGGCGTGCCCACCCCGGGGAACTTCGCCCGGTCCACCGGCACCGTGCGCGCGTACACCGTCTTCGTCGACTTCCCGGACGCGCCCGCCACCGTGACACCGCGCGAGCGGTACGCCGAGTTCTTCCCCGCGGTCTCCGACTACTTCGCCCGCGCCTCGTACGGCAGGCTCGACTACCGGCCGATGCCGCGCTTCTCCTGGATACGCATGTCCAAGCCGCTCGCCTCGTACGGGATAGGCCGCGGCGTCCCGTTCTCGCCGGGCTACGCGGCGCTCACCGCCGAGGTCGCCCGGGCCGTGCGGGCCGAGGCCGACCCCGGCGCGTACGACCTGCTCAACGTGCTGGTCACGCCGAACGCGGGGCCGGACGCGCTGGAGACCGTGCTCTCGGTGACGTACAGCGGGGGCACCTTCGACTTCGGGCGCGGCGCGGTCCCGTTCGCGGGGAGCTTCGTGTGGAGCCGGCAGACCGGGGACAGCCCGTGGCGGGTCCTCGCGCACGAGAACGGGCACGCCTTCGGCCTTCCCGACCTCTACCTGGACGGCGGGGGCGGCACCACGGCCGGGCACTGGGACCTGATGGACGAGGACTGGGGTCCGGCCAACGACCTGATGGCCTGGCACAAGTGGAAGCTGGGCTGGCTCGGCGCCGACCAGGCGGTCTGCGCCGACGCCCCGGGGACGCGGGAGTTCACGCTGCGGCCGCTGTCCGTGCCGGGCGGCACCAAGCTGGTGACCGTG
The DNA here is from genome assembly GCF_040296945.1 of Streptomyces sp. NPDC001941. Classification (NCBI taxonomy): domain Bacteria; kingdom Bacillati; phylum Actinomycetota; class Actinomycetes; order Kitasatosporales; family Streptomycetaceae; genus Streptomyces; species Streptomyces sp. NPDC001941. Next base: position 13,890 of record NZ_JBEOYE010000070.1, on the reverse strand, counting down.
CCCCTGGACGGCGAGCGGGCGCTGACCCTGGAGGCGCGCACGAAGAGCGCGCTGGACGCCGCCGTGTGCCGTCCCGGGGTGCTCGTGGCGGGCGTCGGCACCCGGGTGGCCGCCGGGGAGGGCCCGGTCCGGGTGCGGGACGCGACCCCGGGGAGCGCCGGGTGCTTCCGCGACCCGAACGTCAACGCGGCGCTCAGCGACGCGGCGTACCAGCCGGGCCAGACGTTCACCGACCGGGCGCACGGGATCGCCGTGCAGGTCCTGGGCGTCGACGCCGCGGGCGACTACCGGGTGCGGGTGGCGCGCGGCGCGCAGGCGGTGGCGTCGCTGCCCCCTGCCTCGGAACCGCTGCCCTCCGCATCCGTACCGACCACACCCGTACCGACCACACCCGTGCCCTCCCTAGCCGCGCCCTCCGAGCGGCTGCCCCAACAGGCCGCCGCCGGCGACGGCTTCCGGGAGGCGCTGGAGCGGCTGAGGCAGGCGGTGTGCGCGCAGTGGTGGGCGGCGCGGCTGCCGGGGTGCGGGCGGTAGCGGCGGGTCGCGGTCCCGCGCGATCCACCAGTCCACTGCTCCACAGGCCCACTCCTCGACCGGTCCACTCATCGACCAGTCCCCTTGTCGACCGGTTCACCGGGGTCCGTCCCGCCGACTCCCGCCGTGCGCGTCCCGTTACCGGTACCGACCGTTCCGCTGGCCGGATACGGCACCCGTCGCCCGCCCCCGTTTGACGGCTCAAATCATGATCCGTTAGCTTCCGGACGGCCGGTCCGAGCGCCCGGCCCAGAGCACGCCCAGCCGGTAGGTCGGCTCCCGCCGCAAGCCCGGACCGAGTCGCCAGGAACGTGGTACGCGTCCGAGGCGGGGCCGTGCCCTCCTCCCTGGAGCCCGCCACCATGCGTCACCACCGCCCCGCCCCCCACACCACGCCCCGGGCCGCGTCCCGCCGCGCCGCGCTGTTCGCCGCCGCCACGGCCGTCGCCCTGCTCGCGACCGCCTGTTCGGGCGGCGAGCCCGACGACGGCGGCAAGTCGCCGGGCGGCGTCCGGCTGCCACCCGCGCACGCCGGGTTCGACTACCAGATCGGCGGCCCCTACACCCCGCCCGACGGGGTGCGGATCGTGGCCCGCGACCACGGGGTGGCACCCGCCCGCGGCCTGTACAACATCTGCTACGTCAACGCCTTCCAGGCCCAGCCGGGAGCCGAGGACGAGTGGGACAAGGACCTGCTGCTGACCGACCGCTCGGGCCGGATCGCCATGGACAAGGACTGGAACGAGGCGATCCTGGACATCAGTACGCCCGCCAAGCGCGCGCGGATCGCCAAGAAGGTCGGCGGCTGGATCGACGACTGCGCGGCCAAGGGCTACGACGCGGTGGAACCGGACAACTACGACAGCTACGCGCGCGCCCCGAAGGGACGGCTCACCCCGGAGCACGCCAAGGAGTTCCTGAAGGCGCTGGCCGCGCACGCGCACGCCAAGGGCCTGGCGATCGGCCAGAAGAACACCCCGGAACTGGCCCCGGACCGCAAGCGGGTGGGCCTGGACTTCGCGGTGGCCGAGGAGTGCGGCACGTACGACGAGTGCGACGACTACGTGGAGGCGTTCGGCAGCCGGGTGCTCGCGATCGAGTACACGGAGAAGGGCCTGCGCGCGGCGTGCGAGGGCTGGGACGACGAGATCAGCGTGGTGCGCCGCGACCTGAACGTGGTGCCGAAGGGGAAGGCCGGGTACGTGTACCGCACGTGCGACGACGTCTGATCCCGCACCCTCCCCACGTCTGGCCCCGCACCCCTCCCCCGCGTGTCGGACGGTCGGTCGTCAGACGGTCGGCGCGAGCACCCCGATCAGCCGGGTGACCGCGTCGGCCATCGCCCGGCGGCCCTCGGTGAGGTAGGCGCGCGGGTCGACGCCGTCGGGGTGGTCGGCCAGGTGGGTGCGGATCGCCCCGGTCATCGCGATGTTGAGCGCGGTGCCGATGTTGACCTTGGCGATGCCGCCGCCGACGGCGGCGGCGAGTTCGTCGTCGGGGACGCCGGAGGAGCCGTGCAGGACGAGGGGGACGTTCAGCCCCCGGTCGAGCAGGCCGAGGAGGTGGTGGTCGAGGGCCGCGGTGCGGGTGGTCATCGCGTGCGAGCTGCCGATGGCGACGGCGAGCGCGTCGACGCCGGACTCGGCGACGAACCGCCGGGCCTCCTCGGGGTGGGTGCGGGCGCCGGGCGCGTGGGCGTCCAGCGGAGGCCTGCCGCCCTTGCCGCCGACCTCGCCCAGCTCGGCCTCGATCCAGAGCCCCTGGGTGTGGGCCCAGTCGGCGACGGCGCGGGTGGCGGCCAGGTTCTGCCGGTAGGGCAGGTGGGCGGCGTCGTACATCACGGAGCTGAACCCGGCGTCGGCGGCCTGGCGCAGCAGGGCGTCCTGCTTGACGTGGTCCAGGTGCAGGGCGACCGGGACGGCGGCGGCACCGGCGGCGGTGGCGGCGGCGCGGGCCAGCGGGAGCAGGCGGCCGTGGCGGAACTTCACGGCGTTCTCGCTGACTTGGAGCACCACCGGTGACGTAGCGGCCTCGGCGCCCGCGATGACGGCTTCGACGTGTTCGAGGGTGATCACGTTGAAGGCGGCGACGGCGGTGCGTTTGGCGGCGGCTTCGGCGACGAGGTCGCCGGTGCGGGCGAGCGGCATGGCTGTTCCTCCCCCGGGCCCGGTCAGACCGACGGGTCGAGGACGACCGAGCGGGTGAGGTGGCGCGGCCGGTCGGGGTCGACGCCCTTGGCGGCGGCCACGGCGACGGCGAGGCGCTGGGCGCGCACGAGTTCGGCGAGCGGGTCGAGGCGGCCCTCGATCCAGCGGGCGCCGGTGGCGCCGACCTGGGCGGCGAGCCCGGCGGGGGCCTCGCCGAACATCCAGGTGGCGGTCCCCCCGGTGGCGATGGAGATGGGGCCGTGGCGGTACTCCATGGCGGGGTAGGCCTCGGTCCAGGACAGCGAGGCCTCGCGCATCTTCAGGGCGGCCTCCTGGGCGAGGCCGACGGTCCAGCCGCGGCCGAGGAAGCTGAACTGGGCGCAGTCCACGAGCCCTTCGGGCAGCGGCTCGGCGAGCGCGGTGCGGGCGTCGGCGACGGCCTGCGCGGGGTGGAGCCCGAAGTGGGCGCGGAGCAGGGTCAGCGCGGTGGTGGCGAAGCGGGTCTGCACGACGGAGCGCTCGTCGGCGAAGTCGAGGACCACGAGGTCGTCGGCCGCGGTCATGACGGGGGTCGCGGGGTCGGCGGTGACGGCGGTGGTGCGGACCCGGCCGCGCAGGGCGCCGAGGAGGGCGAGGACCTCGGTGGTGGTGCCGGAGCGGGTCAGGGCGATCACCCGGTCGTACGGGCGCGAGGCGGGGAACTCCGAGGCGGCGAAGGCGTCGGTCTCGCCGAGCCCGGCGCCTTCGCGCAGGGCGGCGACGGCCTGGCCCATGAACCAGGAGGTGCCGCAGCCGACGACGGCGATCCGCTCGCCGGGGGCGCCGAGCGCGTCCCGGTGCCCGGGGGCGAGCGCGGCGGCGCGCTCCCAGCACTCGGGCTGGCTGCTCAGTTCCTGCTGGACGTGGCTCATGCCGATCTCCACCCCTGTGATCGCTGGATGATTTTTCCTGCAACTTATAGCGCTGTTTCAATCACAAGCAAGCATACGGGTGACGGGAAGGTGGGCTAAGGTCATCTCGTTCGGCTGATCGATCACGGGATCGGCCACGGGATCGGGCACGGAACCGGCCGCGGCCGCAGGACGAGAGGTGGTGCGCATGTCGCGCGACGCCCGCTGGCAGGCACTCCTGGAGCTCCTGGTGGAGCGGGGCCGGCTGGAGGTGGAGGAGGCGGCGACGACGCTCGGCGTCTCGGTGGCCACCATCCGCCGCGACTTCGACCAGCTCGCCGAACAGCAGATGCTGGTGCGCACCCGGGGCGGGGCGGTCGCGCACGGCGTGTCGTACGAACTGCCCCTGCGCTACAAGACGGCACGCCAGGCCTCGGAGAAGCAGCGCATCGCGAAGGCGGTCGCGGACCTGGTGTCGCCGGGCGAGGTGGTCGGCCTGACCGGCGGCACCACCACCACGGAGGTGGCCCGCGCGCTGTCACTGCACCCCGAACTCTCCTCCGGCACCCCGGCGTTGACGATCGTCACCAACGCGCTGAACATCGCCAACGAGCTCGCGGTGCGCCCGCAGTTCAAGATCGTGGTGACCGGCGGCGTGGCCCGTCCCCAGTCCTACGAGCTCATCGGCCCGCTGGCCGACGGGGTGCTGAGCCAGATCAGCCTGGACGTGGCGGTGCTGGGCGTCGGCGCGTTCGACGCCACGCACGGCACGACGGCGCACGACGAGGGCGAGGCGGGCATCAACCGCCTGCTGTGCGAGCGCGCGGAGCGGGTGGTGGTGGCGGCCGACTCCACCAAACTGGGCCAGCGCGCCTTCGCCCGCATCTGCGCGACGGACCAGGTGGACGTCCTGGTCACGGACACGGGGATCGCCGAGGAGACGGCGGCCCGGTTCCGCGAGGCTGGGGTGGAGGTCGTGGCGGTGTAGCACCGCCTGACAGGACGCGGACTCTGTAGCACCGCCTGACCGGGCGCGGACTCGTACGGCGGCAGCGCGCGCTTCGGGGGACCCGTACGGCAGCGCGCCCCTCGCGGACCGGTACGGCAGCGTGCCCCTCGGGGACGGCGGGCGCGCCTCACCCCTCCCCCGTCCGTATCCGCTGCTCCGCCCCGTCCACCGTCACCCGGTAGTCCCCCCAGCCCGGCCAGCCCAGTTCGCCGTACGAGCGGCGGGTGCGCTGGCCCCTGAGCTTCATGAAGGCCACCGGCTCCACCAGCGTGCCCTCCGCGCGGCCCGGGGACGTGACCGTGAGGCGGGCCAGGGCGTCGCTGCCGAAAGGGGTGTCCAGGGGGGTCAGGACCGTACCGCCGGGGCGGACCTGGTGCAGCCAGGCCGGGGGGACCCGGCGGACCGCCGCCGTGGAGACCAGGCGGTCGTAGGGGGCGCCGGGGGCGTGGCCGCGTTCGCCGTCGCCCGGGACCACCTCCACCCCCGCGCCCAGGGCCCGCAGGACGGCGTCGGCGCGGGACGCGAGCGCGGGGTCTATCTCCACGGTCACCACCCGGTCCGGGCCCGTGCGGCGGGCCAGCAGGGCCGCGCTGTAGCCGGTGCCCGCCCCTATCTCCAGGATCCGTTCGCCGGGGCGCGGCGCCAGGTGCCGCAGCATCTCCACGACCACCGCGGGCGCCGAGACGCTGGAGGTGAACGGCGCGTCGGTGGGCCCGTCCTCGGGCCGCACCGCGCCGTCCGCGACCTGGGTGATCAGCGCCGCCTGCGGGCGGTAGACGGCCCGCAGCCACGCCTCGGGGGCTCGCTCGCGGTCGATCACGTGGTGCAGCCCGTCCACCGGGTCCGGGTGGGGCCACCACACGCGGTCGGGCACGAAGCGCTCGCGCGGCACCCGCAGGAACGCCTCGCGCAGCCAGTCGCAGTCCCCGAAGCCGCGCGCGGACGCCGCGATCCGGTCCGCGCAGCGCAGCCGCAGCGCGGCCGCGTCCATGCCGGGCCCGCCCGTCCGGGACTACTCGTCGGCTACTCGTCGTCCCCGCCGGTGGACTGGTCCTCCTCGGGCGCCGGGTTGCCCGGGTCGCCCGGCGCCGAGTGGTCGCCGCCGACCTGCCCGTTCTGCTCGCCTCTGTTGCCCATGTCTCCCCCTGCCGCACGGTGCGCACGGTGCGCGTGGGTACGAGTGTGGGGCCCGACCCCGCCGGACGGTAGGGCGCCTCCGCGTACCGCATGGTCAGCGGCTCACGGGTCATCCGATCGGTTGACCCCGATGTCGTCCGTACCGGCGCGCCGGGGCAGCCGCAGGGCCGATCGTCCCGGACCTTCGTCCGTACCAGGATCGGAGCAGAGCACGAAGGCAGAGCACGGAGACCGACGGCGAGACGACCGACGGCGAGACACGAGGCGGTGGGACGGGGATGGCCTGGAGTCCCGCGAACGTACGATCCCGGGCGCGTGGGCGCGTACGGGGAGCGAGCAGGAGGAGCACCATGAGCGCGTTCGACCGCGAACTGCTCGAAGCCGCCGGACGGGGCGACGCGGCCACCGTGCGGCTCGCCCTGGACTCCGGGGCCGGGGTCGACGTCCGCGACGGGCACGGCCGCACCCCGCTGCTGCGGGCCGCCCTGGCGGACCGGGTCGAAGCGGCGCGGCTGCTCGTCGCGGCGGGCGCCGACGTGAACGCGCGCGACGAGCGGCAGGACAGCCCCTGGCTGGTGACCGGCGTGACCGGCAGCGTCGCCATGATGCGGGTCCTGCTGCCCGCCGGCCCCGACCTGGCGCAGCGCAACCGCTTCGGCGGGATCGCCCTGATCCCCGCCGCCGAGCGCGGGCACGTCGGCTACGTGCGGGCCCTCCTGGAGGAGACCGCCATCGACGTGGACCACGTCAACGACCTCGGCTGGACCGCCCTGCTGGAGGCGGTCATCCTCGGCGACGGCGGCCGCGACCACACCCGGGTCGTGGAGCTGCTGCTGGGCGCCGGGGCCACCCCGGACCTCGCCGACGGCAACGGCGTGACCCCGCTGGAGCACGCCGAGCGGCGCGGCCTCCCCGGGATCGCGGCCCTGCTGCGCGACGCCGAGCGGGGTGCGGCGTGAGGCCCGCCGGGCCGTCGCGGCGCCTGGTGCTCGGCGCGCTCGGCGCGGGCGCCCTGGCCGCCTGCACCCGGGCGCCGCAACGCCCGGCGGCCACGCCCGAGCCGCTGCCCAGCAGCACGCCCGCCGCGCCGGGCACGGGCCGTCCAGCGCCCTCGACGACACTGCTCGTGGCCGACTTCGGGTCCGACACGGTGACCTTCGTCGACCCCGACCCCGACCGCGGCCCGCTCGGCTCGGTGCGGGTCGGCCGGGCGCCGTACGGGCTCGTGGTGGACGAGGACGGCGGGGCCTGGGTGGCGACGGCCGAGGGCGTGGCACTGGTGGACACCCGGGCCCGCAAGCGCCTGGCCCTCGTCCCGTACCGCACTCCGCGCGACCGGCTCGGGCCGGTCACCGGCGGGGAGTACCGGGGCGGCGGCATGGGCATCGCGCTGGCGCCGGACGGGCGGCAGGTGTACGTCGGCGTGAACGTCCCCGACGGGAACGGCGTGCTGGAGGTCGTCGACACGTCCGCGCGCGCCGTGGTGCGCACGGTGGCGGTGGGGCGGCGGCCGTTCGACGTGGACGTCTCGCGCGACGGCTCGGAGGTCTACGCCGTGGACCACGACTCCTTCGACGTGACGGTGGTCCCGGTGCGCGGCGCCGGCGCGTTCCGTCCGCGCCGCATCGAGGTGGCGCCGTACGGCACCGAGGGCGGCCTGGGCTCCTGGCTGAAGCCGCACTACGCGGCCGTGCGCCCGACGGACGGCCGGCTGCTGCTGCCGTTCGAGGGCGAACGGCTCGCGGTGGTGGACCCGCGCACCGGGCGGGTGGCCATCGAGCGGATGACCGCCAACACCCACCAGCACGGGGTGACGATCACCCGGGACGGCACGCTGCTCGTGGTGGGCACCGGGCCGATCGACCCGTCCGTCGACGACGGCCCGTCGCTGACCGTGCGCAGACCGGACGGCAGCGAGCGGGTGTTCCCGCTTCAGGGACCGCACGAGGACGTGGCGGTCTCCCGCGACGGCCGGATGGCGTACGTGACCGGAGGGTTCACCCGCGACGGTTACTGGGACGGGATCACGGTCGTGGAACTGTCCACGGGCCGCTCGCGCCGACTGGCCGCGGGGAAGCGGCCGTTGGGGATCGCGGTGCTGTGACCGGGGCGCCCCCTCGCGCGGGGCACCCCGGCAGTCCGCTCAGGCGGGTGTCAGCACCGGACCGATCCCGAAGCGGTGCAGCACCTCCGGCACCCGGACGCTGCCGTCCGGCTGCTGGAACTGCTCCAGGAGCGCGGGCACCAGCCGGCTGGTGGCCAGGCCCGAGGCGTTCAGGGTGTGCACGAAACCGCCCCCGCCGTGGCGGGCGCGGTAGCGGATGCCGCCCCGGCGCGCCTGGTAGTCGCGGGCGTTCGACACCGAGCTGACCTCCAGGTACGTCCCCAGGCTGGGCAGCCACACCTCGACGTCGTACGTCCGGGCCATGGCACCGCTCAGGTCGCCCGCCGCGAGCTTGCTCACCCGGTAGCGCAGTCCGAGCCCCGCGACCAGCGCCTCCGCCTTGGCCAGCAGCTCCTCGAAGGCCGCGTCCGAACCGTCCGGGTGGGTGAACTGCACCAGCTCCACCTTCTGGAACTGGTGCCCGCGCAGGGTGCCGCGCTCGGTCGAGCGGTAGCCGCCGATCTCGCTGCGGTAGCAGGGCGAGTACGCGAAGTACCGGCGCGGGAGCTCCTGTTCGGGCAGTGTCTCGTCGCGGTGCAGGGCGATCAGCGCGGTCTCCGAGGTGGGCAGCAGGAAGCGCCCCTCCTCCGCGTCCGCCGCGCCGCCCGTGACCTGGAAGACGTCCTCGCGGAACTTGGGGAACTGCCCGGCCGCGTACCCGGCCGCCTCGCCGAGGACGTGCGGCGGCAGGACGAAGGTGTAGCCGTCGCGGCGGTGGGCGTCGACGAAGTAGTTGAGCAGCGCCCATTCGAGCAGGGCGCCGTTCCCGGTGTAGGCCCAGAAGCCGCTGCCCGACATCTTCGTGCCGCGCACGTGGTCGACCAGGCGGAGGCTCTCGGTGAGCTCGACGTGGTCCTTGGCGGGGAAGGCGGGGGTGCTCCCGTGCTCCTGTGGCCCTCCGACCACCCGCAGGACCTCGTTGGCCTCCTTGCCGCCCGGGACCACGTCGTCGTCGGGGAGGTTGGGCAGCGGGTCGAGGAAGTCCGCGCGGGCCCGGGCCAGCTCGCCCAGGCGGGCGTCCAGTGCCTTGACGCGGGCACCCACCTCTCGCGCTTCCCGGCGTACGGCCTCGAAGGCGTCGGGGTCGTCGCCTGCCCGCGCGGCCCGCGCCGACAGCCGCTTGCGCGTGCCGCGCAGGGCCTCCAGGGCGCTGCGGACCTCGCGGTACTCGGCGTCCAGGGCGAGGAAGGCGTCCAGGTCGACGTCGACGCCTCGCGCGGCGAGGCCGGCGCGGACCCGGTCGGGGTGCTCGCGGATAAGGGTCGCGTCCAGCATGTCGGTGACACTCCAGTCCGTTCGGCCGGGTGAGCGGCGTCATCCCCGCGGAGCGTGGGCGAGCGGGGAAACTCGCGGTGCCACCACGCTTTCGCCGCCCTGTGGCGACCTCTCTGGCCCGGTGACGGGGGCCGGCCGGCGGGGCATTGGGGCGCTTTCGCGGCGCCTTTTCCTCCCCGCGCTCGGGAGGGGATTTCGCCCGGGGAACGGCACCGCCTTCACAGCTTCCGGCGGCTCTCTCGGCCCGTTCCGTCTCCGGACTACTCGTCTCCGTCAACGCATTGCGAGGACCCTAGGAGCGGGCCTGCGACCTGGTCAAACGAATTCCGGTCACGGCGGTGGGGGCCTGCGGGAGGCGGACCGCCCGGATCCGCGGACGCGCGTACGGGGCCGACCCCACGCGCGCGTACGGGCCGGACGCGCGTGCGCGTGTACGGAGCCGGTGGCCACGCGCGCGTACGCGTACGGGCCGGGCCCCCCGGTGAGGGGGTCCGGCCCGTACGCGCGTCGGGGTCGCCGGTCGGCTACGACCTGCGCCACCGCCGCAGCAGGAGCAGCGCCGCGACGCCGCCCGCCACCGCGAAGAGGACGCCCCGGTTGTTCCGGGCCACGACCGCGCCCTGGGCGGCCTTGTCCCGTACCGGCTGGGGCAGTTCGGGCAGCTTGTCCTGGACGACGTGGGCCGCCTCGCCCGCCTTCGTCGCGACCTCGCCCGCCTTGGTCGCCACCTGGTCCTTCAGCTCGGCCGCCTTCCCCGTCGCCTGCTCCTTCACTCGTACCGCCTTCTCCTGGGCCCGGCCCTTCACGTCCGCCTTGGCCGCCAACGCCTCGACGGTGCGCCCGAGTTCGTGCCGGGTCCGTTCCACCTCCTCGCGCAGCTCCTGTGGTTCGGGGGCCGCCGCGGCCTTGTCGGTGTCCCGTTGCTCGCTCATCGGTGCGCGCTCCTCTTGATCTCGGCGACGTCCGCCTTGACGCTCTCGATCGTCTCCGCGGGTGCCGCGGGCGTCGCGCGGCCGACCTCCTTGCGGCCGACCAGCGCCATGACGGCGGTGATCACGCCGAGCACGGCGGCCACGATCAGCGCCGCCGCCCACACGGGCAGCGGTACCGCCAGGCCCGCGATCGCCCCGGCGACGAGGGCCTGGAGGGTCAGGAAGCCCACGACGCCCGCGCCGCCGAACAGCCCGCCGCCCTTCCCGTACCGTTTGCCCTTCTCCTTCATCTCGGCCTGGGCCAGCCGTAGTTCACCGCGCACCAGCTCGGTGAGCTGCTGCGAGGCACGTTGTACCAGTTCACCCACGCGTTCCTCGCCCAGGTCGGGCCGGGCACCCGCCACGGGGACCACCTCTCCTCTCCGGATCCGGATGTCGAGTCCGTCGAGGTCGCGGGTACCCAGGAAGCCCGGTTTCACGACGGCAGTTCGCGAACGGGACGAAGCGGGCGGCCGACCTGGTCAGCGGGGGCGGCGAGGCGGACGGTCGGCGGAGCAGCCGGTCAGCGGCTGGAGGGGAAGGGGAGCGAGCCGGTGGTCCAGTCGTCGTCAGCGCCGTAGTCGACGCTGGTGTTCGTGGTGACGTGGGCGACCAGGCCGAGGAGCAGGAAGACCACCACGAGGACCGTCGCGCCCGTGCCCAGGACCAGCGGGCGCGTGGCGGAGACCGGCTCCTCCCCGGCGGGGTCGTCGCCGAACAGCCGCTTGGGGTAGGCCGGGGTGAGCATCATCGCGTACGACTGGAAGCGCATCCGGTAGCGGAGCACGGCGGCCGACGCGGCGAAGACCGGCTCGGGGAGGCGGCCGAGGACGAGCGTGATCAGCCAGAACACCCAGCTGACGGCCGCCCACCCGGACTGCAGCAGGCCGGAGATGATCGCGGCCGGGATCATCAGGAAGATCCGGAAGAGCACGGCGAGCCGGTTGAGCGGGGTGGCCTGCTGCTGCACGCGGACCGGGAAGTCGAGGTCGTAGAAGGTGAACGGCGGGTAGCGGTCCACCAGGAGCATCGCACTGGCCTCGACCCTCGCCTGGTAGGCGACGACGTTCGCGAGGAAGCGGTGCAGCGCCTCCGGCAGCCGCCCGAGGACCAGCGCGGCGAACCAGCCGGCGATCACCACGAAGAACGCGGCGATCCCGAGCAGCATGACGGCGATGAACTGCGGGAGCAGCAGCAGCCAGCGCAGCAGTACGGTCCAGCGGCGCTGCGGCGCGGGCGCCGGGACGTCCAGGACTGGGAGCCACTCCCCGGCGTGCGGGTCGGGTACGGCGCGGGCCGTCCAGGTCTCTGCCATGTTCGCTCCGTTCCCGTGCCGCTGCGTGGGGGTCTCCCCAGCCTGGGCCGCAACCGGTCGCGCCGCCCGTCCTGGGCACCCGAACGAGTTCCCCTCTCCCCTCCGCCCACTCCTCGGCCGCCGCGCCCGTGTCCCGCCCCCGTCGCGGGTGCCGGGAAAATTCTTGCGGGTCCATGTCATCCGGACCCCGCCCCACGGGAGTTTGTACGGGTGGAGAGGCGCCGCTCCCCCGTACGAACCCGCACCACCCCGCATCGCTTGCGTCACTTGCGTCACTTGCATCGCCGAGGAGTCATGAAGATGAAGAAGCACGTCCTGACCGCGGCCGTGGCCGCCGCGCTGTTCGCGGTGCCCACGGCGGCGCACGCGGTCACCGTCGCCACCCCCGCACCCGCCACCTCGTCCGCCTCCCCCTCCACCCACCGTTCGGCGCACACCGAAGCGTCGTCGGCGGTCCGCGTCGTCAAGCCCGGCCAGCGCGTGGCGGGCGGGCACGGCTGGACGGTGTGGCTGACCCCGGACGGCAAGCACTGGGCGGACCCGACCGGCTTCGAGAACTTCCGCAGCGTCGTCGACGGCAACATCGACATGTCGACTCCCGGCGTCACCCACCAGTCCGAGGGCGACGCCACCGGGACGTTCCACTCCGGCGTCTACCACTCCGCCCGGCGCCCGGCCGCCCGCGTCGTCCTCACCGACCACCGGGGCGTGCGCACGCGGGCCTCGATGATCGAGCTGCCCGGACGGCCCGGCTGGGGCGCCTGGTACGTGTTCACGGGGCCCGCCGCCGACGGGCAGTACCACGACACGACCGTCACGCTCTACGACCGCGCGGGCCGCGTGCTCGCCGAACTCCCCGCCATGTAGAGCGCATCAGCCGAACACCCCCCTCAAGGGGGTTCACCGGACCGGGGTGGCAGGGCCCGACGAGGGAACGGGCCCTGCCGCTCCCCGCCCGCACCGCCCCCGCACCGCCCGATCGCGAGGTTCCCGCCACCGTGTCCCACGAGTCCGCCCCCGAGGCAGACCAGCCCGATTTCGCCGCCTACGCCACGGCCGCCTGGCCCCGGCTGGTCCGCACGGCCCAGCTGCTCACCGGCGACTTCCACGAGGCGGAGGACCTGGTGCAGACGACGCTGGCCAAGGTGTACACGCGGTGGCGGCGCATACCCCGGGACGAGGTCGAGCTGTACGTGCGCCGGTCCCTGGTCAACAACAACCTCAGCCGGCTGCGCCGCAAGCGCGTGGTGCACCTGCTGACCCCGTTCCTGCCCGATTCGGTGCGCGACGCGCACACGGGCCACGCCGAGGCCGTCGAGCGGCGTGCGGCCGTCCTGACCGCACTGGCCGACCTGTCCCCGCGCCAGCGCGCGGTGATGGTGCTGCGCTACTGGGAGGACCTGAACGAGGCCGACATCGCTGCGGTGCTCAACTGCTCGGTCGGCACGGTCAAGAGCCACGCCCGGCGCGGTCTCGAGGCGCTCCGCGCCCACCCCGTGCTCGCACCCCGTCCGCACGCCACCCCTGGAGCACAGCGATGACGCCCGAAGACGACGTACGCGGCGGCGCGCCGCCGGACCCGGCGGCGCAGCGGCTGCGCGCCGCCCTGGCCGGCGCCGCGCTGGCCATCACGCCCGGCCCGGTCCCGCTGGCGGCCGTGGAGCGCGAGGGCCGCCGGATCAAGCGGCGGCGCACGACGGCGGCGGCCCTGGGGGCGGCCCTCGTGGTGGCCGCCGTGCCGCTGGCGATCGGGCGGGTCACGACGGCGGACGCGCCCGCGCGCGTGGCGACGCCGCCCGCGTCGCCGACGTCGCACGCCCCGTCCCGTACGCCCCTGCCGTCCGTACCGGTGGCGCGGGCGCCTCGGACGGTCGAGCCGGGGCAGCGGGTGGACGCCGGGCGCGGGTGGCACGTCTGGCTGACCGAGCGGGGCAAGTACTGGGCGGGCCCGGACGGCCAGGAGAACTTCCGCAGCACGGTCGACGGCAATCTCGACATGTCGGTGCCGGGCATCAGCCACCAGTCCGAGGGCGACGCCACGGGCACGTTCCACTCGGGCGTCTACTACGGCACGAAGGGGGCGGCCCGGGTCGAACTCGCCTACCCGGGCGGCACGGTGGTGCCCGCGGAGCTCATCGAGCTGGCGGGAAGCCCCGGTTGGGGCGCCTGGTACGTGTTCACGCCCCGCCGCCCGGCGGGCGGCGGCGACCCCTCGGTGCGCTACTACGACGGCCGGGGCAGGCTGCTGTCGTCCCTGCCGGGGCTGTGACACGCGTGGCGGGCGGAGACGGGGCAGGGACGGCCGGGGCCTGACGCGGACGGCGGACCTCGGGGTGCACAAGGTGCGACACGGACGGGCCGGGGGGGGGCGGGGGGGGGCCGGCGCCCCCCGGCGCGCCGGGCGGGCGCCCGCGCGGGGCGGCCAGAGGGGGCGGACGGGGGCCACTC
>NZ_JBEOYE010000069.1:0-52160 GCF_040296945.1 Streptomyces sp. NPDC001941 | reverse complement strand
TCGATCACCCGTCTGGGCCGTGCGTACAACCTCGCCGCCCCGGCCTCGGGCCGCATCCTGTCCGGTGGTGTGGACTCCACCGCCCTGTACCCGCCCAAGCGCTTCTTCGGTGCGGCCCGCAACATCGAGGACGGCGGCTCGCTGACCATCCTCGCCACCGCGCTGGTGGAGACCGGGTCCCGCATGGACGAGGTGATCTTCGAGGAGTTCAAGGGCACCGGCAACATGGAGCTCAAGCTCGACCGCAAGCTCGCCGACAAGCGCATCTTCCCGGCCGTGGACGTCGACGCGTCCGGCACCCGCAAGGAAGAGATCCTGCTCGCCGGCGACGAGCTCGCCATCGTCTGGAAGCTGCGCCGGGCGTTGCACGCGCTCGACCAGCAGCAGGCGATCGAGCTGCTGCTCGACAAGATGAAGCAGACGAAGTCGAACGCCGAACTGCTGTTGCAGATCGCCCGCACCACGCCCGCGCCGGAGGACGTCACCGGCTGACCGGGCGGTGGCTCACCTCGACGCCGCGCCCACCACGTCCGGTTCCGCCGGGAGTCCGGGATCCGCGGAGGGTCCGGAAGGGCGGGCGCCGGAGCGGATGGCACCGATACCGGCGAGCACCACGCAGACGACACCGGCCGCGGACGCCGGGCCGGGCAGCTGGCCGAGCACCAGCACTCCGGCGACCAGCGCGATGGCCGGTTCCAGGCTCATCAGGGTGCCGAACCCCGAGGCCGTGAGGCGGCGCAGGGCGAGGAACTCCAGTACGAAGGGCAGCACCGCGCTGAGCGCCGCGAGGCCCAGCATGGTGACGAGCAGCGGCCAGGTGACGCGCCCCAGGTCGGAGGGGGCCGCGACCAGCAGGCCCACCAGACCGGCGACGGGCATGGAGACCGCGAGCCCGTTCAGGCCGGTCACGCTGTCCCCGACCCGCTGGGTGAGCAGGATGTACGCCGCCCAGCACGCCGCGGCCGCCAGGGCGAAGCCCGCGCCGGCCGGGTCGATGCCGCCGTGCCAGGGTTCGGTGAGCGCCACCAAGCCGACGGCCGCCAGGGCCGTCCAGCGCGCCCGGCCGCGACCGGGGCCGCACAGGGACACGGCCAGGGGGCCGAGGAACTCCAGGGCGCTGGCCGTGCCGAGCGGCAGCCGGGTCACGGCCATCATGAAGCAGACCATCATTCCCGCGCTGACCAGGCCGAGTGCGACACAGGCCCGCAGGTCGCGGCCGGTGAAGTCGCGCAGGCGGGGCCTGATCAGGACCAGCAGGAGCAGGCCGGCCCAGGCGAGGCGCAGCCCCGTCGTGCCCAGGGCGCCGAGCCGGTCGACCAGCGGGACCGACAGCGCGAGGCCGAGCTGGATGGTCGACATGGACGCGACGGCCATCGCGGTGCCGGTGAGGGCCGGAGACAGGGGCGTACGGGAACGGTGGGCGGACTGCGGCAGGCTCATGGGGCCATCAGACGGCGAAGAGACCGTTCATGTCCACGTGCCGATCATGGACAATTCGTTCATGGATCCTGGACAATGACGGCATGGAGACACGACGACTGCGGATGCTGGTGGAGCTGTACCGCCTGGGATCGATGCGCGCGGTCGCCGACACGCTCTCCACGACCACCTCGACGGTCTCCCAGCAGATCGCCGCACTGGCGGGCGACATGGGCACGGCGCTGGTGGAGCCGCACGGGCGGCTGGTCCGGCTGACGCCCGCGGGGCGGCGCCTGGCCGAGCACGCGGTGACGATCCTGTCCGCCGTCGAGACGGCACGCCACGACCTGTCGCCGGAGAGCGAGCCCAACGGCACGCTACGGGTCGCGGGCTTCGCGACCGCCATCCGCGCCCACCTCCTGCCCGTCATCACCACCCTGGCCACCACCCATCCGCGGCTCCGGGTGCTGGTCCGCGAACACGAACCGGCCGAGGCACTGCGCCTGCTCGCCGAGGACGCGACGGACCTGGCGCTCACCTACGACTACAACCTGGCCCCCGCCGCCGAGGACGGCGGATCCCACGCGACCGCCCTGTGGACCGCGCCCTGGGGCCTGGGAGTCCCGGTGGGAGCGCACGTCCCGGCCGGGTCGACGCTGGACGTGTTCGCCGCGTTCGCCGGGCACGACTGGATCGTCAACTCCCGCAACACCGCGGACGAGACGGTGATCCGCACGCTCGGTTCCATGGCGGGCTTCACCCCGCGCATCACGCACCAGGCCGACAGCCTGGACCTCGTCCAGGGCATGATCACCGCCGGACTCGGCGTGGGACTGCTACCCCTGGGCACGACCGCGTTCCCGTCGGTACGGATCGTCCCGCTCACCGGACCCGACGTCGTACTGCGCGCCTACGCCGTCGCCCGCCACGGCCGCCTCGGCTGGCCGCCGCTGGCACTGGTCTCCGGCCTGCTGCTCGACCGGTCCGGACGACGCTAGCGAGTCTCCCCCGGCCCTCAGGTGTCGAGCAGTGCGGGCACGATGATGTCCTCGCTGGTCAACAGGCGCTTGGAGAGGCCCTGTTCGTAGTGGTAGCGCAGGAACGTGTCGAGCATCGTACGGTTCGCGCCCAGGCCGTACGGCCACCAGTCCTCGCCCAGCAGCGCCCGGTTCTCCTCGAAGTGGCGGCTGAACCACGGGGTGACCACGCCCATGTGCTGCTTCAACGCGCCCTCGCGGTAGGCACGCTGGACCGTCTCCTTCGCCTCGACGAAGGCGCGGTAGAGCGCGGTCATCAGGTCGGCGCGGGCGGCCAGCTCCCTCGGAACGGCGATGACGTGCATCGCGGGGAAGATCCCGGTGCGCCGGTAGTAGTCGCGCTCGACCCCCTCGTAGTCGGGGAACAGCCGGGCGATCCTGGGCGAGCCGTCGAGCAGGGCCTGGGGCACGTCGACCGAGACCAGCGCATCGATCTCCCCTGATTCCAGCATCGCGCCCAGGGTCGCCCCCTCCGGCGCGTGCCGCACGTCCACGCCCTCCGGGACCGGCTGCGGCACCCAGTCGAACGCGGGCAGCGGGTGGTCGGTGCCGCCGATGATCCAGCGGGACCGGTCGGGGGTCAGACCGTACTCGTCGGAGAAGATCCCCTTGATCCACACACCGGGGTCGTGCCCGTACATCGCGAACTCGCCGATCGTGCGGCCCGCGAGGTCCTCCGGGCCCTTGACACCCGCCGCCGTGTTCACGAAGACCGACGAGTGCCGGAAGTTGCGGTTGGGGAAGACCGGCAGCGCCAGGAACGGGGAGTCCTCCAGGTCGAAGGTGCGCAGGAAGTACGTAAGACCGTACTCGGCGACGTCGTAGCGCCCCTCGACGGTCCGCCGGAAGATGTCGGAGACCAGTTCGGCCGTCTCGAAGGTGGCGTCCACGCCCTCGATCGGGACGCGTCCTTCGAGCAGTGCGGCGGTGTGCTCGTAGGTGTAGGCGGCGACGCGCAGGGGCGTGCCGGTGCCGCTGTTCGTGTGCGTCGTACTCATCAGGAGCCTCGCTTCCGTGAATGAGCTTTCACTTTTAAGCTAGGACCGCGGGTGGAGCCCGTCAAGGTAAATGGTCATTCACTTTGAGGGAGTGCCGGTCATGCCCCGCCTGACACCCGAGCGCCGCGAGGCCAAGCGCGCGCAGATCGTGGCCGCCGCCCGCCGCTGCTTCTCCCGCGACGGCTTCCACCAGACCTCGATGCCGGACATCGCCGCCGAGGCAGGCGTCTCGGCCGGGGCGCCGTACCGCTACTTCACGGGGAAGGACGAGATCGTCCTGGCCATCGCGGGCGACGCGTTCCGGCTGGTCTTCGCACCCATCGAGGAGCTGGCCGCCGGCGCCTCCGCGCCGTCCGTCGCCGACCTGGTCACCGCGTCGCTCGACGCACTGAGCGCCGATACCGTCACCGACGCGGCGGGGCAGCCGGTCCCGGTAGAGGAGCTGCTGCGCTGCGCCGTACAGACGTGGTCGGAGCTGCTGCGCAACGACGCCGCCCAGGCGCACGCCCTCGACGGCTTCGCCTCCGTGCGCGACAGCATCGCGGAGGCGCTGCGCCGCGGCCAGCGGGCCAGAAGCGTCGCGCCGGCCGTGGACCCCGAGCGCGGCGCCCGGCTGGTGATGGGGCTGCTGCACGGCTTCCTGCTCCAGCGCGTCGCCTTCGGCCTGACCGACACGACGGGGTTCAACGACGACATCCGGACGCTGCTCGAAGGGGCGGGGGCGGAGCAGCGACCCTGAGCGCTCAGGGGGCCGGTGGCTGGAGGCCGGGGCGCGGCGGGCCGCGCCCCGGCCCCGTTCACGGGATCTTCCTCGATCGTTCCGCACCCTTGACACGTTCACGACGAGCGCTTGTATGGTCTAGTCCAACAGAACTCGCCGCTCCGCTTGGGGAGTTGACCCCAACCGGACATACCCTCCCCTGCGCGTGCGGCGGGTGCGCGTCACCTTCGCGCCTCTTGGCCCCACCCACGAGAGGCCGGTCGCCGCGCGTGGTTCCCCCACATGACCACGTGCGTCCGGGCCGGCCTGATGTGAAGGAGTTCTCCGATGCACTTCAGCAAGAAGACCGCCGCGCTCGTCGGCGCCGCCCTGGCGCCCGTCCTCGCCGTCAGCCTCCCCGCGGGCTCGGCCAGCGCCCACGGCTACATCTCCAACCCGCCCAGCCGCCAGGCGCAGTGCGCGGCGGGCACGGTGTCGTGCGGCGACATCACGTACGAACCCCAGAGCGTCGAGGGCCCCAAGGGCCTGACCAGTTGCAGCGGCGGCAACAGCCGGTTCGCCGAACTCGACGACGACGGCAAGGGCTGGGCCGTGACGCCCGTCCCGAAGAACGCCACGTTCTCCTGGAAGCTCACCGCCCGCCACTCCACCAGCACCTGGGACTACTACGTCGGCGGGCAGCGCATCGCCCAGTTCGACGACGGTGGCGCGCAGCCGGAGGCGACGGTGAACCACCAGGTCGACTTCGGCTCCCTCACCGGCCGGCAGAAGGTGCTCGCCGTGTGGAACGTGGCCGACACCACCAACGCCTTCTACGCCTGCATCGACGTCAACGTCGGCGGCTGAGGCACCGGCCGGACCCCGTCCGGCCCGCGTCCACCCCTCGTACGGGCCCTCGTACGGGAGCGACACGCGGGCGCCTCGCGCCCGCCGTACGGCGCGGGTTCCGGTGACGGAACCCCACTTCCCCACGCCGGACCCGCGCCGTCCTCCTCGCTCGTCCCGAAACCACTCCACCCCACAGGAGTCGATACCGTGCATCCCCGCATCCTCGGACTACTGGCCGCCACCGGCGCGGCCGCCGCACTGTGCACCCTGACGCTCGCTCCCACCGCCTCGGCCCAGAAGGCCGACGGCTCGGCCGTCGCGCGGCGGGCCGCCGCCGAATTCGTCGTCAGCGAGGCGCAGTTCGACGCGATGTTCCCGAACAGGAACTCCTTCTACACGTACAGCGGTCTCACGGCGGCGCTCAGCGCGTACCCGGGTTTCTCCAACACGGGCAGCGACACCGTCAAGAAGCAGGAGGCCGCGGCCTTCCTCGCGAACGTCAGCCACGAGACCGGCGGGCTGGTGTACGTGGCGGAGCAGAACACGGCCAACTACCCGCACTACTGCGACACCACCCAGCCCTACGGCTGCCCGGCGGGCAACGACAAGTACTACGGGCGCGGGCCGATCCAGCTGAGCTGGAACTTCAACTACAAGGCGGCGGGCGACGCCCTCGGCATCGACCTGCTCAACAACCCCGACCTCGTCCAGAACGACGCGGCGGTCGCCTGGAAGACCGGCCTGTGGTACTGGAACACGCAGAACGGGCCGGGCACGATGACGCCGCACGACGCGATCGTCAACGGGGCCGGGTTCGGTGAGACCATCCGGTCCATCAACGGCAGCCTGGAGTGCAACGGGGGCAACCCCCAGCAGGTGCAGAGCCGGATCGACAACTACCAGCGCTTCACCCAGCTGCTCGGGGTCGAGCCCGGGGGCAACCTGAGCTGCTGATCCCGGACACCGGACCAGCGCCCGACGGGACGGGGGCCGTACGCCGAAAGCGGCGTACGGCCCCCGTCGCGCCGTCGCGGTGCCTCGCGTCAGTCCTTGGCGTACTTGTCGGTGCGCGCCGGGTCGCGCAGGACGGCGGCGTGGCCGACCGTGATGTCGGCGACGTGGGTGCCCAGGATGCTCAGGTGCAGCGCGTTGGCGTAGCCGCTGGTGGCGCGGGGGTCGAAGTGGTGGGTCGGGCGGCCCTTGGCGTCGGTGGTGACCTGCTCGTTGAAGACGGCGGTGAACAGCGGGGGCAGGTTGCGGTCGTCGGGGACGCGCACGCCGAAGTTGGGCGGCAGGACCGCGGGCAGCGGCTTGATCTTGTGGCCGGCGATCGAGAGGTAGCCGCCGTCGGAGGAGACGTCCATGGCGACCGGCTTGCCCGGCTCGGCCTGGGCGGTCACCTTGACGTTCTCCAGGTGGACGCCGACTGGGGAGAGCTGGACGCCGTCCTTGAAGCCGGGGATGCCGGGGATGTAGGGGTGGCCGGTCTCCAGCATGGCCGCGCTGGTCTCCGCGTACACCGCGCCGCGCTGGGGCACCGGGTCACCCGAGGCGTCGATCCGGGTGTGGCCCAGGGCGCGGGAGCTGACGCCGACGCCCTGGCCCGCGTGCAGGTTCACGCCGAGTACCCGCAGGTCCACCACCTCGCCGGGCAGGGTCTGCGCGGACGAGGGCACCCCGTCCGCGCTCGGGTAGCGCGCCTCGACGGAGGTGGAGTCGGCCAGCAGCCCGCCCTTCTTGATCACGCGCAGGGCCCAGGCGTCGGCCTGGACGCAGTCCTCGGTGTCGATGACCGTGCCCCAGTCCGCCACCGGGTCCGGGATGGCCCGGGTACCGGCCGCGCCGGCCGGTGCGGCGACGGCGGCGGTGACGGCCAGCCCGAGTCCGGCGGCGACCAGCAGCCGCGCGGCACGACGGGAGGCGGGGGAAGACGAAGGGGTGACGGCGCGCATGGGCGGGTTCCTCTGCTGCTTCACCACGGGGAGCCGGGCGGGCCCCTCCGTGGAGCGGTCTGTGTGAGGTGAGCCTGACCCGGCCCCGGCACACCCGCACGCCCACGACCCCATTCGGGGACATCACTCACCGTGACCGGGCGCGGCGGCGCGCCAAGTCAGGACCTTCTGCCCGTCCGCCACGGCTGTTCGGCAAGCTCCTGGGGCCCGACGCCGATCTAGTCTGGTCTGTATCTGGTCTGTCCATGCGGAAGCCCGCCTCCAGCTCGCGCACCGCTCTCCGGCCCGCGCGCGACACCGGTTGGTGACAGACCGTCAGTAGCGGATCAACACCCCCGTACAGGAGACGAGTCGGAGAACATGACCACTCCCCCTGCGCGTTACCAGGACCTGGCCGACGACCTCGTCCAGCGCGTGACCCGGCGCCCCAGCACCCTGTCGCCGCTGTTGCGCGGCCTCGACGCCTGCGCCATCGCCCAGCACTACCACGTCCCGCTCCCCACGGCCCAGTTCGTCCGCCGTGCGGCGCTGACGCGCTTGCGGCGCAGGGCCGTACGCGCGCGCAGGTCCCCGGCGGACGACGCCAACGGGGGCGGACGGGGCGCCACTTCACCGGTTCTCTGCGCGACGCCCTCGCGGGCGCCGCACGAGACGGTGGCGGACGATCTGCGCGCACGCATCGGACGGGGCGAGTTCCAGGGGGCGTTGCCGTCGCGGCTGCGCCTGTCCACCCAGTACCGGGTCTCGCAGTTCATCGTCTCCCGCGCCGTGAACCTGCTGGCCGCCGAAGGGCTGCTGCTTCCGCAGGGGGCCGCGGGAACCTTCGTACGGCCGGCCACCGCGCGAGGAGCCCGGCCGTCGGCGACGTAGGGGCGTGATCGGCTCCGTACGCGCCGGGTCCGGCCGATCGAGACCCGCCGGGCCCGGTCAGTCGAGCTTCAGGCGCAGTTCGTAGCGGTCCGAGCGGTAGACCTCCCGGCTCCAGGCGAGCGGGGTCGCGTCGTCGCCCTGGAGCGAGAGCCGCGTGGTGTGCAGCACGGCCGCCGGGGGCGTCAGGCCGAGCAGGGGCGCCTCCTCCTCCCCGACGAGGGCGGCGCGGGCCGTGTAGCGGGCCCCCGCCGCCGCGTTGCCGCGCTCGCGCAGGAGGCCGAAGAGGGAGGCGGTGGAGAAGTCCTCGTCCTCCAGGCCGGGGGCGAGCTCGTGCGGCACCAGGTCGTGCGTGACGCAGACGGGCTCCCCGTCCAGGAAGCGCACCCGGCGCAGCTCGAACAGGGCCGTACCGGTGGCGACTTCGAGCTGTTCCGCCTCCTCGGAGCGGGCCGGCCGCACCCGGCACACGAGGGTGGTGGCGGTGACGGTGAACCCCAGGGCCTGGTTGAGGTCGGCGAAGCCGGGCCCCGGCGTGTCGGGGGCGTGCGTGAAGGAGACCGGGCGCACCCGCCAGCCGCGCCGGGCGGAGGACTCGATCAGGCCGTGCTCCTGGAGCTGGGTGAGGGCGCGGCGCAGGGTGACGCGGCTGACGGCGAGCTGTTCGGCGAGGAACCGCTCCGAGGGCAGTCGGCGCCCGGCCGCCAGGACTCCGGTGGCGATGGCCCGCGAGAGGGCGTCGCGGGCGAGGAGGTAGGGCGGGTGCGAACCGTCCTGGACCACGGGCTCGAGGTGCGGGGTGGTCGGCATGCGGTTACTCCTCGGGCGGCGGGGCGGGGTGCGGACGGGCCCGGCGGGAGGCCGGGGCGTCGTCCAGGGCGTTCTCCAGGTCGTACAGGTACTGGCGCCACGGTACGAGGTCCCGGTGGTGGCGCGGGTCGGTGCGCAGGCGGTCGAGTTCGGCGTGCAGCCGGGCGAGTTCGTGGTGGGCGGCGCGGCGCAGGGCGTGCAGCTCGTGCCGGTCGGTGCCGTGGGGCCCGTACGGGGTGCGGGCGTCCAGGTAGTCGGCGGTGCGCTCGTGGGCGCGGGCGAGGCGGCGGGCAAGGTCGGCGCGGTTGTTCTCCGGCCACAGCAGGTAGCCGGCGGTGAGCGCGAGGGCGCTGCCGACGAGGGTGTCGAGGAGGCGCGCCTCGGGGACCGAGGCTCCGGCCAGCCCGAGGGGGTCGGCGAGCAGCATCATGACGGGGGTGAGGAGCAGCGTCTGGAGCGCGTAGGTGTAGCGGGCGAAGGCCTGGAGCAGTGCGGTGAGGGCCACGACGGCCGTGATCCGGGGCCAGCCGGGGGCCAGGGCGCTGATCAGGGCCAGGCCGGCGAGGACGCCCGCGAAGGTGCCGAGCACGCGGGTCACGAGCCGGGCCGGGACGGTGCCGAGGCCGGGGCGGACCAGCAGGGCGACGGTGAGGACGATCCAGCCGGAGCGGGGCAGCGCGGAGAACGACGCCACCGCCTGGGCCACCGTGACGCAGAGGGTGAGCCGGAGCGCGAAGGACCAGGTGGCCGGGTCGCTCAGGCGGGTCCTCAGGGTGCGGGCGAGGCGCCGGGCGGGCGGGGTCCAGAGCGGGAGGCGGTGGCGGGGGTCGCGGGGGGTGCGGGGGTCGTCGGCGACCGTTCCGGCCCGTACGACGGCTTCGTACAGGGGGTCGAGGGCCGGGGCGGCGGGGGCCGGGGGCAGCGGGTGCGCGCCGGGGACGGGCCGCGCGTCCCGTTCCAGGCCGTCGGCGATGTCGTCCAGGTGGGCGGCGTAGGCCTCGGCGACGGGCGCGGTGGCGTGCCGGGCGGCCGGGAGCGCGGCGATGACCGGGATCAGCGCGTCGAGGGCGGTGGCCAGGTACGCGGTCCTGGTGCCGGGGCGGGGGCGGGTGAGGCGGCGGCCCAGGAGCGTGTCGTGGGCGGCGTCCATGGCGAGGGTGAGCCCGTGGCGGCGGCCGGGGCCGTCGGGCGGGGCGGTGGGCGCGGGGCGCAGCAGGGCGGCCGTGGCCCGGAAGGCGGTGGCGGTGGCGGCCCGTTCGTCGCGGGCCGCGTGCCGCAGGGCGGTGGCGACGGACCAGAGCGCGAGCGGGAGGCCGCCGAGCAGGAACAGCGCGGGGGTGTGCCACCAGGGCCCGCCGGAGGGCAGTCCGATGCCCATCGCGGTGGCGAGCAGCAGTACCAGGGTGCTGGTGTTGCCGACCCGGCCGGTGCTGGACAGGAGCGCGGAGAGCAGGGCGGTGACGGCGAGGAGGAGGACCTGGGCCCAGGGGTGGCCGGAGGTGGCGTGGCCGAGGGCGAGGCCGGTGGCGCCGGCCAGTTGCGGCAGCGCGAGCGTCAGGGCGCGCAGCCGCCAGGGCGCGGAGCTGTCGTCGACGGCCGCGCCGTACGCGCCGAGGGCCGCCGCCGCGCCCAGCGCCGGCTCCCCGGCGAGCTGCCCGGCGGCGAGCGGCAGGGCGATCCCGACGGCGCCGCGCAGCACCAGGGCCCGGTCGACGGGCACGGGCGTGGGGCGCAGGATGTGGCGCAGCCAGGGCGGGGCGGCCGTGGTCCGCATCAGGCGCGCATGCCCATGGCGGTGCTGACGCGGGTCAGGGTGGCGTCGGCGACCTCGTTGGCGTGGGCGTTGCCGTCGCGCAGCACCTGGTCGACGTGTCCGGGGTCGGCGGCGAGTTCGGCGCGGCGGGCCCGCAGCGGCGCGAGGTGTTCGTTGACGGCCTCGGTGACGGTCTTCTTGAGCAGGGCGGCGCCGCCGTCGCCGATCTCCTCGGCGACGGCCCGCGGGTCGCGGTCCTGGCAGAGGGCGGCGAGGAGCACCAGCGAGGAGACCTCGGGGCGGTGCTCGGGGTCGTAGGTGATGTGCCGGTCGGCGTCGGTGCGGGCGCCCTTGAGGATCCGGGCGGTCTCGTCGGCGGTGGCCGACAGGGCGATGGCGTTGCCCCGGGACTTGCTCATCTTGCCGCCGTCGGTGCCGAGCAGCAGGGGCGCCTCGGACAGCAGGGCCTCGGGCTCGGGGAAGACGGGTGCGTAGCGGTCGTTGAAGCGGCGGGCGATGGTGCGGGTGAGTTCGAGGTGGGGCAGCTGGTCCTGGCCGACGGGCACGAGGTTGGCGCCGCAGAAGAGGATGTCGGCGGCCTGGTGGACGGGGTAGGTGAACATCAGGCCGGAGACGGCGGACTGCCGGGAGTGGGCGATCTCGTCCTTCACCGTCGGGTTGCGCCGCAGCTCGGCGACCGAGACGAGCGAGAGGAACGGCAGCATCAGCTGGTTGAGGGCCGGGACGGCGCTGTGCCGGAAGACGGTGCTGCGGGCCGGGTCGATGCCCGCGGCGAGGTAGTCCAGGACGAGGTCGCGCACGTACGCGTCGAGGTGGTCGGCCACGTCGCGGTCGGTGAGCACCTGGTAGTCGGCCACCAGGACGAACGTCTCCACGCCCGCGTCCTGCAGCCGCACCCGGCCGCGCAGGGTCCCGAACCAGTGCCCGAGGTGCAGCCGCCCGGTGGGCCGGTCGCCGGTGAGGATCCGGAAGGCGCCGGGGTCACGGGCGATCTCCCGCTCCAGCTCGACGCTGCGCGCACGGGCGGCGTCCGCGCCGGGGACGGGGACGGGTGTCTCGGAAAGGGGCTCGGCGGGCACGGGTCTCTCCTTGTCGGACGGCCGGCGGACGGGGGCTGTGCCCGCCGGGCCGGGTTCTGCGGTCGAGGGCCGGGGTGCGCCGGGCGTGGCCCGCGCGCCCCGGCCCTGCCCCCTCCACACGGCCAAGCTATACCAGATGCATACCAGACCGGCAGGGACTTACGTCCTGTTCGCGCCGCGTTGCCGCCACCTGGCGCACGGCTGGGCGTCCGGCCTCACCCGTACGGCCCAGCGCCCCTCCCCACGGCCTCCCGCAAGGCCTGCCCGGTGCGGGGTGCCGTGCACGGGGTCCCGCGGCGCCCGTGGGCGCGCTCGCGCGGCCGGGTGCGGCGACCATGGCCGGGAAGCGGCAGTCGGCACCGGGTGGGCGGTGTCCCGTACGGCGAGGAGCGCGGCGTGGCCCTGCACACCACCGACGGCGAGAGCCCGGATCCGTTCACCGACCTCTACGCGCTGCCGATCAGCGACGAGGCGCTGCCCAGGTACCGGATGCCCGAGCACCGGTCCTCGCCCCGGGCGGTGAGCGAGCTGATCCGGGACGAGCTGGCGCTCGACGGCAACGCCGCCCAGAACCTCGCCACCTTCTGCACCACCTGGGCCGAGCCCGAGGTGCACGCGCTGATGGACGCGTGCCTGGGCAAGAACATGGTCGACAAGGACGAGCACCCGCAGACCGCCGAGATCGAGTCCCGCTGCGTGCACATCCTGGCCGACCTGTGGAACTCGCCGCACGGCGAGACCACCATGGGCTGCTCCACCACCGGCTCCTCCGAGGCGGCCATGCTGGGCGGCCTCGCGCTCAAGTGGCGCTGGCGCGAGCGGCGGCTGGCCGAGGGCAAGCCGGCCGACCGGCCCAACCTGGTGTGCGGGCCGGTGCAGGTGTGCTGGGAGAAGTTCGCCCGCTACTTCGACGTGGAGCTGCGCCAGGTCCCGCTGGAGGCGGACGCGACGGGGCTGCGGCCGCACCAGCTGCGCGCGTACGTGGACGAGAACACCATCGGCGTGGTGGCGATCCTGGGCGTGACGTTCACCTGCGACTACGAGCCGGTCAAGGAGATCTGCGCCGAGCTCGACGCGATCCGGGACGACACCGGCCTCGACGTGCCCGTGCACGTGGACGCCGCCAGCGGCGGGTTCGTCGCCCCGTTCCTCCGCCCCGACCTGGACTGGGACTTCCGGCTGCCCCGGGTGGCGTCCGTCAACGCCTCCGGGCACAAGTACGGGATGGCTCCGCTCGGCGTGGGCTGGGTGGTGTGGCGCTCCCCCGAGCTGCTGCCCGAGGAACTGGTCTTCCGGGTCAACTACCTGGGCGGCGACATGCCGACCTTCGCGCTCAACTTCTCCCGGCCCGGCGGCGCCGTCGTGGCCCAGTACTACAACCTGCTGCGCCTGGGCCGGCAGGGCTACCGCGCGGTCTACGAGACCGCCGCGCGCAGCGCCCGCTTCCTGGGCGGGGAGATCGCCGCGCTCGGCCCGTTCACGCTGCTCTACGACGGTCACGGGGCGCTGCCCGCGGTGTCCTGGACGCTGACCGACCCCGCAGGGGCCGGGTTCACGCTGTACGACCTGACCGAGCGGCTGCGGGTGCGCGGCTGGCAGATCCCCGCGTACCCGCTTCCGCCGGAGCGCGAGGAGACCGTGGTCCAGCGGGTGCTGATCCGGCACGGCATCAGCCACGACAAGGTCGCCCTGCTGGCCGACGACATCCGGGCCTCGGTGGAGCACCTGCGGCGCAGGGGCGGCACGGCCGATCCTCAGCCGGGGTTCCACCACTGACCGCGAGGCCGCGCGGGGCACCGTCAGCCGCGCGGGGCACCGTCAGCCGCGCGGCAGCAGGCCCCGTGCGTACGCGGCCTGGCCGGCGTGCTGGAGGTCGTCGGAGACCACGCTGACCAGGCGGACCCCGAGGGTGACGTGCGGGGTCCAGTCCTCGTCGACGACGCGGTCGAGCGCGGCGTCGTCGAGCGTGCGCACGAAGGACAGCGTCTGCTCGTGGACGGCGTCGAGGTAGCCGAGGAGCTGTTCGGCGGTCACGTCCCGCACCGCCGCCACTTGTGCCGCGCCGTGCCCGTATCCCGTTTCCCCGGGCTCCAGTTGGAGGCCGAACCGGTCGTACCAGCCCTGCGCCGTCCACACCTGCTCCAGGCCGGCCGCGTCGGCGACGTGGTCGTCCTGGACCCGGGTGAGGTGCCAGACCAGCCAGCCGATCGAGTTGGCCGACTCGTCGGGGCGGTGGGCGAGTTGCCCGGGCGTCAGGCCCTCGACGGCGGCACCCGCCTCCTCCCGGACCCGTCCGAAGGCGTCTGTCAGCAGCTCCGCGATATCCATCTCCCCATGGGAACACGGGCGGATGGCCCACGCGCGCCGGACCGTCCGGATCCGGACCACGGTGGCGGACCCCGTCGCCGGACCCCGTCGCGGATCGCTCCTCCCGTGCCGCGCACCCCGTGCCACCGTGCCCGCGTGAGGCCGCCGCTCCCCCGCGGCCGTCACTCCCACGTGAAGCCGTCGGGGTCGGTGAACGGTCCGGTGGCGCAGCCGATCGCGAGCCGGTGCGAGCCGCTGCCGTCGGCGGGCGTGCCGAGGTCCTTGGCCAGGCCGCCGCGCTGGTAGAGCGCGAGCTTGACGGGGCTGGCGTCGCCGCCGGCGAACTCGGCGTACTTGCCGCCGAAGGACCGCTCCACGCCCAGGCCGAGCTCCGCGTAGAACTTCCTGGTCGCCTTGACGTCCGCCACGCCGAGGAGCAGCACCACCGCGTCGATCTCCCTGCTCGCGGGGCCGGTGTGCTTCTTCTCCGAGGTGGCGATCTTCCACAGGGTGCCGTCGGGCGCCTGGACGACGGCGCCGTAGCCCCACAGCGATTTCCGCGCGGGCTTCACGACGGCCGCGCCCGCGGTCACCGCCGCCTCGACGAAGGCGTCGACGGAGCCGGGCCGGGCGACGGTCAGGGCCAGCGTGAAGCCGCGGAACCCCTCGCTCGGCGCGTCGGAGGCCCGCAGCCGGACGAGGTGGTCCACGCCGAAGGCCGCGTAGAAGGCGCGGGCCGCCGGGAGGTCGGACACCTCCAGCGTGACGGAGGTGAGGGCCAGGGCGGGAGAGGTGGTGTTCACGGCACGACGTCCTTCGCTCGGTGAGTGGGTGGCGGGCGCCGTACGGGCCGGGGCCGGGGCCGGGGGTGCTGCTCGGGCCCGGTCCGGCGCCCGTCCTGCGGCGCTGCGCCCATCTCAGCGCGTGCCGGGCGCGGGGACGACCCCGGTGGGACACCGTGGGACAGTCGCGGTGCGGGTGAGCTGGGCCGATCGGCGCGGTGCGGAAAGGCCGGGGGCGGGACAGCGGCCGTGGGCCCGGCTTGGGCTCCGGTTGGGTCCGCGGGCACTGTCGGTGGGCCCGGGGCGGTCCCTACGTTCGGAAGCACCGGTGGTCGTGAGGCACCGGGCCGTCGAGCGAGCCGCCGCGAGGTGAGACACGTGAACCGCCGAACACGGTTGCGCCGGATCCGTACGAGCGCGGGACAGACCGCGGTCGAGTACCTGGGCCTGCTGGTGCTGGTCGTCGCCGTGGTGGGCGCGATGGTCGTCAGCACGGTCGGGGGCGAGGTCACCCGCTCCGCCCACCGGCAGATCTGCCGGATCCACGCGGGCGGCGGAGAGGGCGGCGGGGACTGCCCCGACGACCCCGCTCCCGCCGCCCCGGACGCGCCGGCCGACGCACCCGGTGATCCCGACGGACCGGTCGTGCCCGCCACCACCCCGGGCGGGCCCGTCGCGACCGCGGGGACCGGGGCCCCGGCCGCCGAGGGCAACGCGCTGCCCAGCCTCTGCTTCGAGCCCCGCGAGCGGTCGTCGCACTCGAACGTCAAGGTGCCCGGCAGCGGGCCGGTCGGCACGGCGGCCGCCTGGGGGTACTCGTACCTCGCGAACTTCGTCATCGACAAGATCAACAACGAGAAGAACAAGGAGAAGCGCGTCAAGCAGGCGCTGGACGACCTCTCCTACTGCATGCCGGACTACAACATCGTCATCGCGCAGCCCCACGAGGGCGACCTCCAGCAGATGGACGGTGCCGCGATGATCCAGACGGTCGAGATCAGCGGCACCACCTACCGCGTGTACGCGTTCAGGACCGGCACGTTCACCTGGGCCGACGACGCCGACCTGGGGTGGAAGAACCGTGCGTTCAAGGGCGTGTTCGAGGTCAGCGAGGACCGCCGCACGGTGACGTTCCAGGAGCCGTCGCGGCCCAAGAGAAAGAAGGACTGGAAGCCCGGGGACGAGGGCTGCCAGATCGAGGGGCAGGAGCCGCCGGACCGCGACCGCTACTACAACACGTACTCGCCCCTGGACGGCGAGGCGTCGGCCCAGGCGGTGCGGATGCTCGTGAACGACATGCGCCGCTGCTACCCCGACTACAACGTGGTGGCGATGCACTCGGAGCAGCCGTCGCACTGGGTGGACGAGCCGGACTCGTTCGTCGACCGGGCCCGGTACCGGCTCAACTCCAACGAGTACCACGACGAGGAGACCGGGGACGACATCGCTTCGGGCCGGGGCGTGTTCGACGTGTACGTCTTCGACAAGGGGAAGTTCCGCAACGACGGCGACGGCGGATACATCAACTGGGCCTATTACGGGGACGTCACGCGCGACGGCCCGGAGGCCTCTTTCGATCTTCCCGAGGCCGCTGACCTGGAGGCCGATTCCGTTCCCACCGGGACGGAGAAGGTGAATTTCAACGACGGGAAGCCCAAGTACACCGACGGCGGGCCCTATCCGGGAACGCCGTACAAGGGAAACGTCCCGGGCGACGACGCCGAACTGACGCATTCCCTGATCGACGAATACAGCCGCGCCTTCCCCGATACCAACATCATCGCCGTGAAGTCCTTCGACGACCTCTCCTTCTCGGGTGTATCGGGTCTGGAACACCTCGCGGTGGTCGACGGCGTCGACATCTTCGCGATCAAGAACGGGACGGTCGTGAACAACGGGGACGGTGGCTGGCGGAACTGGGGTTTCAGCGGCACCTACGAGCGCGAGGGCGACTCCAAGGAGGTCACGTTCACCCGCGGTGGACGGTGACACCGTCCACCGCGCGCCGCCGCGCCCGGACGGCGGTGGCGGGCGAGAGCGCGGCGGCGGCGAGCACCAGCAGCAGCACCGGCACCATCGCGGTCCGCAGCCCGTGGTGCTCGCCGAGGAGGCCGAGCACCGGGGGTCCCGCGAGCAGCGCGACGTAACCGATGCGGGACGTCAGGGCGACGCGTCCCGCCTCGTCGGGCCCGGACTCGGCGGCGGCGGAGAGGGCGAGCGGGAAGCCGAGGGCGGTGCCGAGTCCCCAGAGGAGGACGGCGCAACCGGCCGCGACCGGGGAGTCGGCGAAGGAGACCAGGGCGATACCGGCGGCGGTCAGCAGGGCCCCGCCACCGAGCACCACCGGCCGCCCGGCGCGCGCCACCACCGGGCCGCCGGCGAAGCGGCCGGCCGCCATCGCGGCGGCGAAACCGGCGTACACCAGGGAACCGGGGCCGGGCGGCACACCGTGGCCGTCGACCATCAGCAGCGGCAGCCAGTCGGTCGCGGCGCCCTCGGCCAGGGTCATGGCGAACACCACGCCGCCGATGAGCAGCAGGCGCACGTCGAGGTACGGCCGTCCCGCACGCGGCAGTTGGGCGGCGGCCTCCCCGGCTCCGGCGTCCTCGGGGGTACGGGAGCGGCGGCCGGTGCCCGGACGCAACCGCGGCGGCACCAGGGCGAACAGGGCGACCGCGACCAGGAGCACCAGGGCCAGGTGCCAGGGCACGGGGAAGCCGGCGGCGGCGCCGGCCACTCCGAGGACCGCGCCGACGACGGTGCCGAGGCTGTAGCAGCCGTGCAGCGCGGGCAGTACGGGACGGCCCAACTCTCTTTCGAGGAAAGCGCCGTCGATGTTGCTGGCCACTTCCGAGAGGCCCATGCCCGCGCCGGAGAGGAACAGCCCCAGGGCCACCACCGGCGCCGAGGAGACGGCCGCGCCCAGGGCCGTCGTACCCGTCCCGGCCAGTACGAAGGTCAGGCAGGCGACGATGACCGGCCGGGTGGAGAACCGTGCCACCAGGGCTCCGGCGGCCAGGATGCCGAGCATCGAGCCGGCCGACATGCCGAAGAGGACCAGGCCCATCTCGGCCGTGGAGGCGCCGAGGCGATCCCGGACGTCGGGGGTGCGGGTGACCCAGGTGGCGAGCGAAAGGCCGGGTATCGCGAAGCAGAGCCGCAGGGCCGTGCGGTGGCGGCGGACGCGGACGTCCGGGCGGCGGGGGCCGGGACGGGAGGGGTCCGGGCGGGAGGAATCCATGGGGCGCGGGCCTCCGGGGGTGGCGCGTGGGCGGACGTTCCCGCGCACCCTAGCGACGGTGCGCCCCCGCGTGGCCGGGAGGGGCGGGCGGGGGCGGGCCGCGGGCGCGACACGCCCCACGGGCGACACGCCGGACGGTCGTTCGAATCGTTGTCGATGGTGAACTCCTGTCCGGTGCGCCCCTGGGTCCCGTCGGTCACGCCCAAAACCCGTACGTCACATGCGTCACGGAAGAATTGTTTCTTCACATCAGCCACACGGGCCGACTACGTCCCCATGTTGCCGAACGCGACGATCAGAACCGGCCTTCGCAGCTCAGCGGGGATGGCCCCGGCGAGGCCGCACCCTTGCCCCGGAAGGGCCCCCACCGCTTCCCGGTGGCTTCAAATCGCCGGTGGCCGGAGGGCGTTGGAAGCACCCACTCGCAAATATTGAATACAAATCACACACACCCCTTCTACATATCGTGCGCGATGGTCTAGGTTGTCCGTGCTTCGGCTGCTCCGGCACGAGTCGACCAGCGAATGATCAAAAAGGCCATGCGCACGGGACCGCCACCAACCAGGTTCCCGGCGCCAGATGGTGGGGGTGATCAATTCGGGATCCCGGTAGGGGCCTACGGGTGCGGGGAGCGCCCACGGCTTCGAAGGGTTCCCGTGCGTCTCGGCAGTCCGGCGGCACATGCGGGTCCGCTACCGCCCGGGTGAGCTGTTCACAAAGCACTGAGACAGCCGGTCTTTCATGGGCGGGAGGCGGGGGCCTCCCGAGGGGAAACGGTGCGGGGGGCGGGGGCCTCCCGGGGGGAGGAACAGTGTTGGGCGAACACGTTGATCCACAGGTGGACGGGGGGGTCCCGTGCACCAGGGGGAACTAGTCAGTCCGTTTCCGTCGGCACACAGACGCGCGGCGAACGGCACGGTCATCGGCTACACCAGCGTCTGGGAACAGCGCTACCGGCGCACCGTCGTCATCAGCGACACGGTGGCCACCGCCGTGGTGGTGGCGTCGGTCGGCATCGTCTTCGGTGCCCGCGACGCGGCCAACTGGCAGGAGAAGTGGACCATCCTGGCCTTCGGCACCGGACTGCTGGTGCTGACGACGCTGGCGCTCGGCCGGGCCTGGGACCCGGCCGTACTCGGCCAGGGCGCCGAGGAGTTCCGCAGGCTGGGCCGCTCGCTGTCCACGTCGGCCGTGGTGCTGGCACTCGGCGGCATCTCGCTCGCCTCGCGGAACATCAAACTCTGGATCTTCGTCGCGATCCCGGCGGTCGCCCTGGTCACCATGACCGCCCGCTATCTGCTCCGGCTCTGGCTGCACCGGCAGCGCAAGGACGGCAGGTGCCTGCGGCCGGTGCTCGCCGCCGGCAGCCCCGCGACCGTGCGCGACCTGATCCTGCGCACCCGCAAGTTCCCGCACCTCGGCTGGCGCGTGGCCGCCGTGTGCACCACGGACGGCCTGGGACTCGACGGTGACGAGCTCGACGGCGTCCCGGTCGTCGGCGCCCTGGCCGACGTCGCGCACTACGTGCGCCGCGACGGCTACCGGGTCGTCGCCGTCACCGCGGACCCGCACTGGTCGCCGGACCGGCTGCAGCGGCTGGCCTGGAACCTGGAGGGCAGCGAGGCCGAGATGGTCGTCGCCCCGATGCTGATGGAGGTGGCGGGCCCACGGCTGCACGTCGACGCGGTGCTCGGCATCCCGCTGCTGCGGGTCAGCATGCCGACCTTCACCGGGGGCCGCCGCGCGGTCAAGGCGGTCGTCGACCGGGTCGGCGCGGCGCTGCTGCTGGTGATGCTCGCGCCGCTGATGGTGACCGTCGGGCTGCTGATCCTCGCGGACAGCAGGGGCGGGGCCATCTACCGCCAGCGCAGGGTCGGCAAGGACGGCGCGGAGTTCACCATCTGGAAGTTCCGCACCATGGTCACCGGCGCGCACAAGGCGCGCGCCGAACTGGCCGAACTCAACGAGGGTGCGGGCCTGTTGTTCAAGATGCGCCGGGACCCGAGGGTCACCCGGGTGGGCGCGGTGCTGCGCCGGTACTCGCTCGACGAGCTGCCGCAGCTGTTCAACGTACTGACCGGATCGATGTCGCTCGTCGGGCCGCGGCCTCCGCTGCCCGAGGAGTCCGCGGCCTACGGTCCGGACATCCGGCGGCGGCTGCTGGTCAAGCCCGGGCTCACCGGCCTGTGGCAGATCAGCGGGCGCAGCGACCTGCCGTGGGAGGAGGCGGTCCGCCTCGACCTGCGGTACGTGGAGGACTGGTCGCTGGCCCTGGACACGGTGATCTTGTGGAAGACCCTGCGCGCGGTGGTCCACGGGCAGGGGGCCTACTGATGCGCGGGGGGCGTCGTACGGCCGGTACGCCGAACGCGGGCCGACAGGGCCTGCCTGGGGGGAGTGAGCGGGCATGAGAGTCAGTGTCTTCGGTCTCGGTTACGTGGGCTGCGTGTCGGCCGCGTGCCTGGCCAGCATGGGGCACGAGGTCATCGGGGTGGACGTCAACCAGGTCAAGATCGACCTGGTCAACGACGGCAAGGCCCCGGTGGTGGAGGAGCGGATCGGCGAGCTGATCGCCGAGGTGGTGGCGAGCGGGGCGCTGCGCGCCACCGGTGACGTCCGCGAGGCGATCCGGGAGAGCGAGATATCCCTGATCTGCGTGGGCACGCCGTCGGAGCCCAACGGCAGCCTGTGCACCACCTACCTGGAGCGGGTGGTGGAGCAGATCGGCGCCGCGCTGGCCGAGCGCGGCGGCCGGCAGACCGTGGTGTTCCGCAGCACCATGCTGCCGGGCACCTGCCTGGACCTGCTGGTGCCGATCCTGGAGAAGTACGTCGGCGGCACGGCCGGGGTGGAGTTCGGCGTCGCCGTGAACCCGGAGTTCCTGCGCGAGGGCACCAGCGTGCGGGACTTCTTCGACCCGCCCAAGACCGTCATCGGCGAACTCGACGCGGCCAGCGGCGACGCGGTGGCGGCGCTGTACGAGGGACTGCCCGGGGAGACGTTCCGGGTGTCGGTGCAGACCGCCGAGGCGATCAAGTACGCGGACAACGCGTTCCACGGCCTCAAGATCGGCTTCGCGAACGAGCTGGGCTCGGTGTGCCAGGCGCTCGGGGTGGACTCGCACCAGGTGATGGACGTGTTCCTGGCCGACCGCAAGCTCAACATCAGCCCCGCCTACCTGCGGCCCGGTTTCGCCTTCGGCGGCTCTTGCCTGCCCAAGGACCTGCGCGGCCTGGTGTACGCGGCGCAGCGCGCCGACGTCTCGGTGCCCATCCTGTCGCACGTGCTGGCGTCCAACTCCGCGCACCTGCAGCGGGCGGTGAAGCTGGTGGAGCGCACCGGGAAGCGCAAGGTGGGCCTGTTCGGCCTCTCCTTCAAGCCCGGTACCGACGACCTGCGCGAGAGCCCGCTGGTGGAGCTCGCCGAGCAGCTCTTCGGCAAGGGCTACGACCTGCGGATCCACGACGCCAACGTCAGCCTGTCCCGGCTGCTCGGCGCGAACCGCGAGTACATCGAGAACCGGCTGCCGCACCTGGCGCAACTGCTCGCCGACTCGGTCGGCGAGGTCCTCGACCACTCCGAGGTCGTCCTGGTCGGCACCCGCGACCCCGAGGTCCTCGCGGCGCTCCCTGCCGCCGGCGAGGGCCCGGAGCTGATCGACCTCGTCCGCCTCCCCGACGCCGACGCGCGCCGGGCCGAACCGGGGTACGTGGGTCTTGCCTGGTGACGCGAGCAACACCGTCCGCAGGACGCGCCGCGCGCTGATCCTGGTGGAGAACCTGTCGGTGCCCTTCGACCGGCGGGTGTGGCAGGAGTGCACGACGCTGCGCGACGCGGGCTGGGAGGTGCACGTCATCTGCCCGCAGGGGCGCAAGCGGGACACCGAGGCCGAGGCGGTCGTCGAGGGGGTGCGGATCCACCGCTACCCGCTGCGGGCGGCCACCGGCGGGCCCGCCGGGTACCTGCGGGAGTACGGGTCGGCGCTGTGGCACACGGCCCGGCTCGCCCGCAAGGTCGGGCCGGTCCACGTGGTGCACGCCTGCAACCCGCCGGACCTGCTGTTCCTGCCGGCCCTGCGGCTGAAGCGGCTGGGCGCTCGGTTCGTCTTCGACCAGCACGACCTGGTACCGGAGTTGTACCTCTCCCGGTTCGACCGGGGCGAGGACCTGCTGTACCGCGCGGTGTGCGCGCTGGAGCGGCTGACCTACCGGGCGGCGGACGTGGTGCTCGCCACCAACGAGAGCTACCGGGACGTCGCGGTGCGCCGCGGCGGCAAGCGGCCCTCGGACGTGTTCGTGGTGCGCAGCGCCCCGCAGACCGACCGGTTCCAACCGGTCGATCCGGAGCCGGAGTTGAAGAAGGGCCAGCCGCACCTGCTCTGCTACCTGGGGGTGATGGGGCCGCAGGACGGGGTGGACTACGCCCTGCGGGCGCTGGCGAAGCTGCGCGACGAGGTCGGCAGGACCGACTGGCACGCGGTGTTCGTCGGCGCCGGGGACGCCTTCGACGCGATGGTGGAGCTGTCGCGCGAGCTGGGCCTCGCCGACCGGGTGGAGTTCACCGGGCGCATCCCGGACGCCGACCTGGTGCGCTACCTGTCCACCGCGGACGTGTGCCTCTCCCCCGACCCGCGCAACCCGCTCAACGACGTGTCGACGATGAACAAGGTCCTGGAGTACATGGCGATGGGCCGGCCGATCGTCTCGTTCGACCTGCGCGAGGCGCGGGTCTCGGCGGGCGAGGCGGCGCTGTACGCGGACGCCAACGACGAGTCGCAGTTCGCCGCGCTCGTCGCCGAGTTGCTGGACGACCCGGAGAAGCGGTCCCGGATGGGCAAGATCGGCCAGGAGCGCGTCACCGGGGAACTCTCCTGGAGCAACTCACAGAGATCGCTGCTCGCCGCCTACTCCGCCGCCTGCCGGGGCAGTGTCCCGGCAGCGGGGGACGGGCCCTCCGCCCAGGGAGGAGCCGGCTCCATTGAGTGATGACACGGTACGCCTGGTCACGGTCGGGCGGATCTTCCGTCGGCGCTGGCGCCTGCTCGTCGTCGCCGCCGTGGTCGGCGCGCTCGTCGGCTACGGCGCGTCGGTGCTGCTGTTCCCGCCGCGCTACACCGCGCTGGCCTCGGTGCTGCTGCCGGGCCAGTGGGAGGAGCGGGAGCTGCTGACGCAGGCGGAGATCGCGACCAGTTCGTCGGTGATCGACCGGGCGGCCACCACGCTCGGCTGGCCGGGCGTCCGGGGCGTCGACCTGAAGGACCGGGTGACGGCTGCGGCGTCCGACGGCAACATCATCAAGATCTCCGGCACGGCCGAGACCCCGGAGCGCGCCCAGCGGCTGGCGGACCAGGTGGCCGCCCAGTTCGTCGCGTTCGCCGCGCGGATCGGGGGCGACACCACCGACCCCGACGCGGCGTCGGGGCCCGAGGCGCTGCGGCAGAAGGTCGAGCAGACCAACCAGCGCATCACCGACCTGGCCAACGCGGCCGACCCGGGGCGGACCGTGGAGAGCGTGCAGGTCCGCACCGAGCTGGAGAAGCTGCGCACCTCGCTGCAGGACGCGATGAAGAAGCTGGACGAGTCCAACCCGGCGGCGAACAAGGCCGGGATGGTCGTCATGGGCCCGGCGCCCCGGCCCGAGGGGCAGGCGGCGCCGACCAGGACGCAACTGCTGGGCGGCGGGGCACTGTTGTTCTTCCTGGTCGCGGTCGTCGGCCACCTGGCCGCCGCGCGGGTCAACCGGCGGCTGCGTACGGAACCGGAGATCGCGGCGGCGCTGGGCTCGGCGCTCCTGGGCACCGTCGACGTGCCCGCGGAGCGGTCGGTCTCCCGGCCGCGTGAGGACGGCGCGCGGGCCCTGGTCCGGCGGCTCCTCGGCGCCGACACCCGGTGGGACCTGCCGGCTCCGCGTTCCTCGGGCGACGAGGCCAGCAGGAGGGTCCGCTACCGCCGGGTGTGCGACCGACTGCGCGAGCAACTGCCCGCCCCGAGAAGACTGCTGGTGATCGTGCCGGAGGGGGACGAGATCGCCCGGCTGGCCGCCGAGCAACTGGCCGCCGAGGCCGAGAGCGGACCGGTGCTGCGCGTCGTACGGGTCGGGGTGAGCGAGCCGCTGGTGCCGGACCGCGACACGGAGTCCGGGGCGCTGGTGGTGCTCAGCACCGGCAGCCGGACCGCCGAGGAGCTCGGGGACCTGGCCGGGGCGTGCGCGGACGCGGGGCACGAGGTGGTCGGCATCGTCGTCGCCGACGCGGTGCGGCCGCTGCCGGAGCAGCCCGCGGAGGCCCGGCGCCCGCACGCGGCGGCCGTCGCGGGCGGCGACACCGGGGGTGGTCCGGCGTGACGACGGGCAAGGCCGCCGAGTCCTCGGCCTCCGCTCCCCTGATCGACCTCCAGCCGCTGGTGGTGTCGGTGCGCAGGCGCAGGCGCCTGTGGTCGACCATGGCGCTGCTCGGGCTGCTGGCCGGCGCGGCGCTGGCGTTCGTGCTGCGGCCGGCGCCGACCGCGGTGACCAAGGTGCTGGTCGCGCACGCGGACGACCAGCCCAACGACACCGGGACGCTGATCCGCACCGACGTGCAGCTCCTGGGCACCACCCAGATCGCCGTCAAGGCGCTCAAGACCCTCAAGTCCTCCGAGATACCCGAGGACTTCATGCAGGAGTACGTGGGCACCGGCCTGACCAACAACCTGATGCAGATCGAGGTGACCGGGGCCACCGACGCCGACGCGGTGGCCCGGGCCAAGGCGCTCGCCGAGGCGTTCGTCGCCGACCACCTGGGCCGGATGCGCGCCGCCGCCGAGGCGGAGGCCGACGCCCTGATCGACCAGCGGGACCGGATGCGCACCGAGCTGGCTCAGGTCAACAAGTCGATCGGGGCCCGTACCCCGGACACCGACCCGAAGGCGTCGGCGAGCGTGGAGTCCCTCTTCGCCCGCCGGGCCGAACTCAACTCGCGCATCGCCGACTTCGACCAGCGCGCCGCCGAGGCCCGCACCGGCACGCCCCGGCTGATCGCCGGTACGCAGATCGTGGACGCACCGCGCGCGGTGCGCCACTCACTGCCGAAGGCCGTCGTCACGGACGCCGGGATCGGCCTGGTGCTCGGGCTGGTCCTCGGGGTCGCGCTTGCGGCCGTCGCCAGCGTGGTGGCGGACCGTCCGGTGCTGCGCCGGGACATCGCCTCGCACGTGGGCGCCTCGGTGATCGCCGAACTGCCCCGCACGCCCCGCTGGTCGCCGCGGCTGTGGCGGCGGCGCAGGACCCGGGTGGCGCGCGAGCGGCTCACCACGACCCTGGTGCGCACGGTGCGCGCCTCGGCGGAGCCGGTGTCGCTGCTCGAACTGGGCTGTGCGCGCACCACGGGCGTCCTCGCCCTCGACGTGGCCCGGGCGATGGCGGACCAGGGCCCGGTCGT
This sequence comes from Streptomyces sp. NPDC001941, assembly GCF_040296945.1. Taxonomy (NCBI): domain Bacteria; kingdom Bacillati; phylum Actinomycetota; class Actinomycetes; order Kitasatosporales; family Streptomycetaceae; genus Streptomyces; species Streptomyces sp. NPDC001941. The sequence goes on along the minus strand of NZ_JBEOYE010000069.1, from coordinate 26,928 downwards.
CGTGGTGGACGGGCTGCCCGGCACCTGGCTGGCGAAGCTCAGCACCGCTCCCGGGGACCCGGCGGTGGTGGCCGACTCGGCCGCGCCCCGGGAGGGTACGGCCCTCGGCGTGGGTTCGGTGGCGCCGGGGACGGCGTGGACGGACCTGCAGTACCTGGGCACCCAGACGGTGCTCGTGGTGCGGGCGGGGCACGGCAGTGCGGCGTGGCTGCACACGGTGGCGCGGCAGCTGGCGGACCAGCGGATCCCGGTGATCGGCGTGGTGCTCGTCGACCCCGATCCGCGCGACCGGACCGACGGCACGCTGTGGAACGGGCTGTACACGGCACTGCGAAGCCAGAACGAGCGGCTGGCCCGGGAGAACGAGACGGGCCCGCGCCGCACCGAGCGTCCACCGATGTGGGCGGCTCGGGTACCGGACAGCGACCAGGAGGCACGGTAGGACATGTGTGGCATCGCAGGCGCTTACCGCTGGCCGGACGGGCAGGCCGTGAACCGGCGGCTGACCGACGTCCTGGCCCACCGGGGTCCGGACGGCACGGGCACGTACGCACATCCCGTCGGTGACGGGGAGGTGCACCTCGGGCACCGCCGGCTCGCCGTCGTCGACCTGTCCGAGACCGGCGCCCAGCCGATGGTCTCGGGCGGTCTGGTCATCACGTACAACGGGGAGTTGTTCAACGCGCCCGACCTCCGCGCCGAACTGGGGTCCCACGGGGTGCGCTTCCGGGGGACGTCGGACACCGAGGTGGTCCTGGAGGCGTGGCGGCGCTGGGGCACGGACTGCCTGCCCCGGCTGCGCGGCATGTTCGCGTTCGCCGTGTTCGACGAGCGCAGCGGCGAACTGACGCTGGTACGCGACCAGTTGGGCATCAAGCCGCTGTTCCTGCTGCGGCGCGACGGCGGCCTGGTGTTCGCCTCGGAGCTCAAGGCGCTGGCCGCGGTGACCGGTGGGTCGCTCGAGGTGGACCACGGGGCGATGGTGGCCTCGCTGCTCTACTACTGGGTGCCCGACTCGCGCTGCGCGTTCCGCGAGGCGGAGAAGCTGCCGCCGGGCAGCTGGCTGCGGATGCGGCCGGACGGCCGGGTGGAGCGCGGGCGGTACTGGAACCTGCGGGACGTCGCGGCGGAGGCGCGCGACCTGGCACGGAGCGGCACGGTCCCGGACGTGGCCGCGGTGATCGAGGAGTCGACCCGCCGGCACCTGCTCGCCGACGTGCCGGTGGCGACGTTCCTGTCCGGCGGGCTCGACTCCAGCTACCTGACCGCGCTCGCGGCCCGCCACCAGCCGGGGATCTCCGCCTACACGATCGGTTTCCGGGCGGAGGACGCCAAGTTCGAGGCGATGCCCGACGACCTGCGCTACGCCCGGCAGGTGGCCAAGCAGTTCGGCGTGGACCTGCACGAGATCGAGATCGCGCCGAACGTGCTCGAGCTGCTGCCGAAGATGACGTACCACCTGGACGAGCCGATCGGCGACCCGGCGGCGATCAACACGTTCCTGATCTGCTCGGCCGCCCGCGAGGCCGGGGTGAAGGTGCTGCTGTCGGGCATGGGCGCCGACGAGTTGTTCGCCGGGTACCGCAAGCACCTGGCGAACGTCCTCGCGCTGCGCTACCAGCGGGTCCCGGGGCCGCTGCGGCGCGGGATGTCCGCGGCCGTGGACCGGCTGCCGGTGGCCACCTCGCGGCGGGGCTTCCGCTCGGTGCGCTTCGCCAAGCGCTTCCTGTCCTTCGCCGACCTGCCCGAGGAGACCGCGTTCCGGCGCAGCTACACCATGTACGACCAGGACGAGCTCCTGGACCTGGTGCACCCGGACCTGGCGGCGTCGGTGGAGGACGTGATCGCCGAGCACGCGGACGTGTACGAGGACAACGACCTGGACGACTTCGTCAACCGCATGTGCCTGGGCGACGCCCGGATGTTCCTGCCGGGCCTGAACCTCGCGTACACGGACCGCTCCAGCATGGCCGCCTCCACCGAGGTACGGGTGCCGTACGTGGACGTGGAGGTGGTCAAGGCCGCCTTCGCGGTGCCCGGCGACCGCAAGATCGTGGGGCGGCAGGGCAAGGCGGTCCTGAAGGAGGCGGCCACCTCGGTCCTGCCCCGGGAGATCGTGTACCGGCCCAAGGGCCTGTTCAGCGCCCCGCTGCGGGCCTGGATGAGCCGGGACCTCGCGCCGCTGGTGCGCGAGGTGGTGCACGACGGGGTGCTCGTGAGCTCGGGGCTGCTGCGGCGCGAGGCGCTGGAGCGGCTCGTCGCCGAGGACGCCGCCGGGCAGCGGGACTTCTCCAAGCACCTGTGGCACGTGCTGACCCTTGAGTACTGGTACCGCGGCGCGACCTCCGGGTCCAGCCAGACCTCGCCCTTGACGGTGTAGAGAACAAGAGGACCTCTGTTGAAGCAGGTTGTGCAGAACTACAAGAGCGGCGAGCTGGCGCTGATCGACGTGCCGGTGCCGGGGTGCAAGCCGGGCGGTGTGCTGGTGCGCAGCGCGTACTCGCTGATCTCCACCGGCACCGAGATGATGAAGGTGTCCGAGGCGGGCATGTCGATGCTCGGCAAGGCCCGTTCGCGCCCGGACCAGGTGGCGAAGGTCGCGCAGAGCGTGGCCACCAACGGCCTGCCCGCCACCTACCGCAAGGTGATGGGCAAGCTCGACTCGTACACGCCGCTGGGCTACTCGCTGTGCGGGGTGGTCGAGCAGGTCGGCGAGGGGATCGACGACGTGTCCGTCGGCGACCTGGTGGCGTGCGCGGGCAACGAGCACGCGCTGCACGCGGAGCTGAACTGGGTGCCCAGGAACCTGTACGCGCCGGTGCCGGACGGCCTGGAGGCCCGCCACGCGGCCTTCGGGACCGTCGGGTCGATCGCGCTGCAGGGCGTGCGGCAGGGCGAGCCGCAGCTCGGGGAGGTGGCGCTGGTCATCGGGCTCGGCCTGATCGGTCAGCTGGTGGTGCAGCTGCTCGCCGCCTCGGGCGTGCGGGTGGTGGGGGCCGACCCCGATCCGCTGCGCTGCGAGCTCGCCGAGCGGCTGGGCGCGCTGGCCTGCGGCGACCCCGGGTCGGCGGCGGTGGAGAGCGCGGTCGCGGAGCTGACCGGCGGGCACGGGGTGGACCAGGTGTACCTGGCGGCCGGCGGCGGCAGCAACCAGCCGGTGGAGCTGGCGGCGCGGCTGAGCCGGGACCGGGGCCGGGTCGTCGACATCGGCAAGTGCCGTCTCGACCTGCCCTGGAACGCGTACTACGAGAAGGAACTCGACGTGCGCTTCTCGCGCAGCTACGGCCCCGGGCGCTACGACCCGGAGTACGAGCTGGAGGGGCGCGACTACCCGATCGGCTACGTGCGCTGGACCGAGCGCCGCAACCTGGCGTGCTTCCTGGACCTGGTGGCCCGGGGCCGGGTGGACGTGGAGCCGCTGGTCTCGCACACGGCGGACTTCGACGACGCGGTGGAGACGTACGGGAGCCTGAAGGACGGCGGCCTGAAGGCGGTGGCCGTGCTGTTCCGCTACCCCGGGCAGGAGCCCGCGGAGCCGGTGGCCCCGGTGGTGGCCGTGCCCGAGGTGCGGCGCGGCGCCGCGACCGCCCCGGCCCGCCGGGCGCCCGGGCCGGTGCGCCTGGCGTTCGTGGGCGCGGGCAACTACGCCTCGTCGATGCTGCTGCCGCACCTGAAGGACCGCGAGGGCGTGGAGCTGTCCACGGTGGTCACCACGACGGCGCTGTCGGCGGCCAACGCCCAGCGCACGTTCGGCTTCGCCCGGGCGACCACCGACCTGGACGCGGTGCTCGGCGACCCGTCCGTGGACGCGGTGTTCGTGGTCACCCGGCACAGCTCGCACGCCGCGCTCACCAGCCGGGCGCTGCACGCGGGCAAGGCCGTGTTCGTGGAGAAGCCGCTGGCGCTCGGCGAGGAGGAGCTGGCCGGGGTGCTCGCCGCGGTGGAGGAGTCCGGCAACGACCGGATCCAGGTGGGCTTCAACCGCCGGTTCGCGCCGCTGCTGCGGGAGGCGAAGGAGCGCTTCGGCGCCCGCAGCGGCCCGGCGAGCGTGCGCTACCTGGTCAACGCGGGGCGCCTGGAGCACGGCAGCTGGTACCTGAAGGAGGGCAGCGAGGGTTCGCGGTTCACCGGTGAGGGCGGTCACTTCATCGACACGGTGAGCTGGCTGATCGGGGCCGACCCGGTGTCCGTGTTCGCGGTCACCACGCCCGGCAACGAGGACCTCCAGGTCGTGCTGCGCTACCCGGACGGCTCGACGGCGACGATCAGTTACGTCACGACCGGCGCGCCCGGCTTCCCCAAGGAGACGCTGGACCTGGTCGCCGACGGCAAGGTGCTGCGGCTCGACGACTTCGTGCGCGCCTCGGTGTACGGGCGCAAGCGCTGGGTCAGTTCGCGGCTGCCCAAGGCTCGTGACAAGGGCCAGGAGGCCGAGCTGGCGTCCTTCGTGCGGGCCGTGCGCACCGGCGGGCCGATGCCGGTGGCCCTGGAGTCGCTGGCCGCCACCACGGCGGCGACGCTGGCCGTGCGGGCCAGCCTGGTCGGCGGCGCGCCGGTGACCCTGGCCACGACGCGATGACCATGGGTGCGGGCTGGTACCTGCGGCGGCTGTCCCGGATGGGGCCGCAGGAGGTCGGCGGCCGGGTGGGCGACGCGGTGCGCCGGCGGCGGTGGCGCTCGGCGCGCCCGCAGAGCCCTTCCGTGGGCGGCGCCCGCTTCACCGCGGTGCTGCCCGAGGGGGCGCTGGCCTCGGTGGCGCCGGACGCGGCGAAACGTCTCGTCGCCGAGGCGGACCGGCTGCTCGCCGGGCACGTGGAGTACTTCGGGGTGGCCCGGGAGGACCTGGTCGACCCGGACTGGTGGTACGACCCGAAGACCGGGCGCCGGGCCCCGTGGGGCTACGCGTTCGACGTGCCGTACCGCGACGAGGAGCGGTCCGGGGACGTCAAGCAGATCTGGGAGCTGTCCCGGCACCAGTACCTGACGGTGCTGGCCGCCGCGTACGCGCTCACCGGTGACGAGCGGTACGCCGAGCGGGTCGCGGCGCACCTGCGGTCCTGGTGGGTGTCGAACGCGCCGCTGCGCGGGGTGCACTGGACCAGTGGCATCGAGCTGGGCATCCGGCTGCTGTCCTGGGTGTGGGTCCGCCGGCTGCTGGACGGCTGGGCGGGCGCGCCGGAGCTGTTCGAGCGCAACCCGGACGCGCTGCGGCAGATCTGGCACCACCAGAACTGGCTGGCCTCCTTCCCCAGCCGGGGCTCGTCGGCGAACAACCACGTCATCGCGGAGGCCGCCGGGCAGTTCGCCGCGGCCGTCGCGTTCGACTGGTTCCCGTCCTCGGCGGCGTGGCGGGACGAGGCGCTGCGCTCGCTGGACCGCAACCTGCGCGCCAACACCTTCCTGTCGGGGCTGAACCGGGAGCTGGCCTCCGAGTACCACGGGCTCGTCCTCGAACTGGGCCTGGCCGCGCTGGCCGAGGCGGACGCCGCCGGGGTGGCGGTGCCCGCGACCGTACGGCTGGTGCTGCTGCGGATGACGGACGCGCTGGCGGCCGTGGTGGACGACCGGCTGCGGCCGCCGCGCCAGGGCGACTCCGACGACGGGCACGGCCTGGTGGTGGACGGCCCGGGCACCGACCGGTGGGGCTCGCTGCTGGCGACCGGTGAGGCGGTGTTCGGCCGGCTCGACTGGTGGCCGGTGGTGACCGGCACCGATGTGCGCACCCCGCTGCTCGCCGCGCTCGCGCGGCCCTCGGCGGCGGGGGCGGCGCGTCCGGCGAGCCGGCCGGGCCACTTCGCGGACGCGGGCCTGACCGTGCTGCGCGGGCCCGGCGGGATCTGGTGCCGGTGCGACGGGGGCCCGCACGGCTTCCTGTCCATCGCGGCGCACGCCCACGCGGACGCGCTGTCGGTGGAGGTGCGCCACGACGGCGTGGACGTGCTCGCCGACCCGGGGACGTACTGCTACCACGGGCAACCGGAGTGGCGGCGGTACTTCCGCTCGACGCTGGGCCACAACACCCTGGAGCTGGACGGCACCGACCAGTCCGTCTCCGGCGGCCCGTTCCTGTGGACCCGGCACGCGCGCACCCGGGTGCTGAAGGCGGAGGCCACCGGCGGGGGCACGCTGCGCTGGTGCGCCGAGCACGACGGCTACCAGCCGTCCGTGCACCGCAGGCGGGTCGACCTCGACCCGGAGACCCGGGAGTTGCTCATCGTGGACGAGGTCACCGGGCCGCGCAGGGACGCGCGCCTGGTGTTCCACCTGGGTCCGGCGGTCTCCGCGGAGCTGACGGGGAACCGGGCGGAGCTGCGCTGGAGCGCCGACGGCGAGGACCGCTCGGCGGTGCTCGACCTGCCCGGGGAGCTGGACTGGCGGGCGCACCGGGGCGAGGAGGACCCGCCGCTGGGCTGGTACTCCCCCGGCTTCGGGCGCAGGCGGCCGGCCACCGTGCTGGTCGGCACCGGCTACGCCGAGGCCACCCGGGGGTTCACCACCGTACTGAGATTCCGCGACGAGGGCTGAAGGAGGAGGACGGGTGCGGATCAACTGGCGGCAGCGGGCGCTGCCGACGGCGCTGCTGGCGCTGATGCTCCCGGCGGCGGGCGGCTGCATGGGCACGTCCAGCGCCCCGGCGGCGGAGCGGTCCGCCTCCCCGTCCGCGTCCGCCGCCGCGTCGCCGGCCCGGGTGTGCGCGGCGCCGGCGGCCGGTCCCGCCACCGCGCCCGCGGGCGCGGTGACCGTCGACCCGTCGGTGGTGGGCGACCTGGCGGCGAAGACCAGGAACAGCCCGGCGCGCACCACGTTCTGGCTGCGGCCCGGCACGCACCGGCTGGAGCCGGACCGCTTCGCGCAGGTGATCCCCAAGGAGGGGGACGTCTACCTCGGGGCGCCGGGAGCGGTCCTGGACGGCAAGGGCACCAACCAGTACGCGTTCGGGGGCGCCGCCCGTGACGTCACGCTGCGCCACCTGACCGTGCAGGGCTTCGTCGCACCGCAGGACGAGGGCGTGGTCAACCACGACTCGGCCGACGGCTGGACGATCGAGCACTCGACCGTCCAGAACAACTCGGGCGCCGGACTGATGGCCGGGTCCCGCCAGCGGGTGCTCTCCAACTGCCTGCGCGCCAACGGGCAGTACGGGCTGAACGCGTACAAGAACAACGGCACGGTGACCGGCCTGCTGGTCAAGGGCAACGAGATCACCGGCAACAACACCGGCGACTGGGAGCGGCGCAAGCCGGGCTGCGGCTGCACCGGGGGCGTGAAGTTCTGGGCCGTCAACGGCGCGGACGTGAGCGGCAACTGGGTGCACGACAACCGGGGCACCGGCCTGTGGGCGGACACCAACAACAACGACTTCCGCATCGAGTCCAACCTGATCGAGGCCAACGACGGCGCCGCGCTGATCTACGAGACCAGTTACAACGCGGTCATCCGCGACAACGTGATCCGGCGCAACAACCTGGTCGACGGCCGCAAGAACGCCGTGAACGGCGACAGCTTCCCCTTCGCGACGCTCTACGTGTCGGAGTCCGGCGGCGAGCCCCGGGTGCGGGCCCGCACGGACAAGCTGGAGATCTACCGCAACGTGCTGGAGAACAACTGGTCGGGCATCACCCTGTGGGAGAACGCCGACCGGTTCTGCAACAGCCCCGCCAACACCTCCTCCGGCGTGTGCACCCTGCTGGTGCCGAAGGCGAGCAGCTGCGCCCAGCCGAAGATCGCCTCCGCGCCGCTGCTCGCCGACTGCCGCTGGAAGACCCAGCGGGTGGACATCCACGACAACCGCTTCGTGCTCGACCTCTCGGCCGTGGGCTGCACGGCGAAGTGCGACCGGATGGCGGTGCTGGCCAACTACGGGACGTATCCGGAGTGGTCGCCGTACAAGGGCGAGGGCGTGGCGCAGGCGATCACGCTGAAGCAGGACAACCACTGGCACGACAACACCTACGTCGGGCCGTGGAAGTTCGTCGCCAAGGACCCCAGCGCGGTCTTCGACTTCGGGCAGTGGCAGGCCGCGCCGTACCAGCAGGACAAGGGCAGCGACCTGACCGCGCGGGCGGGTGGTTGAGGTGGACGTGCGACTGACGCGCGAAGAGGCGGAGTTGAGGCAGGCGGGCGCGGGCGCACCGAGGCCGGTGGGCATCGCGTGGGGGCTGCTGATCCTCAACACCCTCGGCTCGGCGGGGGCGCAGACCATCATCCCGATACCGCGCTCGGTCATCCAGCTGGTCACCATGGGCTCGCTGCTGGGCGCGTTCGTGCTGGCGCTCGCGGTGAACCTGCGGCTGCGGGTGCACGCCAGCGCGTACCTGATGCTGCTCACCCTGCTCCTGGTGCCGAGCCTGATCTCCAGCTCGTCCCTGGAGTCGGGGATGGGCGCGTTCTTCCGGTGCGCCCGCCTGGCCCTCTTCATCACCACGCTGTGGCTGCTCAGCCGGTGGTGGGACGGTGGGATGACGTTCGTGCGCCACCACATCCGGGTGTACTTCGCGGTCCTGGGGTCGGTGGCCGCGGGGCTGGCCGTCTCCCCCGGCGCCGCCCTGCCCGACATCTACGGCGGACGGCTGGTCGGCGCGCTGTGGCCGCTGACGCCGCCGCAGATCGGCCAGTACGCGGCCGTGATCATCGGGCTCACCGCGCTGCTCCTGCTGGGCGGGCGGACCGACCGGACCGGTGCGGCGGTGGTGATCGTGCCCTCGCTGGTGCTGCTCGCGCTGACCCACACCCGTACGGCCACGCTCGGGCTGATCGCCGGGCTCGCGCTGGCGATCGGGTCGCTGCTGATGACCAGCGCCAGGGCCCGGAAGTTCTTCACCTGGACGGTCGTCGGCGGCACGGTGGCCGCCGTGGCGCTCGGCTCCGCGCTCCAGGCGTGGTTCCTGCGCGGGCAGAGCCAGGAGAACTTCACCAGCCTGACCGGCCGGGCCAAGGTCTGGGACGCGCTGCTCGCCCGGCCCCGCACGCCGTCGGAGGAGGCGTTCGGCATCGGCCTCGGCGACAAGTCCTTCGGCGGCCTGCCCATCGACAACAGCTGGCTGACCGTCTACAACGAGCAGGGGATGACCGGGGTGGCCCTGGTCGCGGGGGTCTTCCTGGTGCTCGGCGGGGTCGCGCTGCTGCGGCCGCCGTCGCTGGCCCGGGCCTGCGCGATCTTCCTGATCAGCTACTGCGCGATCGCGTCGTACACCGAGGCGGGCCTGGGCGACGCCTCGCCGTACCTGCTGCACCTGACCGTGGCCGCCTCGCTGCTGGCGGCGCCGCGCACGCCGGACGCGCCGCCGGCACCGGACGTCGAACGACGGCGCGCCCCGCGCCTGATCCAGAGATCGGAGGTGGGCTGAACATGCGCGTCCTGGTGGTGCACAACCGCTACGCGTCGGCGCAGCCGAGCGGCGAGAACAAGGTCGTCGACCAGGAGGTGGAGCTGCTGCGCGCGGCCGGCCACCGGGTCGACCTGTTCGAGCGGCGCAGTGACGACATCGGCGCGATGTCCCTGCCGCGCAAGGCCGCCGTGCCGGTCCTGGTGCCGTGGAACCCTGCGGTACGGCGTGAACTCGCGGCCCTGCTGCGGCGCGAGCGCCCGGACGTGGTGCACGTGCACAACGTCTTCCCGCTGCTCTCGCCCGCGGTGCTGGCCGCCTGCGCGGACGCCGGGGTGCCCGCCGTGGCGACCCTGCACAACTACACCCAGGTCTGCCCGCCCGGCACGCTCCAGCGCGAGGGGCGGCCGTGCACCGAGTGCGTCGGCGGCCCGCCGCTGCCCGCGGTGCGGCACGGCTGCTACCGGGGTTCCCGGCTGGCGACGGCGCCGCTCGCGCTCAGCCTGTCGGCCAACCGGCGGCGCTGGTGGTCGGGCGTGGAGCGGTTCTTCTGCATCTCCGCCGCGCAGCGCGAGGTCCTGGTGGGCGCGGGGATGCCCGCCGGGCGGCTCGCGGTGAAGCACAACTTCGTGCCCGAGCCGGGCGTGCGGCGCACCGGCCCCGGCGAGCACGTGCTCTACCTGGGCCGGCTCGCGGAGGCCAAGGGGGTGCGGCTGCTGATGGCCGCGTGGGACGAGCTGGCCGCGTCCGGCGGGGTGGGCGTGCCGCTGGTGATCGCGGGGGCCGGGCCGCTGGAGGCGGAGGTCACCGCCTGGGCGGCCGGCCGCGACGACGTGCGCTACGTCGGCCTGTACGACACGGCGCGCTGCCGGGAGGCGCTGGCGCGCTCGGTGGCCGTGGTGGCGCCGTCGACCTGGCTGGAGGCGTTCGGCCTGGTGGTCGTGGAGGCGATGGCGGCCGGGGTCCCGGCCGTCGCCGCCGGTCACGGCGCCTTCGTCGAGCTGCTGGAGGACGGGGTGACCGGGCTGCTGCACCGGCCGGGCGAGCCGGGCTCGCTCGCGTCGTGCCTGCGCGCGGTGACCGTCGATCCGGCGCGCAACGCGGAGATGGGCCGTGCGGCCCGGCTCCGCTACGAGCGGGGCTTCAGTCCGTCCGTCGGGCTGGAGCGCCTGGAGGAGGGGTACCGCTCCGCGATCGCGGGGCGGTCGGGCGGCGGGGACCTCCCGCCGCAAGGGGAGAAGAGCACTGGCCCGCTGTGGGACTCCCACGCGGGCACGGATGGGGGGCAGTAGATGACACGATGCCGACTGTGCGGCTCGGGGGCGCTGGCGAGCGTCGTCGACCTGGGGGCGACCCCGCCGTGCGAGAGCTTCCTCGCCGCGGACCAACTCGACCTGCCGGAGCCGGCGTACCCGCTGCACCTGCGGGTCTGCACGGACTGCTGGCTGGCCCAGATCCCGCCGCTGATCACGCCGGAGGAGACGTTCAGCGAGTACGCGTACTTCTCGTCGTTCTCGACGTCGTGGGTGGAGCACGCGCGCACCTACGTCGCGGACGCGGTGGAGCGGGTGGGCCTGGGCCGGGACGGGTTCGTGGTGGAGGTCGCGAGCAACGACGGCTACCTGCTGCGGCACGTGGTGGACCGCGGGATCCGCTGCCTGGGCGTCGAGCCGTCGGTGAACGTCGGCGCGGCGGCGCGGGAGGCGGGGGTGCCCACGCTGACCGCGTTCCTGTCCCCGGAGACCGGGGCGGCCGTGCGGGCCGAGCACGGCCCGGCCGACCTGGTCGCGGCCAACAACGTGTACGCGCACATCCCGGACGTGGTCGGCTTCACGCAGGGCCTGCGCGCCCTGGTCGCCGACGACGGCTGGGTCTCGATCGAGGTGCAGCACCTGCTGACGCTGATCGAGGACAACCAGTACGACACCATCTACCACGAGCACTTCCAGTACTACACGGTGGCGTCGGCGATCCGGGCCCTCGCGAGCGGCGGGCTCACCCTGGTGGACGTGGAGCTGCTGCCCACGCACGGCGGGTCGATCCGGCTGTGGGCGCGTCCCGACGCGGTCGCGGGCGAGCCCTCGCGGCGGGTGACCGACGTGCTGGCCAGGGAGAAGGCGGCCGGGCTCCAGGAGCTCTCGGGCTACACCGAGTTCTCCGCCCGGGTGGCCAAGGTGCGCCGGGACCTGCTGCGGTTCCTGATCGAGGCGGCCGACCGGGGCGAGACGGTGGTCGGCTACGGAGCCCCGGGCAAGGGCAACACCCTGCTCAACCACTGCGGGATCCGTCCTGACCTGCTGCCGTACACCGTCGACCGCAATCCGTACAAGCACGGCCGGTACACCCCGGGGACCCGCATCCCGATCCTGGCCCCCGAGCAGATCGCCACGGACCGGCCGGACTACGTCCTGGTGCTGCCGTGGAACCTGCGCGCCGAGCTGGTCGAGCAGCTGTCCTTCGTGCACGAGTGGGGCGGCCGCCTGGTCTTCCCCATCCCGGAACTGAGCATTGTCGAGGTGGGGTCGTGAAGGTCGTCCTGTTCTGCGGCGGTTACGGGATGCGGATGCGCAACGGGGCCGGCGACGACGTGCCCAAGCCGATGGCGATGGTCGGCCCCAGACCGCTGATCTGGCACGTGATGCGCTACTACGCGCACTTCGGGCACAAGGAGTTCATCCTCTGCCTGGGCTACGGCGCCCACCACATCAAGGACTTCTTCCTCAACTACGAGGAGACGACGTCCAACGACTTCGTGCTGCGCAGGGGCCGCACCGAGCTGCTGTCCACCGACATAGCGGACTGGACGATCACGTTCGCGCAGACCGGCGTGGAGTCGCCGATCGGCGAGCGGCTGCGCCGGGTGCGCCACCACCTGGAGGGGGACGAGATGTTCCTCGCCAACTACGCGGACGTGCTCACCGACGCCCCGCTGCCGGAGATGATCGAGAAGTTCTCCCGGCGCGACGCGGGCGCGTCGATGATGGTGGTGCCCCCGCAGTCCTCGTTCCACTGCGTGGACCTGGGCGAGGACGGCCTGGTGGGGGGCATCACGGCGGTGAGCGACATGCCGCTGTGGGAGAACGGCGGCTACTTCGTGCTGCGCCAGGAGGTGTTCGACCACATACCCGAGGGCGGCGACCTGGTCGCCGACGGGTGCGGGCAGCTGGCGAAGCAGGGGCGCCTGGTGGCGCACCAGCACCGCGGCTTCTGGAAGCCGACGGACACCGTCAAGGAGCGGGCCGCGCTGGACGCGGCGTACGCCAGGGGCGAGCGCCCGTGGGCCGTGTGGGAGCGCGACGCCGCCGTGAGGTCCGCGTGATCCGACTGAAGGCAGGCGGCACCGCCCGCGTCGTGGCGCTCGGCGCGCACTGCGACGACATCGCCATAGGCGCGGGCGGCACGCTCCTGACGCTCTGCCGGGCCCGGCCCGGCCTGCGCGTGGACGCCCTGGTGCTCTCCGGCGGGGGCGGTGAGCGGGAGCTGGAGGAGCGGGCCGCGCTGGCGGCCTTCTGCCCGGGCGCCGACCTGCGGCTGACCGTGCTGAAGCTGCCCGACGGCCGGCTGCCCGCGCACTGGGAGGAGGCCAAGGCCGCGGTCGAGGAGCTGCGCGAGCGCACCGAGCCCGACCTGGTGCTCGCGCCGCGCACCGAGGACGCCCACCAGGACCACCGGGGGCTGGCGAAGCTGGTGCCCACCGCGTTCCGCGACCACCTGGTGCTGGGCTACGAGATCGTCAAGTGGGACGGCGACCTGGGCCGTCCGGTGGCGTACCAGCCGCTGTCGCCACAGGCCGCGGAGGACAAGGTGCGGCTGCTGCAGGAGCACTACCCCTCGCAGCGGCACCGGCCGTGGTACGACCGCGAGGCCTTCCTGGGCCTGGCGCGGATCCGCGGCATCGAATGCCACGCGCGCTACGCCGAGGCGTTCGCCGTCACCAAACTCACTCTCGACCTGGGGGACTGAACCTTGCGCGTACTGCTCACCGGACACCAGGGCTACCTGGGCACCGTGATGGCCCCGGTGCTCGCGGCGGCCGGGCACGAGGTCACCGGTCTGGACTCGGGGCTCTTCGCCGACTGCGTGCTGGGCCCGGCGCCCGCGGACCCGCCCGGGCGCCGGGTGGACCTGCGGGACGTGACGGAGGAGGACGTGGCCGGGGTGGACGCGGTGATCCACCTGGCCGCGCTCTCCAACGACCCGCTGGGGGCCCTCGCCCCCGGCCTGACGTACGACATCAACCACCACGCGTCGGTGCGGCTGGCCCGGCTCGCCCGTGACGCGGGCGTGCGGCGCTTCCTGTACGCGTCGACCTGCTCGGTGTACGGCGCGGCGGGCGGCGACGACCTGGTCGCCGAGGACGCCCCGCTGCGGCCGGTGACGCCGTACGCGGAGTCCAAGGTGCGGGTGGAGGACGACCTTCACGCGCTGGCCGACGACGACTTCACCCCGGTGTACATGCGCAACGCCACGGCCTTCGGCTACTCGCCCCGGCTGCGCGCCGACATCGTGCTGAACAACCTGGTGGGCCACGCGCTGCTCTCCGGTGAGGTGCTGGTGCTCTCCGACGGCACTCCGTGGCGGCCGCTGGTGCACGCGGCGGACATCGCGCGGGCGTTCGCCGCCGCGCTCGTCGCGCCCAGGGAGGCGGTGCACGACACGGCGTTCAACATCGGCAGCGAGGCGAACAACGTCACGGTCGCCGAGATCGCCGCGCAGGTCGCCGAGGCGGTGTCGGGCGCCAAGGTGCGGATCACCGGGGAGAACGGCGCCGACCCGCGCTCCTACCGGGTGGACTTCGCCCGCTTCCGCGCGGCGGTCCCGGGCTTCGACTGCGAGTGGTCGGTGCACCGGGGCGCGCTCGAACTGGCCGAGGCCTACGAGAAGTTCGGCCTGACCGCGGACGACTTCGAGAACCGCTTCACCCGGCTCGCGGTGCTCAAGGCCGCGACCGGCGCGGGCATGGTCGACGACACCCTGCGGTGGCGCCGGTGACCGGGGCCGGCGAGGAGATGCACGCACTGGTGGAGCGGTTGTACCCGCTCTGCCGGAGCATCACGGGCGACGGGGTGCGCGCCACCCTGGACATCGTCGGGGAGTACCTGCCGCTGCGGGTCCACGAGGTGCCGACCGGTACGCAGGTGCTGGACTGGACGGTGCCGCAGGAGTGGAACATCCGGGACGCGTACGTCGCGGACGCCTCGGGCCGCCGCGTCGTCGACTTCGCCGCGTCCAGCCTGCACGTGCTCGGCTACAGCGTGCCGGTGCGGGCCAGGATGGAGCTGTCCGAGCTGCGGGAGCACCTGTACACCCTGCCGGAGCAGCCGTCCCTGGTGCCCTACCGCACCAGCTACTACGCGCCGCGGTGGGGGTTCTGCCTGGCCCAGGAGACCCTGGACGCGATGGAGGAGGGCGAGTACGAGGTGTGCGTGGACTCCACGCTCGCCGACGGCCACCTCACCTACGCCGAGCACGTGGTGCCGGGGCAGGTCGCCGACGAGGTGCTCGTCTCCTGCCACACCTGCCACCCGTCGCTGGCCAACGACAACCTCGCGGGCATCGCGGTCGCCGTCTTCCTGGCGCGCGCGCTGGCGGAGACGGCGCCGTGGTACACGTACCGCTTCGTCTTCGCGCCCGGCACCATCGGGGCGATCACCTGGCTGGCCCGCAACAAGGAGCGGATCGACCAGGTGAAGCACGGTCTGGTGCTCGCCTGCGCGGGTGACCGGGGCCCGTTGACGTACAAGCGGAGCAGGCGCGGGGACGCGGGGATCGACCGGGCGGTGCGGCACGTGCTGCGCGACTCCGGACGCCCGCACTCCGTCGAGGAGTTCACGCCGTACGGCTACGACGAGCGGCAGTACTGCTCGCCGGGCTTCGACCTCGGCGTGGGCTCGCTCAGCCGGACGCCGTACGCCAGGTACCCCGAGTACCACACCTCGGGGGACGACCCGGGCTTCGTCTCGCCCGAGGCGATGGCGGACACCCTCGACGTGTGCCGGGAGGCGTTCTCCGTCCTGGACCGCGACCGGCGGTACGTGAACCTCAGCCCGTACGGCGAACCGCAGCTGGGGCGGCGGGGGTTGTACGACTCCCTCGGCGGCCGCAGCGACGCCAAGCAGGCGGAGATGGCCATGCTCTGGGTGCTCAGCATGTCCGACGGCGAGCACGGCCTGCTCGACGTGGCCGAGCGCGCGGGCCTGCCCTTCGACACCGTCGCCGCCGCGGCCGACGCCCTGCACGCCAGTGGGCTGATCAAGGCATGACGGGGATGGCCACCGGGCGGGAGGAGGAGCCGACGGCCGCGGCGGCCCCGGCGGCGGACGCCCGGCCCGCCGCCCGGCGGGCCATGGTCGGCCGGCTCTCCTGGGGCCTGGCCGACCAGGCGGCGTCCAGCATCAGCAACTTCGCGGTGGGCATCTACGTGGCCCGTTCGCTGGGCCTGGCCGCGTTCGGCGTGTTCAGCCTGGCCTGGGTGACGTACGGCGTGGTGCTCAGCGTGTCGCGGGGGCTGGCCACGGACCCGCTCGTGGTGCGCTTCAGCGCGGTCCCCGAGGCGTCCTGGCGCACGGCAGTGGCCCGCTCCTCGGGGACCTCGCTCGGGGTCGGCGCGGCCATCGGCGGGGCCTGCCTGGTGGCCGGTCTCGCCGTCGGCGGCGGCGTGGGCACCGCGTTCGCGTGCCTGGGCGTGGTGCTGCCGGGGCTGCTGCTCCAGGACGCCTGGCGGTACTCGTTCTTCGCCGCGGGCGCCGGGCGCAAGGCGTTCGTCAACGACGTGGTGTGGGGCGTGGCGCTGGTCCCCGCCATGGTCGTGGCGGCCCGGGTGAACACCGTGGCCGCGTTCGTCCTCGCCTGGGGCGTGTCGGCGGCCGTGGCCGCCGTCTACGGCTGCGTCCAGTCCGGGGTGCTGCCCCGGATGACCGGGGCGCGCGCCTGGCTGCGCGCGCACCGCGACCTGGGCTACCGCTACCTGGTCGAGAACACCTGCGTCAGCGGCGCGGCCCAGCTGCGGGCGTACGGCCTCGGCGCGATCGTCGGGGTCAGCGCGGTGGGCGTGGTCCGGGGCGCCGAGCTGCTCCTCGGCCCGTTCCTGGCGCTGCTGATGGGCCTGTCCCTGGTGACCGTGGCGGAGTCGGCGCGGGTGCTGCGCGCCGCCCCGGACCGGCTCGCCAGGTTCTGCTTCCTGCTGGGCGGCGCGCAGGCCGTCGCCGCGCTGCTGTGGGGCGCGGCGCTGCTCTTCCTGCCCGACCGGCTCGGCGCGTTCGTGCTGGGCGGCGTGTGGGACGCGGCGTCGCAGCTGATCGTCCCGGCCACGCTCGGGGTCGCGGGCGCCGGCCTCGGCACCGGCGCGGCGGCCGGGCTGCGCGCGCTCGGCGCGGCCCGCCGCAGCCTGCGCAGCCAGCTGATCGCCTCCACCTGCTACGTCGCCGGCGGTCTCGGCGGGGCGGCCCTGGCCGGCACGGTCGGCTCGGCCTGGGGCGTCGCCGCCGCGACCCTGTGCAGTTCGTCCGTGTGGTGGGTGCACCTGCGGTCGGCCCTGCGCGAGCGCCACCACCACCCGATCCGCGAAGTGAGGACGCCATGACCGCTCATCCCCGGTTGAGCATCGGACTGCCCGTGTACAACGGCGAGGAGTACCTCGCCGAATCGCTCGACGCGCTGCTGGGGCAGACGTACGAGGACTTCGAGCTGGTCATCACCGACAACGCCTCGACCGACGCGACCGAGGAGATCTGCCGCCAGTACGCCTCGAAGGACCCGCGCATCCGCTACCTGCGGCTCGCGCGCAACATCGGGGCGGCGCCGAACCACAACTACGTGTTCACCCAGTGCCGGGGCGAGCTCTTCAAGTGGGCCTCGCACGACGACCTGTACGCCCGGGACCTGCTGGCCCGGTGCGTCGAGGCGCTGGACGAGCGCCCGGACGTGGTCCTCGCGCACTCGGGCCAGGCCGTCATCGACGAGCACGGCCGGGTGAAGGTGCCGTACGAGTACGGCCTGGCGACCGACCTGCCGAGCGCCCCGGACCGCTTCCGCAGCTTCCTGTTCGAGCCGGGCGGCGACGACTTCTACGGGGTGATGCGGGCCGACGTGCTGCGCCGGGTCAGGCCGCACGACAGCTACCACCACGCGGACCGCACCTTCGTCGCGGAGCTGGTCCTCAACGGCCCGTTCCACCAGGTGCCGGAGCTGCTGTACTTCCGCCGCGACCACCCGACGCGCGCCGAGCGGGCGAACCCGAGCAAGCGCTCGCGGTGCGTCAACCTGGACCCGCGCAGGGCCGGACCGCTGCACCCGACGCCCCGGCTGCTCGCCGAGTACGTGTGGGGCTTCGTCTCGGCGGTCCGGCGGGCGCCGCTGTCCGCGGCGGACCGGCGCGCGTGCTTCGGCCACCTGGCGGCGTGGATGACCAGCCGGACGCGGCCGGGCGCCGGGGAGCGGGTCGAGGACCGCGCTCCGGTCGAGCAGGACCGGTTCGACGTCGACGTGGACGCGATCGTGGCCGGGCGCGAGGGGCGGGGGGCGTGACGGCGCCGCGCGGACGCCCGGTGCGGGTGGGCGTGTTCGGGCTGCTGGGCTCCGGCAACCTCGGCAACGACGGCTCGCTGGAGGCGGTGCTCGGCTATCTGCGCGCCGACCACCCGGAGGCGGTCGTCGACGCGCTGTGCGGCGGGCCCGAGGTGGTGGCGCGGCGGTACGGGATCCGCGCGACGCGGCTGCACTGGTACCGCGGCGAGTACCGCACGGCGTCGCGCGCGGGCGCGGTCGCGGGCAAGGGCCTGGGCAAGCTGGTCGACGCCTTCCGCACCGCCGCGTGGGTGCGCCGGCACGACGTGGTGGTCGTGCCGGGCATGGGGGTCCTGGAGGCCACGCTGCCGCTGCGGCCCTGGGGCTTCCCGTACGCCCTGTTCCTGCTCTGCGCGGCCGGGCGGCTGACCGGCACCCCGGTGGCGCTGGTCGGCGTGGGCGCCGCGGCGATCCGCGACCGGCCGACCCGCGCCCTGGTGCGCCTCGCGGCGCGGCTGGCCGCCTACCGCTCGTACCGGGACGAGCTGTCGCGGGACGCGATGCGGCGGATGGGCGTGGACACCTCGCGCGACGAGGTGTACCCGGACCTGGCGTTCGCGCTGCCGGTCCCGGCCGCGCCCGGGCCGGGGGACGCGCCCGGCACGGTCTGCGTCGGGGTGATGGACTTCCACGGGAGCAACGACGACCGGGCGCGGGCCGACGAGATCCACCGGCGCTACCTGGAGGGCACGACGCGCTTCGTGCGGACGCTGGCCGGGGAGGGCAGGCCGGTGCGCCTGGTCACCGGTGACGGCGTCGACCGGGCGGTCGTCGAGGCGGTCCTGGCCGCGGTGGACTCGCCGCTGGTGACGGCCTCCCCGGCGGCGTCGCTGGCCGAGCTGATGGCGGAGATGGCGGGCGCGGACGTGGTGGTGGCGGCCCGCTACCACAACCTGGTGTGCGCGCTGAAGGCCGGTACGCCGACGCTCGCCGTCAGTTACGCGGCCAAGAGCGACGCGCTGATGGCCGGGATGGGACTCGGCGCGTACTGCCACCCGGCCCGCGAGCTGGACGTGGACCGGCTCCTGGAGCAGTTCCGGGAGCTGGAGAAGGGGGCGGCCGGGGCGCGGCGGACGCTCGCCGAGCACAACCGGGCCGCCACCGGGCGCCTGGCCCACCAGTTCACCGCCCTGACCACGGCCCTCTTCCCGGCGGCCGACCGTCCACACGCCCTGCGGGAGGCACCGTGAAGGCCATCGAGGTACCCGAGATCGACGGCGCGTTCCTGTTCGAGCCGACGCCGTACGCCGACGAACGCGGCTTCTTCTGCCGCACGTTCGACGCCGACGTGCTCCGCTCGGTGGGCCTGGCACCGGAGTCCTTCGTCCAGGACAGCGTCTCCCGGTCGGTACGGGGCGTGGTGCGCGGGCTGCACCTGCGCTCCGGCGCGGGCGAGGCCAAGCTGGTGCGCTGCTCGTACGGCAAGGTCTTCGACGTGGTGGTGGACCTGCGCCAGGACTCGCCGACGTACCGCAACCGGGCCTTCTTCGAGCTGTCCGGCGAGACGCAGCTCAGCGTGTACATCCCGGCGGGGTGCGCGCACGGCTTCCAGGCGCTGACGGAGACGGCGGACACCTCCTACCGCATCGACCGCGAGCACGACCCGGCCGAGGACGTGACGATCGCCTTCGACGACCCCGAGCTCGCCGTCCCCTGGCCGCTGCCGGTCACGGCGGTGTCCGCGCGGGACCGGCAGGCGCCGGGCCTCGCCGAGGTCCTGAAGCACCGCCAGGAGCAGGGGCGAGAGCGCTGAGAACGACGACGGCAAGAGCACAGGGAAGGGTGACAGAGGCCGTGAACGCGGAACATCCCGGAGAGTCCCTCCTGCCCCGCTCGCGCGAGGCGAGCGAGCGGCTGCACGCGCTGGTCCCCGGCGGCGCGCACACCTACGCCAAGGGCGACGACCAGTACCCCGAGGACCTGGCCCCGGTCATCAGCCACGGCAGCGGCGCCCACGTCTGGGACGTCGACGGCAACCGGTACGTCGAGTACGGCTCGGGGCTGCGCTCGGTCAGCCTCGGCCACGCCCATCCGGCGGTGGTCGAGGCGGTGCGCCGGGAGCTGGAGCGGGGCTCCAACTTCGCCCGTCCCTCGGTGGTGGAGCTGCAGGCCGCCGAGCGGTTCCTGGCGACCGTGCCGACGGCGGAGATGGTGAAGTTCGCCAAGAACGGCTCCGACGTCACCACCGCGGCGGTGCGGCTGGCCCGGGCCGTCACCGGGCGCCCCCGGGTGGCGATATGCGCCGACCACCCGTTCTTCTCGGTGGACGACTGGTTCATCGGCACCACGCCGATGAACGCGGGCATCCCGGCGACGACCACCGAGCTCACCGTGGGGTTCCCCTACGGCGACCTGGCCGCCACGGAGGCCCTGCTGACCCGGCACCGGGGCGAGGTCGCCTGCCTGGTCCTCGAACCGGCCGGGCACACCGAGCCGCCGCCCGGCTACCTCCAGGGCCTGCGCGAGCTGGCCGACCGCCACGGCTGCGTCCTGGTCTTCGACGAGATGATCACCGGCCTGCGCTGGTCGGAGGCGGGCGCGCAGGGCCTGTACGGCGTGGTCCCCGACCTGTCCACCTTCGGCAAGGCGCTGGGCAACGGCTGCGCCGTCTCCGCGCTGGCCGGGCGCCGTGCGCTGATGGAGCGCGGCGGGCTGCGGCACACGGACGAGCGGGTGTTCCTGCTGTCCACCACGCACGGCGCGGAGACGCACTCGCTGGCCGCCGCCATGGCCGTCCTGGAGACCTACGTGCGGGAGGGCATCACGGCACGGCTGCACGCGCTGGGCGAGCGGCTCGCCGAGGGGGTGCGGGCCGCCGCGGCGAGCATGGGCGTGGCCGACCACGTCGTCGTACGGGGGCGGGCCAGCAACCTGGTCTTCGGCACGCTCGACGAGGAGCTGAGGCCGTCGCAGGAGTACCGCACCCTGTTCCTGCGCCAGTTGCTCCTGGGCGGGGTGCTCGCGCCGTCGTTCGTGGTGAGCAGCGCGCTCACCGAGGCGGACATCGACCACACCGTCGACGCGGTCGCGCAGGCGTGCGCGGTCTACCGCAAGGCGCTGGACTCCGGGGACCCCACGCCGTGGACGGGCGGGCGGCCGGTGAAGCCGGTGTTCCGGCGGCTGGCCTGAGCCCGCCGGGACACCGGAGCCTCAGGGGACGTCGCGGCGCACCGCGCCGGCCGTCCGGTCGACGAGCCACGCGGTCGCCGGGACCACGACCAGCGCGGTGCACCAGCCGCCGAGGGTGTCGGTCGGGTAGTGGGCGCTCAGGACGACCTGCGCCCAGCCCATGACGGCGCCGGCCACCAGCGACGCCAGGAGCACCAGGGCCGCGCCCGTCCGCGCCGAGGCACCGGTGCGCTCGACCGCGAGCAGCGCGAGCGCGACGGCGACGGCGGTGGCCAGCGCGGTGTGCCCGCTGGGATAGGACAGGTACCCGCCGTGGATGGTGCGCCCCACCACGTGCTTGAGCAGCGTCGTCGCCACCACGCAGGCCCCGGTGCCGACGACGACGAGCACCGCCGCACGCGGGCGCTTCAGCATCACGCAGGCCGACGCGCAGAAGACCAGGAGCGCCGCCGCGCCGACCGGCTCCCCCAGGAAGTCGACGGCCAGGGCGACCGAGTACCAGCGCCCCTGGATGGCCTCCTCCCCCGGTGCGAGCCAGGCGTCGAGGGTGCCGGGCCTGCCGTGTCCGGCGTACAGGACCGCGATGACGACGGCCAGCAGGGCGGCGAGCACCGCCTGCGCGGTGAGCCAGGTGCGCATCGGCGCGGGCAGTACGGGCACGGGTGCGGCGGCCGGGCGCCCGCCGGTGCCGCCCGGCGCGCGGTGGCTCGCGGGGCTCGGCGGGCGGGCCGTCACGCGGGGGCCCCGGCGGTGGCGCGGGACCACGAGGAGATCTCCATCTCTGCATCATGCAGGTGGAGTTGGGACTTCGGTAGGGGGAGCCGGGGGCGCCCGGGATCACTGGAGGCCGGTCCGGTGACTCCGGGGCGGGCGGAACTCCGGGGTCAGAAGCGGCGGATGACTCGCAGCGCGTTGGTGTAGAGGTCGCCCTTGTGGTCCTCGTCGGTGTAGGGCGTGCCGTTGAGGATCGACTTGCCGCCGAGGTCGGCCATGGTCGGGCCGTTCGGGGTCTTGCGGCTGGAGACGAAGCGCAGCTTGCCGTCCTGGTCGACGCCCATGTGGATGCCGATGTGGCCGCCCGCGTCGGACTGTTCGTCGGTGTCGAAGAAGACCGCGTCGCCGATGCGCAGGCCGTCGAGCGCGGGGACCTTGCCCACTCCCCCGTCGGCGACCTTCACCCCGGGCCCGGAGTGGGCCATGTCCTTGGACTCCCGGGGCAGCGAGGTGCCGAAGTCGCGGTAGAGGCCCATCGGGATGCCCATGTGGTAGCCGTACACCATGCGGACGAAGCCCGAGCAGTCGAGGTTGTGGGCCTTCTGCCCCTGGCCCTCCAGCTTGCCGACCTCGCCGTCGGGGAAGCGCCAGTCGTCGATCCACATGTACTCGTGGAAGTCGGCGCCGATGGTGCGCAGCCCGGTCACGGGGTCGGCGTCGCTGTACCCGGCGGTGCCGAGGACCTGGGCGCCGCCGCGCGCCGGGTCGGTGACGGCCGGGGCGTGGGGCCGGTACATGGAGGCGTACGCGAGGACGTCCGGGGAGGTGTCCTTCGCCCAGGCGCGGACCTGCTGCTCGACCGCGGTCGTCCAGGAGCCGGCGAACGGCTCGGGCAGCACGCGGACCCAGGTGTCGTGGGTGACGACCGGCGGGTCGGCCCAGGTCGCCGAGTCGATGACGAAGTCGTAGACCCGCGCCTGCGGGACGACGGTGGCGCCGGTGGACGCCAGGCCCCTGACGCCGACGGCGCCGGTGCGGAAGACCTTCGTCTCGTCGGGCTCCGGGTCGCGCAGCTCGTGGTGCCAGGTGTCGGTGGGCTCGGTGACGCCGGTGCCGTGCTTCCAGGCCCGCGCCCGCAGCAGGTCGCCGGACGTGTCCACGCGGACCCACCAGTGGTCGTAGGCCGCGAAGCCGGTGCCGACGGTGACGGGCGCGCCCAGCACGGTGGTGGTGTCCGCCAGCTCCTTCTCCAGCACCAGCTGGACGTCGCCGCCGGGGGTGACGACCAGGCGGGCCCGGTAGTGGTTGTTGACGTTCGCCGCGGCGAAGACCAGGCCGAGGGAGGCGGGCGCGCCGACGGGGAGCCGGTCGAAGGAGAACCGGGCGGCGACGCGGACGTCGCCCATCTCCTCGTCCGGGAGCAGTGAGTAGCGGCTCTTGCCGGGGGCGAGCGTGAGGGCGGCCCGGCCCTTCTCCAGGAAGTAGTCCGCGGTGCTGCCGTTGTGGTGGGACCAGGAGCCACCGCCGGGCGACATGCCCCAGCCGCCGGTGGGCGGGGTGCGCGCGAAGTCGTCGGTGACGTCCTTCTTCTGTTCGGTGAACCAGCGGCGCGGGCCCCGCAGCGTCACCGTGCGGGCCCCGGTGGTGAGCGTCGCGAGGACGCCCTGGCCGTCGGAGACCTCCAGTCCGCCGGTGATCGCGCGCGTGGTCAGGGAGCCTGCCGGGTGCGCCGTGAAGTGCCAGGGGTCGGTGGCGTCGACCTGTACGGGCAGGCGGGCGGCGGCGGTGAGTTGCGGGGGCGCGGCGGCGGGCGCGGCAGCGGTACGCGGGCCGGCCGGTGCGGTGCTCGCGGGACGGGCGAGGGCGGGCCGGGCCGCGACGAGCGGCAGCGCACCGCCGGCCGCCGCGGCGGCGAGCGCGGCCAGGGCGGATCTGCGGCTGGGCGAGGACTTCGGTACGGACACGTGCGGGACCCCCGTCGGTGGATTGCCGCCCCGCTCGTTCGAACAAGGGGGCGAAGGGGACCTTACCCGGACTGCCGTGCGTCCTTGACCGGGGCCCGGTGCCGCACCACGGTCCGGGACGTGCGGCCGTCCGGGTGACGTTCACGCCCCGTCGCGCGTTGGACCCGGCATGGACAACAGCGCAGCAGACACGGACCCCCGGCTCCCCCTCGACGAGGACGGGGAGCAGGACTGGGAGGCGGCCCGCGAGGCGGCGATCGCCGGGACGGGCATCGACCTCGACGCCCTGGAGCGGGAGCGCGAGGCCGACGCGGCCGAGGCGGTACGGGACGCGGAACTGATGGCCGCCGTCAAGGAACTCGTCGCCGCCAGGGCGCTCGCCGAGGAGAGCGTGACCGCCGAGGAGCAGGCCCGCCTCGAAGGCCACGCGGACGAGGTCATCGCCCGCGCCGAGGCCCGCCTGGCCCGCCGCAAGGTCCGCAACGACGCGGTCCTGGCGATCGCGGCCATCAACGAGAGGTTCGGGGTTCCAGGACCGCGGGCCTCGGACTGAGGGCTGAGGGCTGAGGGCTGAGGGCCGGGGCCCGCGTCCCGGCGCCAGCGGCCGCCACTCGCCCGGCCACGGCCCGGCCGGAGCCCCGGCCGGGCCGTCTACGTGCCCGGTGCCAGCCGGTCGCGCACCGACCGCCAGGCCCGCGGGTCGCAGGCGCCGAGCAGCCCGGTGCCCTCGTCGGCCGGGCGGTACGGGGTGCCGTCGGGGCGGCGTACGGTGCCGCCGGCCTCGGTGACGAGCAGGGCGCCGGGGGCGTGGTCCCAGGGCAGGGTGCGGTGGAAGAGCGCGAAGTGCCGCTCCCCCGAGGCGATGCGGGCGTACTCCACGCCCGCGCACGTGGTGCCCGCGCCGAGGTCGGCGAAGTCCGGGGCGGCGGCGAGCACATGGGCCCTGGCCCGCGGCGACAGGAACCGGGTGAGCGCGTCGCCGCGCAGCCCGGCGGTGTCGCCGTCGGTCACCGCGCAGCTCAGCCTGGTCCCGCCGCACCAGGCTCCGGCGCCGCGCTCCGCCGCGTAGGCGCGCCCGGTCGCGGGTTGCACGATCCACGCGGCGACCGTCTCGCCGCCGCGCACGAGCGCGGCCATCACGGCGTGGTCGGGGCTGCCCGCCACGAAGTTGGCGGTGCCGTCCAGGGGGTCGAGGAGCCAGACGGGCCCGGGGTCCGCCAGCGCGCCGACCAGGCCGGGGTCCTCGGCCGCGGCCTCCTCCCCCACGACCGGTGCCGCGACGAGGTCCCGCAGCCGCGGGCCGATGATCGCCTCCGCCTCCCGGTCGGCGACGGTGACCACCTCGCCGGGCGCCTTCTCGGTCACGTCACCGCTCGCCAGGGCCCGGAAGCGCGGCACGATGACGGCTTCCGCGGCCTCCCGGAGAATCTCGATGATCTTGTCGTGGTCCATGGGGGCAGCGTAGGGGCCCTCGTTGCGGGCGCCGTGAGGGCGGAGTCACGGCCGGGGCGGCCCTCCGGAATCCGGTGGTGGATTGGGGGTTCCGCCAACGGGGCGGGCTGACGTAACGTGCGTTTCGCCAACCGCATGGCGGAAGTTACTTTCCAGTCAACCGAGTTGTCGTTTTCGTCCCGCACCGCGCACCGGGGCGGGAACGGCGCGGTGTCCCGCACGGAAGAAGCGCCACTCATGAGTTCTGCCGTACGCCCCGACCCCCCGTCCGGACCGTCGGACGCCTCCGCGGCCCCGTCCCCCGCCGCTCCCGCCGTCCCGGGACCGGTGCACCCCGTCGACGAACTCCTGCCGCCCGGGCGGATGCTCGTCGCCAGCCTCCAGCACGTCGCCTCGATGTACGCGGGCGCGGTCTCCGTGCCGATCGTCGTCGCGGTCGCGGCGAAGATGCCGCCGTCCGACGCGGCCGTGCTGATGGCGGGCAGCCTGCTGATGGCGGGCCTGGCGACCCTGCTGCAGACCCTGGGCATCGGCAGGTTCATCGGCTCGAAGCTCCCGTTCGTCAACGGCGTCTCGTTCGCGGGCGTCGGCGTGATGCTGACGATCCTCGCCACCGAGGGCAGCGTCGGGGCGGGCATGCCGGTGGTGTTCGGGGCGATCCTGGTGTCGAGCGCCTTCGGGTTCCTGGTCGCCGGCCGCTTCTCCCGGCTGGTGCGCTTCTTCCCGCCGGTCGTCACCGGCTCGGTGATCACCCTGATCGGCGTCTCGCTCTTCCCCGTCGCGTACGGCTGGATCGTCGAACCCGGCGCCGCCTCCCGCGCGAACGACCAGGAGAACATCGCGCTCACCGCGGCCACCGTCGTCCTGATGCTGCTCCTGCAGAAGTTCACCCGCGGCTTCCTCAAGCAGATCTCCATGCTGCTCGCCCTGGTGCTGGGCACCCTGCTGTCCGTGCCGATGGGGCTCGCTGACTTCTCGGCGCTCGACGGCGCCGCGCTGGTCGGGCTGCCGGACCCGCTGCACTGGGGGGCGCCGCGGTTCTCGCTCGCGCCGATCCTGTCGATGTGCGTCGTGATGCTGGTCATCCTCACCGAGTCCACCGCCGACATGATCGCGCTGGGGAAGATCGTGGACCGCGAGGTCGACGAGCGGGTCATCGCCCGGGGGCTGCGCGCCGACGCGCTGGGCTCCGCCGTCAGCCCCCTCTTCAACGGCTTCCACAACTCGGCGTTCGCCCAGAACATCGGCCTGGTCGTGATCTCCGGGGTACGCAGCCGGTTCGTGGTCGCCCTGTCCGGCGCCCTGCTCATCCTCATCGGGCTCAGCCCGGCGGCGGGTGCCCTGATCTCGGTGGTGCCGATGCCGGTGCTCGCCGCCGTCTCACTGTTCCTGTTCGGGTCGATCGCCCTGTCCGGCATCCAGATGCTGCTGCGCGCGGACCTCCAGCGCGGGGACAACACCCTGATCGCGGTGGTCACCATCGGTGTCGGCCTGATCCCGGCCGTGAACGGCGACTTCTACGCGTCCTTCCCCGACTGGGCGCAGATCGTGCTCGGTTCGGGCATCTCCACGGGCTGCATCCTCGCGGTCGCCCTGAACCTGCTCTTCAACCACCTCGGCGCGCGGCGCGCGTCGGCGCCCGAGCCGGAGGCAGTCGCGGGGCACTGAGCGCGACGGCTGACGCGAGCGCGGGGGGGGGGGGGGGGGGCCGCGGGGGGGGGGCCCCCCCCCCCGCGGCGGGCGGGGCGCCGCGCCCCGCGCACACAACAGCCCCCGCC
>NZ_JBEOYE010000068.1:0-52585 GCF_040296945.1 Streptomyces sp. NPDC001941 | reverse complement strand
GTTTCTGGCGGCCCCGCCCATAGTTTATGGTTCTGTTCGTGTGTGGTGGGGGGGCGGGGGCTCCGGCGCTCCCGCCCCGCCCCCCCACCCCTCGCTCGTGCGCGTCAGGCAGCGGCCGGGACCGCGGCCGCCTTGTGCAGGGCGATCGCCCGCTGCATGGCCTTGCGGGCCCTCGGGGTGTCCCTGGCGTCCTGGTAGGCCACCGCGAGGCGGAACCAGCAGCGCCAGTCCCCCGGGGCGTCCTCCGTCTCCGCCTTGCGGCGGGCGAAGACCTCGTCCGCCGAGTCGCGGTCGACGCGGCCCGCCTCGTTGCGCCGCAGCTCGTCCACCGGCAGGCCGCCCTCGGCCTCCAGGAGGGCCGCCAGGCGGTTGGCGTCCGTGACGAACCGGGTGTTCTTCCACAGGAACCAGATGCCGATGAGCGGCAGGACGAGCACCGCGAGGCCGAAGGTGACCGTCAGGGGCGTGCCGTGCTTGATGAGCAGGACGCCCCGGCTGCCGACCAGGACGAAGTAGAAGACCAGGACGGCGGCCGTGATGAAGTACGTGATCTTCGCGCGCATGGCCGTCAGTTCAGGTCCAGGAAGTGTTCGAGGCCGAAGGTCAGCCCCGGGGTGTCCACCACCCGGCGGGTGCCGAGCAGGATGCCCGGCATGAAGCTGCTGTGGTGCAGCGAGTCGTGGCGCACCGTCAGGGTCTCCCCCTCGCCGCCCAGCAGCACCTCCTGGTGGGCGAGCAGGCCGCGCAGCCGGATCGCGTGCACCGGGATGCCGTCGACGTCGGCGCCGCGGGCGCCGTCGAGGGCCTTGGCGGTGGCGTCCGGGGCCGGGCCGACGCCCGCCTCGGCGCGGGCCCGGGCGATCAGCTGGGCGGTGCGGGCGGCGGTGCCGGAGGGGGCGTCCACCTTGTTCGGGTGGTGCAGCTCGACCACCTCGACCGACTCGAAGTACGGCGCGGCGATCTGCGCGAACAGCATCGTCAGCACGGCGCCGATGGAGAAGTTCGGGGCGATCAGGACGCCGGTCTCCGGCGACTCCTCCAGCCAGGTGTTCAGCTGCGCGAGGCGGTCCTCGGTCCAGCCCGTGGTGCCGACCACGGCGTGGATGCCGTGGTGCAGGCAGTAGTCGAGGTTGGCCATCACCGAGTCCGGGGTGGTCAGCTCGATCGCGACGTCGGCGCGCGCCGCGCCGAGCACCTCGAGGTCGTCGCCCCGGCCCAGCGCCGCGACCAGTTCCATGTCGTCGGCGGACTCCACGGCCCTGACGGCCTCGGAGCCGATGCGGCCCTTCGCACCGAGGACCGCCACACGCAGCTTGCTCATCAGCTCTTCCTTAGGTTGTGCGCGAAGGTGCGCGAAGGCGTTCTAGGCGACCGCTTCGTGGAGGCGGTCGGCCTGCTTGTCCTTCAGCGGGCCGATGACCGACAGGGACGGGCGGTGTCCGAGGAGGTCCGCCGCGACCGCCCGGACGTCGTCCGGGGTGACCGCCGCGATCCGGGCCAGCATGTCGTCGACCGACATCTGGGCGCCCCAGCACAGCTCGCTCTTGCCGATCCGGTTCATCAGCGCGCCGGTGTCCTCGAGGCCCAGCACCGTGGAGCCGGAGAGCTGCCCGATCGCGCGGCCGATCTCCTCGTCGGTGAGGCCGTCCGAGGCGACGCGGTCCAGTTCGTCGCGGCAGATCTTCAGCACGTCGTGCACCTGGTTCGGGCGGCAGCCCGCGTACACGCCGAACAGGCCGCAGTCGGCGAAGCCCGAGGTGTACGAGTAGACGCTGTAGGCCAGGCCGCGCTTCTCGCGCACCTCCTGGAACAGCCGGGAGGACATCCCGCCGCCCAGTGCGGTGTTGAGCACGCCCAGCGCCCAGCGGTTCTCGTCGGTGCGGGGCAGGCCCGGCATGCCGAGGACCACGTGGGCCTGCTCGGTCTTGCGGTTCAGCAGCTCCACCCGGCCCGCCGTGCGCAGGGTGCGCGTGCCGGTGCGGGGGCCGACCGGGACGGCGTCGGTGCGGCCCAGGGCCCCGGCGCGCTCGAAGGCGCGGCGGACCTGGCGCACCACCGTGGCGTGGTCGACGTTGCCCGCGGCGGCGACGACCAGGTGGGTGGGGTCGTAGTGCTTCTTGTAGAAGCGGGCGATCCGGCCGCGGTCGAGGGCGTTGATGGTGTCGACCGTGCCCAGGACCGGGCGGCCCAGCGGGGTGTCGCCGAGCATGGTGTGCGCGAACAGGTCGTGCACGCAGTCGCCCGGGTCGTCCTCCGTCATGGCGATCTCCTCGAGGATCACGCCGCGCTCGGCGTCGACGTCCTCGTCGAGGATCAGGGAGCCGGTGAGCATGTCGCAGACCACGTCGATGGCCAGCGGCAGGTCGGTGTCGAGCACGCGCGCGTAGTAGCACGTGTACTCCTTGGCGGTGAAGGCGTTCATCTCGCCGCCGACCGCGTCGAGGGCGGCGGAGATGTCGAGCGCGCTGCGCCGCTTGGTGCCCTTGAAGAGCAGGTGCTCCAGGTAGTGGGTGGCGCCGTTCAGCGTCGGGGTCTCGTCGCGGGAGCCGACGTTGGCCCAGATGCCGAAGGTCGCGGAGCGGACGGAGGGCAGGGTCTCGGTCACGACGCGCAGGCCGCCCGGGAGGGTGGTCCTGCGGACGGTGCCGATGCCGTCCCTGCCCTTGAGGAGCGTTTGGGTACGGGCGACGGCCCGCGCCTCCGAGGAGGTGCGGGCCGTCGCGCGGGAACTACGGGACGTCACTTGGCGGCGTCGTCCTTCTCGCCCTCGGCGGCCTCGTCCTCGGCGACCACGGGGATCAGCGAGAGCTTGCCGCGCTGGTCGATCTCGGCGATCTCGACCTGGACCTTGGAGCCGACCGCGAGCACGTCCTCGACGTTCTCCACGCGCTTGCCACCGGCGAGCTTGCGGATCTGCGAGATGTGCAGCAGGCCGTCCTTGCCCGGGAGCAGCGAGACGAACGCGCCGAAGGTCGTGGTCTTGACGACCGTGCCCAGGTAGCGCTCGCCGACCTCCGGCATGGTCGGGTTGGCGATGCCGTTGATCGTGGCGCGGGCGGCCTCGGCGGCCGGGCCGTCGGCGGCACCGATGTAGATGGTGCCGTCGTCCTCGATCGTGATCTCGGCGCCGGTGTCCTCCTGGATCTGGTTGATCATCTTGCCCTTGGGGCCGATGACCTCGCCGATCTTGTCCACGGGGATCTTGACGGTGATGATCCGCGGGGCGTTCGGGGACATCTCGTCCGGCGTGTCGATGGCCTCCATCATCACGTCGAGGATGTGGAAGCGCGCGTCGCGGGCCTGCTTGAGGGCCGCGGCCAGGACGGAGGCCGGGATGCCGTCCAGCTTGGTGTCGAGCTGGAGGGCGGTGACGAACTCCTTGGTGCCGGCGACCTTGAAGTCCATGTCGCCGAAGGCGTCCTCCGCACCGAGGATGTCGGTGAGGGCGACGTAATGCGTCTTGCCGTCGATCTCCTCGGAGATCAGGCCCATGGCGATGCCGGCGACGGGGGCCTTCAGCGGCACACCGGCGTTCAGCAGCGACATGGTGGAGGCGCAGACCGAGCCCATCGACGTCGAGCCGTTGGAGCCGAGGGCCTCGGACACCTGGCGGATCGCGTAGGGGAACTCCTCGCGGGTCGGCAGCACCGGCACGATGGCGCGCTCGGCGAGGGCGCCGTGGCCGATCTCGCGGCGCTTGGGCGAGCCCACGCGGCCGGTCTCGCCGACGGAGTACGGCGGGAAGTTGTAGTTGTGCATGTAGCGCTTGCGGGTCACCGGGGAGAGGGTGTCCAGCTGCTGCTCCATGCGCAGCATGTTCAGCGTGGTGACGCCCAGGATCTGGGTCTCGCCACGCTCGAACAGGGCGGAGCCGTGCACGCGCGGGATGGCCTCGACCTCGGCGGCGAGCGTACGGATGTCCGTGACGCCGCGGCCGTCGATGCGCTTCTTCTCCTTGATGACGCGCTCGCGGACCAGGGACTTGGTCAGCGAGCGGTACGCGGCGGAGATCTCCTTCTCGCGGCCCTCGAACTTCGGGAGCAGCTTCTCGGCGGCCAGGCCCTTGACGCGGTCCAGCTCGGCCTCGCGGTCCTGCTTGCCCGCGATGGTCAGCGCCTGAGTCAGCTCCGGCGTGACGGCGGCGGCGAGCGCCTCCAGCACGTCGTCCTGGTACTCCAGGAAGACCGGGAAGTCGCCGGTCGGCTTGGCGGCCTTGGCGGCGAGGTCGGCCTGGGCCTTGCAGAGGACCTTGATGAAGGGCTTCGCGGCCTCGAGACCGGCGGCGACGACCTCCTCGGTCGGCGCCTCGGCGCCGCCCTTGACGAGCTCGATCGTCTTCTCGGTGGCCTCGGCCTCGACCATCATGATCGCGACGTCGCCGTCCTCCAGGACGCGGCCCGCGACCACCATGTCGAAGACGGCGTCCTCGAGCTCGGTGTGGGTCGGGAAGGCCACCCACTGGCCGTTGATCAGCGCGACGCGGGTGCCGCCGATCGGGCCGGAGAAGGGCAGGCCGGCCAGCTGCGTGGAGCAGGAGGCGGCGTTGATGGCGACCACGTCGTACAGGTGGTCGGGGTTGAGCGCCATGATCGTCTCGACGATCTGGATCTCGTTGCGCAGGCCCTTCTTGAAGGAGGGGCGCAGCGGCCGGTCGATCAGGCGGCAGGTGAGGATCGCGTCCTCGGAGGGCCGGCCCTCACGGCGGAAGAAGGAGCCGGGGATCTTGCCCGCGGCGTACATCCGCTCCTCGACGTCGACCGTGAGGGGGAAGAAGTCCAGCTGGTCCTTGGGGTGCTTGGACGCGGTGGTGGCCGACAGCACCATGGTGTCGTCGTCCAGGTACGCCACGGCGGAGCCGGCGGCCTGCTTGGCCAGGCGGCCCGTCTCGAAGCGGATGGTGCGGGTGCCGAAGGAGCCGTTGTCGATGACGGCCTCGGCGTAGTGGGTCTCGTTCTCCACTAGCGGTTTCTCCTACGTGTCGTCTTCTCGCTCCGGGGCCCGTGTGGCCGGGGAGCGGGGCGGAGGAGCGCGCCTCGTGTGCGGGCCGGTCTTCGATCGAAGCACCCGGGGTGATCCCGGGGGCCACTACCGAGGACCGGCGGCGGCTGGGTGCGCCTCTCCTGGAAAGAGTGGTGCTCGTCCTCACCAGATTACAAACAGCGGGTGACAACGCGCACGTACAGCAAAGGGAGCGGCCCCCTCAAGAGTGGGAACCGCTCCCTTCACCGCTGCTTACTTGGCGCCGCCGGCCGCACCGCGGCGGATGCCCAGGCGGTCGACCAGCGCACGGAAGCGCTGGATGTCCTTCTTGGCCAGGTACTGCAGCAGGCGGCGGCGCTGACCGACCAGGATGAGCAGACCACGACGGGAGTGGTGGTCGTGCTTGTGGGTCTTGAGGTGCTCGGTCAGGTCCGAGATCCGGCGCGACAGCATGGCGACCTGGACCTCGGGGGAGCCGGTGTCGCCCTCCTTCTGACCGAACTCGGAAATGAGCTGCTTCTTCGTAGCGGCGTCGAGCGGCACGCGTACTCCTCAGGGTGTTCGATGCGCCCACGAGTGCCCCTGGTCTTGGTCTCAGGGGAGCTTCCGTGACTCGGAGGCGAAGGCGCGATGGGCGCAGCTCCCAGCTCGCCGCGGGGGCGGATCCGGGGGCGCGTACACAAACGGCCGAAGGACAGCCTACCAGTCCGTCCGGGTGGTCCTGACGGGCGGACCGGCCGGGCGCGGGCCGGGGATCAGCTGCTGGTCAGGGCGCGGGCCGAGGCGTAGACGTCCAGGACGGCCAGGCAGAGCGGGACCAGGGAGAGCAGCACGGCGCCCTCGGCCAGGTCGAGCAGGCGGCCCCAGAAGGGCGAGAGGCCCTTGCGCGGGATGACCAGGCCGATCGCGGTGAGCAGCGCGGCGCCGGCGGCGACGGCGGCGGCCAGCCAGGTGGTACGGACGTCCAGGGCGCCCCGGTCGCCGTACAGCAGCAGCTCGCGGACCAGGTCCAGGGGCGGGTTCAGGGAGAGGCCGAGGACCAGCAGGGCGACGGCGGCCAGGCCGGCCACCAGGACGCAGGCGACCTGGGCGGTGTAGCGGAACAGCCGGGCGCGCAGCAGCATCGCCAGGCCGGCGGCGAGGGCCAGGAGCTGGCCCCAGACGTCGTCGGAGAAGCCGAGGACGGCGGCGGAGCCGACCACGACGGCCGCGCAGCCGCCGACCAGGCCGAGCAGCATCTCGTGGCCCCGGCGGGCCTGCAGGGCGATGCGCTCGGCGTCCACGGGCCGGTCGTCGCCGCTCGTGGCGGGGCCTTCGGGGCCCTCGCCGTGCTCGTCGAAGGAGTCGGCGGCGCTGCGCGGCGAGGCGTAGCCGATGGGGAGGCGGGCGAAGCGGGCGGACAGGCCGGGCAGGAAGGCGACCAGGCCGATGGCGGCCGGGGCGCACACCGAGGCGGTGGCGGTGGCGGACGCCTCGGTGAGGATGGCCGTGAAGGTGGCCAGGGTGCCGGTGACGGCGAGGAAGGTGGCGGCGACGAAGGGGGCGTCACCGCTGGGGGTGAGCGCGACCAGGGCGACCGAGGCGACCAGCACGGTGACGCAGCCGAGCAGGAACTGGAGCTTGCCCGGGCCCTGCCCGGCGTCCGGGCCGATGATCCCGGAGCCGGCGATGAGCAGCAGCGGCAGGGCGCCCAGGCCCAGGGCGACGGCGGTGCCCCGGTCCCCGTACACCCGGGCGCGCACCCCGGCGAACGCGGTCAGCAGCAGTCCGGCGGCGCCCGCGATGACGCCGGGCAGGCCGTGCATGTCGTGGCGGACCGGGTCGGCGAACCACAGCACGAAGCCCATCAGGACCAGCAGCAGCACCCCGCCGGCCAGTCCCGCGCCGCGCAGCAGGTCCTCGCTCCACAGGTGGCGGTCGCGGGTGACGGCGGAGGCGACGGCGTCCGAGACGTCGTCGAAGACGGCCGGGGGCAGCGACTCGGCGAAGGGGCGCAGGGAGAGCAGCTCGCCGTCCAGGACCTGCTGGGCGGCCAGGCTGCGGGCGCCGTCGAGGACCGTGCCGTCCCGGCGGACCAGGTGGTAGCCGGTGGGGGTGCCGGCCGCCTGGGCCTGGCCGGTCAGCCGCAGGATCTCCGGGTAGACGTCGGCGACGGCGATGTCCTCCGGCAGGGCGACGTCGATGCGGCTGTCGGGTGCCACGACGGTGACGCGGCAGAAGCCGGTCGCTGCGGTCTGGCTCACGAGTCTGGACCCCCTGATTCGCGGTTGCGCACGGTGCGCGCGTCACCCTACCGGCAGGGGTGACAGGGACCTGCAAGTAGGATCACCGTCGCGCGGAGGGAGCCGTGCGCCACGGGGGCGCCGGTGCGGGCCTGCCAGCCGTCCTCCGTCGACCACGAGGGATTGATGTTCCGGTGAGCCAGATCGTCGTCAAACGCCCGCCGCGGTCCCTGCCGCCGGAAGTCCCCGCCGAGGAGCTGCGGCTGGAGTCGCCTCCCGAGCTGCCGCGGGGCGAGCAGGAGAGCCTGGTGATGCAGTTCCTGCCGATGCTCGGCATGGGCTCGTCGGTGGTCTTCTTCTTCATGCCGGGCGCCGCGCCCTTCATGCGGATCATGGGCGTTCTGATGCTGGTGTCGACGGTCGCGATGGTGATCGCGCAGATCGTCCGGTTCCGTCGCGGTACGCAGGGGCAAATGGCCGATGTCCGGCGCGACTACCTCAAATACCTCGCGCAGACGCGGCGCACGGTGCGCCGCACCGCCCGCCGCCAGCGCGACGCCCAGCTCTATCTGCACCCCTCGCCCGAGCAGCTGTGGTCGGTGGTCGCGGAGGGCTCGCGGCTGTGGGAGCGCCGGGTCGGCGACCACGACTTCGGGCAGGCGCGGATCGGCCTGGGCGCGCAGCAGCTGGCGACGCCGCTGGTGGCGCCGGACACCGCGCCGGTGGACGAGCTGGAGCCGCTGTGCGCGGGCGCGATGCAGCGGTTCCTGGCCGTGCACGGCCAGCTGGACGGGCTGCCGATGGCCGTGTCGATGCGGGCCTTCTACCACGTGACGGTCTCCGGTGAGGCCGAGGCGGCACAGTCGGCGGCCCGGGCGCTGGTGGCCCAGCTGGTGACCCTGCACTCCCCCGACGACCTGCTGCTGGCCGTGGTGGCGGCGCCGGGCGCGGTGCCGCGCTGGGACTGGACCAAGTGGCTGCCGCACGCCCAGGTGCCGGGCCAGGTGGACGGGGCCGGGAGCCGGCGGCTGTTCGGCGACGACCTGGCCGAGCTGGAGGACCTGCTGCGCTCGCGCCTGGACGGGCGGCCCAGGTTCTCCCGGGAGAACCAGCCGGTCCTGGACCAGCCGCACGTGGTGGTGGTGCTGGACGGCGGGATGGTGCCGCCGGACTCGCTGTTCGCGGCGCCCGAGGGGCTGCAGGGCGTGACCATCGTGGAGGTGGTCCCCGGTGAGCTGGACGAGCCGCGCGGCGGTCTGTCGGTGGTCGTGCGGCCGGGGCGGCTGTGGCTGCAGTCGGGCGGCGGCTTCGGGTACGAGGGCGTGCCCGACGGGATCTCGCTGCCGGCCGCCGAGGCGCTGGCCCGCCAGCTGGCGCCGCTGCGGACGGGCGGCGGGGACGACGACGAGCCGCTCCTCGCGAACCTGGACTTCACCGACCTGCTGAACCTGGGCGACGCGGCCGGGGTGGACGTGGCCCGCACCTGGCGGCCGCGCTCGACGGCGGAGCGGCTGCGGGTGCCGATCGGCGTGGGCGAGGACGGCCAGCCGGTGATGCTGGACCTGAAGGAGGCCGCGCAGGAGGGCATGGGCCCGCACGGCCTGTGCGTGGGCGCGACCGGCTCGGGCAAGTCGGAGCTGCTGCGCACCCTGGTGCTGGGCCTGGCGGTGACGCACTCCTCGGAGACGCTGAACTTCGTGCTCGCCGACTTCAAGGGCGGTGCGACGTTCGCCGGGATGTCGCAGATGCCGCACGTGGCGGCCGTGATCACCAACCTGTCGGACGACCTGACGCTGGTGGACCGGATGGGCGACGCGATCCGCGGCGAGCTCCAGCGGCGCCAGGAGCTGCTGCACCGGGCGGGCAACTACGCCAACATCCACGACTACGAGAAGGCGCGCGCGGCGGGCGCCCCGCTGGAGCCGCTGGCCTCGCTGGTGCTGGTGCTCGACGAGTTCTCCGAGCTGCTGACCGCCAAGCCCGACTTCATCGACATGTTCATCCAGATCGGCCGGATCGGCCGCTCGCTGGGCGTGCACCTGCTGCTGGCCTCGCAGCGCCTGGAGGAGGGCAAGCTGCGCGGCCTGGACACCTACCTCTCGTACCGGATCGGCCTGCGGACGTTCTCGGCGGCGGAGTCGCGCACCGCGATCGGCGTGCCCGACGCCTACCACCTGCCGTCCGTGCCGGGCTCGGGCTACCTGAAGTTCGGCACCGAGGAGATGACCCGCTTCAAGGCGGCGTACGTCTCCGGTACGTACCGCACCGGCGGCCCGGTCCTGGACGGCGGCCGGATGCCGGTGGAGCGGCGCCCCGCGGTCTTCACCGCGGCCCCGGTGCCCGTGGTGTACGCGGCGCCCGACCCGGCGTACCTGACGGCGGGCCGGGACGAGGCGGACGACGCGCTGGCGGACACCGTGCTGGACGTGATCGTGCGCCGGCTGGAGGGGCAGGGCGTGCCCGCGCACCAGGTGTGGCTGCCGCCGCTGGACCGCGCGCCCACCCTGGACCAGCTGCTGCCGGGCCTGGCGCCGACGGCGGAGCGGGGCCTGACCGCGACCGAGTACACCCGCCCCGGCGGGCTCGTGGTGCCGCTCGGCCTGATCGACAAGCCCTTCGAGCAGCGCCGCGAGGTGCTGTACCGGGACTTCTCGGGGGCGGCGGGCCACATGATGGTGGTCGGCGGCCCGCAGTCCGGCAAGTCGACCCTGATGCGCGCGCTGATCTCGTCGTTCGCGCTCACCCACACCCCGCACGAGGTGCAGTTCTACGCGCTGGACTTCGGCGGTGGCGGCCTGTCCGCGATCGCCGGGCTGCCGCACGTGGGCGGGGTGGCGTCCCGGCTGGACCCGGAGCGGGTGCGCCGCACGGTGGCCGAGGTGCTGGGCGTGCTCAACCGGCGCGAGGAGTTCTTCCGGGCCAACGGCATCGACTCGGTGTCCACCTACCGGCGCCGCCGGGCGGCCGGCGAGCTG
This sequence comes from Streptomyces sp. NPDC001941, assembly GCF_040296945.1. NCBI lineage: Bacteria > Bacillati > Actinomycetota > Actinomycetes > Kitasatosporales > Streptomycetaceae > Streptomyces > Streptomyces sp. NPDC001941. Next base: position 42,408 of record NZ_JBEOYE010000068.1, on the reverse strand, counting down.
CCGGGCGAGGCCTGGGGCGACGTGTTCCTGGTGATCGACGGCTGGGGCGGCTTCCGCAACGAGTACGAGATGCTCGAACCGGTCGTCTCCGACATCGCCGCGCGCGGCCTGGGCTACGGCGTGCACGTGGTGCTGACCGCGGCCCGCTACATGGAGGTCCGGGCGGCCCTGAAGGACCAGGTGCTCGGCCGCCTGGAGCTGCGCCTGGGCGACGTCATGGACTCCGAGTTCGACCGCAAGGTCGCGGCCAACGTGCCCACCGGGGTGCCCGGCCGCGGCCAGGTCCCCGAGAAGCTGCACTTCATGGGGGCGCTGCCGCGGGTCGACTCCTCCAGCTCGGCCGAGGACCTCTCCGAGGGCACGGCCGCGTTCGTCGCGGCGGTCGCGGACGCCTGGAGCGGTCCGGCCGCGCCGGGCGTGCGGCTGCTGCCGCGCAAGCTGCCGGCGGACCAGCTGCCCAAGGGCTTCGAGTTCCCGCGGTACGGCGTGGCGATCGGCATCGACGAGACCAATCTGGAGCCGGTGTTCGTCGACTTCGAGACGGACCCGTTCTTCCTGGTGTTCGGCGAGAGCGAGTCGGGCAAGACGGCGCTGCTGCGCCTGATCGCCAAGCAGATCGCCGAGCGCTACACGCCCGACGAGGCGCGCATCGTGGTCGGCGACTACCGCCGCACCATGCTGGAGGCGGTGCCGTCCTCGCACCTGCTGGAGTACGCGCCGATGGCGTCGGCCATGCAGATGCACATGGACGCCATCAACACGGTGATGACCAAGCGCGCCCCGAAGCCGGACATCACCCCGCAGCAGCTGCGCGACCGCAGCTGGTGGAGCGGGCCCCAGCTGTTCGTCATCATCGACGACTACGAGCTGGTGTCCACCAACTCCGCCAACCCGCTCCAGGTCCTGGTCGAGAACCTGCCCTTCGCCCGGGACGTCGGCATCCGCTTCATCGTGGCGCGCAGCGCCGCCGGTGCCTCGCGGGGCATGTACGAGTCGTTCCTGCAGCGGATCAAGGAGCTGGGCGCGCAGGGCGTGGTCCTCTCCGGCGACCCGGGCGAGGGCGACATCCTGGGCAACGTCCGGGCCCGTCCGATGCCGCCGGGCCGCGGCACCTTCGTCTCCCGCAAGCGGGGGGCGCCGCTGGTCCAGCTGGGCTGGCTGCCCGAGCAGCACTGACGTACCGCACGGTCCACCGGAAGCACACCCACAGAAAAGGCACGGCACATGAGTTTCGACGACCTGTGGGGGCAGGTCAGGGGCGATGCCACCGCGCGCGTGAGCGGCGGCGGCCCGGCCCCGGCTCCCCCCGAGCCCGCGCTCGCGCCCGACGCCGTCGAGGAGGCCCGCGAGGCCGTCCTGGAACGGCTCGCCCGCTTCCGCTCGCTGGCGGTCCTGGTCCCGCTCGACGAGGCGGGCGGGCTGTGGACGGAGGACCTGGGCGGGATCTCCTGGATCTGCGCGTTCTCCGGCGAGCCGGAGCTGGCGCGGTTCGCCGAGGCGCGCGGCGACGGCGAGCGGGAGTGGCCCTACCGCCGGGTGCTGGGCGCGCGGCTGCTGGACGAGGTGGTGCCCGCCGTGGAGTTCCCGTGCGGGGTGGCGCTGGACGCGGCGGGCCCGGACGGGGCCGTCTTCCCGCCGGTGCGGGGCATCGTGCCCGACCGCGCGGCGGTCGACGTGGAGAACGCTGGAGGGGGAGCACGGTGACGGATCCGGATCTCGCGGCGTCCAAGGAGGCCCTGGGGCAGATCACCCAGGGCATCAACGGGGCGCTGGGCGAGCTCAAGGAGCTCGGGATGGTCGGCGAGGCCAGCATGGGCCGGGGCTTCTCCGACCTGCAGCTGTCCGGGATGGAGACCGGGCACGACGGTCTGACGTCGACGCTGAAGTCGTACTGCGAGCGCTGGGAGTGGGGGGTGCGCGCGCTGGTGCAGCAGGGCAACGTGTTCGCGCTCCAGGTCGGCCTGTCGGCCGGTGTCTTCCACGAGCAGGAGCAGTACCTGGAGGGCAGCTTCAAGGTGCTCACCAACTCGGCGATGGGCAATCCGTACGCCACCGAGGACGAGATCACGTCCAAGGACTGGGGCCAGGTGCTGTCCAGCAACACCTTCACCCACATCCGCGACGCGGACTACAGCGCCGGGTCCTTCGAGACCGCGCGGCAGAACTCGCTCCAGGCGTGGAAGGACACCGCCTGGGACGTCAGCACCGCCACCGGCGCGGGCACCGCGATCATCGACGCGGCCGGGCTGCGCGACGACGTGGACGACCGGATGCGCGACACGTTCGGCCCCTCGCCCGAGGAGCGCGCCAAGGCCGCGGAGCAGCAGGGCGGGGGTCCGCGCTGATGGGGGTGGGCGACTGGCTCAGCGGCGGCAAGGACCTCCTGGACAAGGGCCTGGACAAGGTCGAGGACGGCATCGACGCCGGGAAGAAGGCCCTGGGCGAGGGCATCGACTGGACGACGGACCGGATCGGCGACGGCCTGGAGTACGTGGGCGCCGACGACTGGGCCGACAAGGTCGAGGACTGGGGCGACGACACCGCCTCCTCACTGGGCGCCTCCGTCAAGGAGCAGCAGCTCGGGCAGACCGAGGAGCCCGATGAGCTGGTGCACGGCAAGCCCGAGCGCATCCGCGAGGTGGCGGGCCACCTGAAGGACTTCGGGGCGGCCTTCGACAAGGTCGGCGGCGGCATGCGGAGCCTGGACTCGGCGCACTGGAAGGGCGCGAGCGCCGACGCCTTCCGGGAGAAGTTCGCGATGCACCCGCCGCAGTGGCTGCACGCGGCGGACGCCTGCGAGGACGCGGGCAAGGCGCTGACGTCGTACGCCGAGACGGTGACCTGGGCGCAGGGCCGGGCCAAGGAGGCCGTGGCGCTGTACAAGAAGGGCAAGAAGGCGTCCGAGGACGCGGTGGGCGCGTACAACAAGAAGGTCGACGCCTACAACGCGGCGCTGAAGTCCGACCGCGACCCCGGGCCGAAGCCGGAGCCGTTCAGCGACCCGGGCAAGGCGGACCGGGACCACGCCCAGGAGGTCCTCAAGGAAGCCCGGCGCCAGCGCGACGACGCGGCGCGCACCGCGCAGCAGGCCGTGGAGAAGGCGATGGCGCACGCGCCGAAGGAGCCGCCGGCCTCGAACCGGCTGGCCTCGACGGCGCTGGACGGGTACGGCGCGCTGCAGGTCGAGACGGCGCACGTGGTCGGCGGCGTGGTCAAGGGCACGGCGGGCATCGTGAACTTCGCCCGGGGCCTGAACCCGATGGACCCGTACAACCTGACGCACCCCGCGCAGTACATGCAGAACGTCAACATGACGCTGGCGGGCCTGGTCTCCACCGCCGCGCACCCGGAGCGCATCCCGGGCGCGCTCATCGACTCCTTCAAGAAGGACCCCAGCGAGGGCCTGGGCCGGCTGCTGCCCGAGCTGATCGGCACGAAGGGGATGGGCACGGTGCGCACGGGCGTCCGGCTGGCGACCAAGGAGGGCGCCGAGGCGGCCGTCGAGGGCGCGGCCCGGCGCGGCGCGCACGACCTGCCGGGCCAGCGGGTGCCGGACATGCCCAGCCATCCGCCGACGGTCCACGACAAGCTGCACGCGGCGGCCGACCGGTCGGTGGACGTGTCGAAGATCCCCGACCACGCGCAGTGGCGCACCACGGACGAGCCGCTGTGGCGCAACGACAACCGTCCCCCGGACGAGATCTTCCGCGACGGCTTCAAGCCGTGGAACAACCACAACACGGACCTGGACGGCTACGTCCGGCACAACGAGCAGTCCGTGTACGTCGGCACCACCCGCGACCCGGACCTGGGGTGGAGCACCAGGTACCGGTACGACGTAGACGCGCCGGGCGGCATCGACGTCAACAAGTCGATCCCGGACAACATCTTCGCCAACGAGAAGGAGATCGCGTTCCCGGGCGGTGTGCGCACCGAGAACATCAAGGGCGTCACCGAGCAGCTGCCCGACGGCACCACCCGGTACATCCCCAATCCGCACTACAGCCCGCACGCCGCTCCCCCGGGCGCGGCGGCACCTCCCTCACCCCCGACGAGCCTGCTACCCCCAGGATGGACACAATGAACGAACGGCTGCTGGGCAGCAGGGACGACGTCACGGCGGTGCGCGGCACGGAGCGGGCGCGCTGCGCGGTGCGGTGGTGGACGGAGTCGGACCGCGGGCCGTACGGCGTGCAGGCCACCGGGCCGTGGGGCACGGCCCGGGCGCTGGCCCGCGACCTGCAGGCCGCGCTGCGCGACGTGCGCGGCCAGTTGGAGGGGTCGGGCTGGCTCCTCTCGGTGAACGGCGCACGGCCCGACGTGCGCCAGAGCGGGATGGTGGCGGGCAGCGGCACGGACCTGGCGTACGTGCTGCGCCCGGGCGAGCCGGCCGACGCGGACTCCATGGTGAGCCTGTTCGCGGACGCGCCCGTGGAGGACGTGCTGCCGCTGGCCGAGCAGGACGCGGCGTACGCGGCCCTGGTGGGGGGCCCGCCCCGCACGCCGGACCGGGCACCGTCGCAGCCGGCGCCCGAGGCGCGGCGGGAGCCGTCCCCGGAGGGGGCGCGGCCCGAGCCGCCGCTCACCGAGGAGCTGCGGGCCCGGGCCCGGCAGGCGCCGGGGACCTGGCTGTACTCGATCGACCCGATGTACGACCCGGCCGGTGAGGTCCCGCCGTTCGCGATCGCCGGGGCCTGGCAGGTCGACGACCGGGGCGAGCCGGGCCCGTTCCGGCACAACCCCGACTACCGCCCCTCGCCGGTGACGCTCGGGCTGCCCCGGCCCACCGACGCGGTGGACGCGGCGCTGCAGCTGGCGGCCACCGGCCACGGTCCGGAGGCCAACGTGGTGCGGGCGCTGGCCACGGCGACCGTGTACCTGCCCCAGGAGGGCCCGGACCTCGCGGTCTACACCGACGAGCAGGGCCGCTTCGTGCCGGTGCTCACCGACCCGGCGCACGCGCCCGCCACCGTGCCCGGCCTGCGCGAGGTGGCCTGCGCGGACCTGCTGCGGCTGCTCCCGGACGACCTGCTGCTCAAGCTGAACCCGGGCAGCCGGGTGTCGGTGCGGATCCCGGTCCCCGACGTGCGGGCCGCGGTGCAGGGCCGCTGACCCGATGGCCGTGACGACGCCCGCCGGGGCCGTTTCCGGGGGTTGATCACCCGCACGGGTGATCGGGCCGCCGGGGCTGACCGGGCCAAGTAGGGTGGCGGGCAGGCTCGTTCACAGCACCGGGGAAGGGATCGTGCCATGGCCGACGCGGACGACAGGGAACGGCAGAAGACGGAGCTCTACGCCCTGGACATCTCCGGGGTGGAGTGGCAGGGCGCGCCGGGGACCAGCCCCGACGAGGAGCGGGTGGAGATCGCGCACCTGCCGGGCGGGGCCGTCGCGATGCGCTCCTCGGTCGACCCGGGGACGGTGCTGCGCTACACGGAGGCCGAGTGGCGCGCGTTCGTCCTGGGGGCCAGGGACGGGGAGTTCGACCTCACGTGAGACGACGCGGGGGCCGCCCGGTCGACCGGGCGGCCCCCGCGTCACGTACGCCGTCTCACATCATCATGCGGAAGCGGGCGGCGTTGCCCTTGTCGGTGTCCTGGTAGCCGATCACGGACTCGTCGAGCAGGCGGGCGATCTGGCCCAGCGACTCGTTGAGCTTCGTCTGGTCCTTGGTGAGGCGGCTCTGGATCTCGGCGTAGGCGGTCTTGGCCTCACCGTCCCAGGCGCCGGCGACGCGGTTGACCTCGCGCATCAGGTCGCCCAGCTTGGTGTTGAGGTCCGTGGACGTCTTGCGGACGTCGATCGCCGCCTGGGTGACGGTGTCGTAGTTGACGGCAGTCGTCATGTCATCTGCTCCTGGTCGCGGAAGTTCAGCGGAAGGTCAGCGGTGGGCGTGGCGCGGGGCCGCGCTCAGGCCATGCCGAGGATGGCGCTCTGGCCACCGGCCGTGTCGTCCATCTGCCGGAAGGACCGGATCCGGTCGTCCTCCTGCTGCGTGAAGCCGTCGGCGCTCATCCGCATGATCTCCTCGAGCTTGACCAGCTCGACGCGCATGCTGCGCAGGCGCAGGTTCAGCTCGTTCTGCACCCGGTCGTACTCCTTGCTGGCAGCGCCCTGCCAGCCCGCCTGGATGCGGTCCACCACGCTGTTCAGGGAGGTGACGCGCGCCTGCAGTTCGTCGTGGAAGCCCTGGATCCGATTCGCCAGATCAGTCTGGTCGGAACTGGTTACATTCAGGTCTTTCTTCGACATCTTGCCCCTTCTTCCTTTGCGGCGGACGGAAGGACTGCTTCGCCGCCCCCGTGAATGATCACTCCCGTGATCCCGCCGGTCACTCTAGTCACTAGATACGACAGTTCCAACTGCAAAGCAGGCGGAGCTCATTGGCCCCGGGCACGCCCGCCGTCCCTCAGCACGACGGCCGTCCCGGCCACCACGGCGACCAGGACCGCGCCGATCCCGACGGCGTACGTCGCGTACCGCTCGTGCCGCTCCTGGGCCGTCTCCGACAGCGCCAGGTGCGCCGGTTCGGGTGCCTCGGCCCGGGCCGGGGCCCGGTCGGGGCGGGGTGCGTCCGGCGGTCCCGCGTCGCCGTCGAGCGCCCGCACCGGGTCGACGACGCCCCAGCCCACGTAGTCGTCGTGGCCGTTGACGCTGCGCTCGGCCGTCTGCTCGATCTGCGCCACCACCTGACGCGCCGTCCACTTCGGGTACTTGGCGCGCAGCAGCGCGGCCACCCCGGAGACGTACGGCGCCGAGAAGCTGGTGCCGTTGTCCGTGCACTGGCCGCCGCCGGGCACCGTGGAGACGATGTCCACGCCGGGCGCGGCCACCCCGACGAAGGTGCCCGCCTGGGAGAACGCGGCCCGCTCGTTGTTGCGGTCCGAGGACGCCACCGCGAGCACCCCGTCGAAGGCCGCCGGGTAGGTGTTCTTCAGCTTGCCGTCCATGCCGTCGTTGCCCGCCGAGGCGACCACCACGACGTCCGCCGCGACCGCCCTGGCCACCGCGCGCCCCAGGTCCGAGGAGGCGGACAGCGGCTGCGTGGTGTCCTGCGAGATGTTGATGACCCGGGCCTTCTGCGCGATCGCGTGGTCGATCGCGGTGGCCATGGAGTCCGACTTGCCGCTGTTCTTCTCGTCGTTCTGGCGCACCGGCACGATCGTCGCCTCGGGCGCGAGCCCGACGAAGCCGGTGCCCTTGCGCGGCCGGGCGGCGATGATCCCGGCGACCTTGGTGCCGTGCCCGACCAGGTCGACGGTGCCGTCGGTCTTCCCGCGCTGCGGGTCGCCGCCCTCCTTGTCGGGCTTGAGCAGGTCCTTGCCGGCCTTGGCGTCCACCGCGTCCTTCAGCTGCGGGTTGACGTCGTCGACCCCGGTGTCGATCACCGCGACCCGCACGCCCTTGCCCTTGGTGTCCTGCCACAGCTCGTCCAGCAGGACGCGCTGCAGCGGCCAGGGGATCCCCTGGATCTGCTCCTTCATCGGGAAGGTGCACTCACCGCTGCCGTCCAGGCCCACCGGGGCCGGCCGCCCGGCCGCCACCGCGGTGCCCGGCAGCGCGGTCAGCGCCGTCAGGGCCGCGGCGCCGAGCAGCGCCGCCGTGGCACGGGCGCGCATCACGAACCCTGCGGCTGTCGGGCGGCGTTGGTGTCCAGGCGCGGGCCCTTGGAGAGGAACTCCGACCAGGTCTTGGGCACCAGGGCCGGCGTCACCTTCTCGTAGCCGAGCCGGATCTGCGCCTGGCTGGGCTCGGGGCGGCCGTCCTGCTGCTCGCCCCGGTCGCCGGCGCCGATGTCGGAACGGGCCGCGTCGCTGTCGCCGTTGGCCTGCACCGCGTAGCGCAGGCCGGTGTCGGTCACCAGGAACAGCGAGCCGTCCGGCTGCGTCTGGCGGCCCTGCACCTGGGTGTAGAGCAGCCCGCTGCCCGGGGTGACGTAGGTGCTGGTGCCGCCCGCGGTGATCTCCGCCGGGTACGCGGAGCCCGCCCAGGTCGACACGGTGGCCCGGCCCTTGTCGTCCACCGAGCGCAGCACGCTGCACACGGTGTCCCTGGTCCCCTCGCCGCCGGTCGAGTTGACCTGCACGGCCTTCTCCTCCGGCCAGCGGTACCCGGCACCGAAGACCCCGGAGTCCGGGGTGAAGGAGGCGGCGTCGACCGTGGTGGGCTCGCCGTTCATGTTGAGCTTGCTGGTGGCCGGGGAGTTGATCAGCAGCCAGGCGGTGAAGTCGGACACCGGCTGGACCTTGCCCGGCAGCACGACGTACTGCTGCATGCCCGTACCGGTCTGCGCCTGCAGGACCATGCCGACCCGGTCCTCGGTGCGGCTCAGGCCGTCGCCCGCGCCCGCCGCCGCGCCGACCGTGCCGGGCAGCGCGGGGAAGCCCACCGGGCTGCCGTCGTGCAGGGTGGCCAGCCAGTCGTCGGTGACGGCCTGCGGCTCCTTGTTCAGCCCGACCAGCGCGTTGGTCAGCAGGATCGCGTCCCGGCCGGAGCCGCCGACCGCGTACTTGGTGCCGCCCGCGTCGACCAGGAAGCGGGAGCCGTCCTGCCCCTTGACGTACATCACCTGGCCGCCGGTCAGCCGGTTCTTCCCCTCGGTGCGCCCGAAGTCGCGGTCGGCGAGGACGAACGCGGCCTTCTGCACGCTGGCGCCCTTGCCGCCGCCGGGCTGCTCGCACACCGCCCAGCGCTTGGCCGTCCCGGCCTCCTTCTCGCCCGGCAGCCGGTCGGGGGCGTACGGGATGCCGAGGATCGGGCCGCGCGGCGGCTTGCCGGAGTCCAGCAGGGAGTCGCTGACCTGGATCACCTTGAACTTCTGCGGGTCGAGCAGCAGCCGTGCCGAGGCCAGGTTGAGCACCGGGTGCAGCAGGGTCCTGCGGTCCTTGCCGGTGCCGGTGTCGAGCACCACGTAGCGGGTGGTGGAGTCCTTGCCGACGATCACCATGGCGCCGGGCTCGTTCCACCCCTTGGGCGCGTTGGGCTTGAACATGCCCCAGGCCCCGAAGCCCGCGAGCACCAGGGCGGCGACGATCACGCTGGGCAGTACGGCGCGCAGCGGACGCGGGGCGCCCTCCTCCGTACCGCTCGGAGAGGGTTGGAGAAAAGCGGCCACCGTGCGTTTCTTCGCAAAGGTGTACGCGTTGAGCTCGTCCCGCCGTGAAGCCATGAGTCCCCATCTTCGTCTGGCACAGTCGCGCGCGGGGACGGGGGCATGGCGGCTCCCCGGGCCCCGGCCCTCGGACCGGCCCCCTACTATGCCTGCTGTCCGCGGGCGGTGACGGGGCGGGTAGGGTGATCCAGCCGCCAATGCCCTGGCGGGCCAGGGTGATCGGGACGAATTGGGGGAATTCTCCATCATGGCTTCCGCCACGCGCACACGGCGCGCGGCCGCCGTCCGCCCGGCCGCGCCGGCCGCCGGTGACGACCGGTCGACGACCGCGCAGGGGTCCTTCGCACCCCGCCCGAAGGCACGTCCGGGAAGTTTCGGATCGTTCCGATTGCAACAACTCGTCCTGATCGAGGTGGCCGTCGCGCTGCTGCTCACGGCCTGGGTGGTGCAGCCGCTGCTGCTGGTCCCGGCCGGGGCCGTCTCCGTACTGCTCGTGCTGCTCGCCGTGGTGCGCAGGCACCGCCGCTCGCTGCCCGAGTGGCTCGCCACCGTCCTGGCCCTGCGCGCCCGCACCCGCCGCGCCGCCTCGCTGACCGTGCCCGCCGGTACGGAGCCGGGCCTCGCCCCGGTCGTGGAGTGCGACCCTGCGCTGCGCACCTACACCCACGGCGACCGCGACCGCCGCCCCGTCGGCATGATCGGCGACGGCACGTTCCTGACGGCCGTGGTCCGGGTGGAGTCCGAGGGCACCGCGCTGCGCCCCGAGCGCACCGCGCGCCCGCTGCCGCTGTCGCTGGTCCGGGACGTCCTGGAGGTCGACGGGATCCGCCTGGAGTCCGCGCAGGTCGTCCAGCACACCCAGCCCGCCCCCGCGCCGCACCTGCCCGAGCAGTCGGTGGCCGCCCGCAACTACGCGCCGCTGCAGGCCCGCACCGGCTCGCCCGCGCTCCGCGTCACCTGGGTCGCGCTCAAGCTCGACCCCGAGCTGTGCCCGGAGGCGGTCACCGCGCGCGGCGGCGGCCTCAAGGGCGCCCAGAAGTGCGTGGCCCGCGTCGCCGACCAGCTGGCCAGCCGGCTCGCCGGGGCCGGGTTCGGCGCCACCGTGCTCACCGAGCAGGAGCTCACCCAGGCGTTCGCCACCTCCACCTGCGCCAGCCCGATGGCCATAGCGCAGGCGGGCCGGGCACAGGCCCCGGTGCGGCGCACCGAGGAGACCTCGCGCACCTGGCGGGTGGACGACCGCCGGCACACCACCTACTGGGTGGGCCGCTGGCCGCAGCTGGGCGGGGGCGGCGCCGCGCTGCCGCAGCTGGTGGCGCTGCTCACCTCGCTGCCCGCGCTGGCCACGACCTTCAGCCTGACGCTGGGCGGCGACCGCCAGGAGGTCACCCTCACGGGCCACGTGCGCATCACCGGGCGCAGCGACGAGGAACTGCTGGCCGCCCGGCACGAGCTGGAGCGCGCCGCCCGCGGCGTGCGCACCGGCCTGGTCCGGCTGGACCGCGAGCAGCTGCCCGGCATGCTCGCCACGCTTCCGCTCGGGGGGACCCGCTGATGTCCGTGCCCGCCTCCCCCGCCGCGCCGGTGCCCACCGGGCGCCGCGGCCGCCCGCGCGTCGGCTTCGGCCTGATCGGCCCGCGCCGCGACCGGCACGCGCTCGCCCCGGAGCAGCTCGACGCGCTGGCCCTGCCGGTCGGCGACGACGGCGTGGTCATCGGCGTCGACGCGCACAGCGTGCCCGCGGTGCTCGGCATCAACCGCCCCACCCCGTACGAGGTGACGCTGATCGGCGGCCTGTGGACCGCCCAGGTGCTGGCCCTGCGGGCCGCCGCGACCGGCGCCCGGGTGGCCGTGGAGACCGGCCGGTCCCCGGCCTGGACGGCGCTGGCCCGGGCGGCGGGCGGCGGCCAGCCGTGCGTCACGCTGCACGACGTGGGCCGGGTGCCGCCGCAGGGCGCCTCGGCGGTCAGCCCGGTGGTGGTGATCCGCGACTGCGGGATGCGCCCGCCGCGCGGCCGGGTGGTCTCCGGCGCCTGGCAGTCGGTCGTCACCCTGCTGCCGTTCCTCAGCCCGGTCGCGCCGCGCCTGATGGAGAAGTCCGCCCTGGTGGGCGTCCAGCGGGTGTCGCCGGACGAGGCCGCGCAGATCGGCCGGATCATGAACCTCCCCGGCTCCGAGGTGGAGGCGCTCTCCACGCTCGCCGACGGCGTGACCCTGTGGTGCACGCCGCGGGACCGGCAGTTCGTGATGACCCAGGCGACCGACGCCGAGACCGGATTGTTGGGGAGCGCCCGCCGGATGGACTGAGGCTCCGCGCGGCCTTGGAATACGTACGCCTATGTACGTTTTTGACCCCTCGGGCGCCTCACTCTGTGGCGTAGGCACGTCACTTGGGGATGCCGCGTGACGTACGGGACAGCCGTTGGGGGATGAGCGGCCCTGCCGTATTGACACACCTGACGATTAGGGTGGGTGAGGCGCTCCAAGAACCTCTCGGCAGGTGCGGGGCGTCCCATGGGGGAGAGTGTTCGACCAATCCAGGAGGCAACGTGAACAGCGATCGGGGCGAGATCCGCGGGGGCTGGAACCAGCCTCCCGTCGACGATCAGTCCGACGCGGATCCCGCCGACGTGACGGGTGAGTTCACCATCGACTACACGCCGCCCGCCTGGTACACGCAGAACGCCCCGGGGGGCGCGGGTACGGGTGCGGCGCCCGGCGCCTCCGGCGGTTTCACCCCGCCCCCGCCGCCGCAGGGCGCGGCCCCCGTGGCCGTGCCCGGGCTGCCCGCGGGCAGCGGCTTCGAGCCCAACTGGGCCCCCGCGCCGCCCCAGCCGGGCCCCGCGGCCCCGCTGCCGGTGCCGCCGCAGGCCCCCGGCCCGGTGGCCCCCCAGGCCCCCGCGCCCGTGGCGCCGCAGCCGCCCGCGCCCGTCTCCCCCGCGCCCGTGTCCGCCGCGGACCAGCAGGGCGCGGCTGCGGAGTCCGGGCAGCCGTTCGGCGGCGGGGACGTGGAGAGCGGGGCCACCATGCGGTTCTCGCCCGCGGCCCTGAAGCGCGAGATGGCCGAGATCGCGGAGCGCGAGGCGGCCGCGAAGGCGGAAGCGGAGGCCGAGGCCGCCGCGCAGGCGGAGGAGGCCGTCGTACGGTCCGCCGCCGAGCCCGCCGCCGAGCCGGAGGACGCCCCCGCGCCGGACGGTACGGACGCCATCGCGCCCGGTGCCGACGCGGACGCGGACGAGGAGCCCGCGGACGAGGAGCGGGACGGTACGCCGCAGGACGCCCGGGAGACCGACGCGGACGCGGACGCTGTGGCGAACACCGAAGCCGGTGACGAGGAGGACTCCGGGCAGGCGGTGCGCGCGGACGCGGACGACGACTCCGGCGCCGAGGACGCGCCGGTGCGCGACGCGGTGCCCGCTGACGCTCCCCCGGCCGACGCCGTCCCGCAGGACGCGCCGCCCGCGCAGTCCTGGAACCCGCCGCCCGCCGCCCCGGCGCAGGACGGTCCCGGACTGCCGCCGCTGCCGCCCGCGTTCCAGCCCGCCGCACCGGCGCCCGCGCCCCAGTGGCCCGCGCCGCAGCAGTCCGCCGACCAGTCGGCGCCGCCGCCCGCGCTGCCCGCCCCGCTGCCGCCGCAGGCCCCCGCGCCCCTGGCGGCCGAGGGCCAGGGCCACGGCTTCCCGCTCCCGGCGCACCAGCAGCCCGCGCCGCAGCAGCCCCAGCCTCCCCACCAGCAGCACCCGCACCAGCAGCCCGCGCACCCGCAGTCGGCCCCCGCGCCCGGTTTCCCCGCGCCGCAGGGCGGTTACGGCTTCCCGCACCCGGCCGCCGCCGACCAGGGGCAGCCGGTGCCCGCGCCCGCGACGCCGAACCTGCCCGCGCCGCTGCCCCGGCAGACCGGGCCGCAGGCGCCCGACTCCCCGGCGCCGCAGGGCGGTTACGGGTTCCCGCACCCGGCGCAGCAGCAGCCCGCGCCCGATTCCCCCGCCCCGCAGGGCGGTTACGGGTTCCCGCAGCCGGGTCAGCCCGGCCAGCCGCAGCCGCCCGCCGGTCCGGTGGACCCCAGGGCCGGGGCCTCCTGGCCCTCGGCGGTCACCCACGACCAGCGCGAGCGGTCCGTGCCGGGGGCGCCGCTGGGCTACACGGCGGCCGTCGAGCTGTCCTCCGACCGGCTGCTGCGGGGCGGCAAGCAGAAGGCCAAGTCCAGCCGGAACCCGGGCGGGGCCGCGCGCTTCAAGTTCGGCAGCAAGAAGGAGGAGGCCGAGCGGCAGCGCAAGCTGGAGCTGATCCGCACGCCGGTGCTCTCCTGCTACCGGATCGCGGTCATCTCCCTCAAGGGCGGCGTGGGCAAGACGACCACGACGACCGCGCTGGGCTCGACGCTGGCCACCGAGCGGCAGGACAAGATCCTGGCGATCGACGCCAACCCGGACGCCGGCACGCTCGGCCGCCGGGTGCGCCGCGAGACCGGGGCCACCATCCGGGACCTGGTCCAGGCGATCCCGTACCTCAACTCGTACATGGACATCCGCCGGTTCACCTCGCAGGCGCCCTCCGGTCTGGAGATCATCGCCAACGACGTGGACCCGGCCGTGTCGACGACGTTCAACGACGAGGACTACCGGCGCGCGATCGACGTGCTGGGCAAGCAGTACCCGATCATCCTGACCGACTCGGGCACCGGCCTGCTCTACAGCGCGATGCGCGGCGTGCTGGACCTCGCCGACCAGCTGATCATCATCTCCACCCCGTCCGTGGACGGCGCCTCCAGCGCCTCCACGACGCTGGACTGGCTGTCGGCGCACGGGTACGCGGAGCTGGTGCAGCGCTCCATCACGGTCATCTCCGGGGTCCGCGAGACCGGGAAGACGATCAAGGTGGACGACATCGTCCAGCACTTCGAGACGCGCTGCCGCGGCGTGGTCGTGGTGCCGTTCGACGAGCACCTGGCGGCCGGCGCCGAGGTCGACCTGGACATGATGCGGCCCAAGACCCGCGAGGCGTACTTCCACCTCTCGGCGATGGTGGCCGAGGACTTCGCCCGCGCCCAGCAGGCGCAGGGCCTGTGGACCGGGCACGGCCAGGGCGCCATGCCGCCGCACATGGCCCCGCCGATGCCGGGCCAGCAGCAGGTGCCGGGGCAGCAGCCGTACCCGGGCCAGCAGGCGCAGCCGTACCCCGGGCAGGCCGGGCCGGGTCAGCCGGTGCCGGGACAGCAGCCCGTGCCCCAGCAGCCGGCGCCGGGACAGCCGTTCGCCGCGCAGCAGCAGCCCCAGCCGCACCAGGGCGAGCAGCCCGGCTTCCCGCAGGGCTGGCAGCAGCAGCCGGCGCCGCCGTACCCGGGACCGGCCGGGCGGCCCGCGGGAGGCGAGAACCAGCCGTTCGCGGGGCAGCCGTACCCCGGTCAGCAGCCCGCACCGGGGCAGCCCCCGGCCGCCTGGCAGCAGGAGCCGCAGCAGCCGTACCCGCCGTACCCGGGCCAGCCCGGGCAGCAGGGGCAGCCCCCGCAGGCCCACCCCGGTTTCCCCGGGCAGCCCCCGGCGGCCTGGCAGCAGCAGCCCCAGCCGGTGCCCGGCCAGCCGCAGCCGCCGCAGCTCCCGCCGCACCAGCCGGGACAGCCCGGACACCCGGCGCAGCCCGAAAATGACGCTCCGTCAGAACTTCAGGGCCCGGTGCCCCCCGCCGGCTGGGGCCAGCAGCCCCCGCAGGCACCGCCAACCCCTCAGCAGTAGGGCTTCAGCGGACTAGACCAATGAGGGCCCGTACCACCGCGGTGGTACGGGCCCTCTTGGCGTTCCCGCAGCCCATGGCTGGTTTGAACCGTCGTTGACACGTCTAGACCACTCTTGGTAAACCATCGCTTCACCACTGGCGCCCCAAGATCCACGAAGACGACGCGAGGTCGACGTTCCATGGAAGCAACGGCACCACCCCGCACCGCACCCCGCTCCACCGCCGCCCGCGCGCTGCGGCTGCTGACGGCCGCCGCCGTCGCGGCCACCGCGCTCGCGGCCGTCCCGCAGCAGCCCGCGCACGCCGAGGACGGCAAGAAGGTCCTCACCGTCGCGGTCTCGCAGAGCGTCGACTCGCTGAGCCCGTTCCTGGCGCAGAAGCTGGTCTCCACCACGGTCCACCGGCTCACCTACGAGTACCTGACGAACTACGACGTCAAGGACGCGCACCCGGTCCCCGGGTTCGCCACGTCCTGGAAGTCCTCGGCGGACAAGCTCACCTGGACGTACACGATCCGGGACGACTCCAGGTGGTCCGACGGGAAGCCGGCCACCGCCGAGGACGCGGCCTGGACCTTCACCAAGATGATGACCGACCGCAACGCGGCCACCGCCAACGGCAGCTTCACCGCCAACTTCAGGAAGGTCAGCGCGCCCGACCCGCGCACCCTCGTCATCGAGCTGAAGAAGCCGCAGGCCACGATGACCGCGCTGGACGTGCCGATCGTGCCCAAGCACGTCTGGGAGAAGGTCACCGACTTCTCCAAGTTCAACAACGACCAGCGGTTCCCGGTCGTCGGCAACGGCCCGTTCGTGCTCACCGACTTCAAGGTCGACCAGTACCTCAAGCTCAAGCCCAACAAGGACTTCTGGCGCGGGGCGCCCAAGTTCGACGAGCTGGTGCTCAAGTACTACAAGGACGCCGACGCCGCGGTGGCCGCCCTGCAGAAGGGCGAGGTCTCCTTCGTCCAGGGGCTGACCCCCGCCCAGGCGAACGCCCTGAAGAGCACCCCCGACATCAAGGTCAACGACGCGCCCGGGCGCCGCTTCTTCGCCCTGGCGGTCAACCCGGGGGCCGCCGCGCAGGACGGCCGGAAGTTCGGCAGCGGCAACCCCGCGCTCCTGGACCCGGCCGTGCGCAAGGCCCTGTTCCTGGCCGTGGACCGCAAGACCATCGTGGACAAGGTGTTCCAGGGCCACGCGGCCCAGGGCGAGGGCTACGTCCCGCCACGCTTCTCCGCGTACCACTGGAAGCCCTCCGGCGCCCAGGAGCTGGCGTACGACCCCGCGAAGGCGGCGGGCCTGCTCGACCAGGCCGGGTACAGGGCGGGCGCCGACGGCAAGCGCGCCAAGGACGGCAAGCCGCTGGACCTGCGCATCCTGTGCCACGCCACCGACCCCAACGACAAGGCGGTCGGCAAGTACCTCCAGGAGTGGTGGGGCAAGCTCGGCGTCGGCCTGAAGGTCGAGTGCCTGGACAACGTCTCCGACCCCTGGCTCAAGGGCGACTACGACCTGGCCTTCGACGGCTGGTCGGTCAACCCCGACCCCGACTTCGTGCTGTCCATCCACACCTGCGCGGCCCGGCCCGCCACCCCGAAGGACACCGCCTCCACCGACAACTTCATCTGCGACAAGGAGTACGACGAGCTGTACGCCCGCCAAGCGGTGGAGTACGACCCCGCCAAGCGGGCGGACCTGGTCAAGCAGCTGCAGTCCCGGCTGTACGACACCGGGTACATGAACGTCATGGCGTACCCCAACGCGGTCGAGGCGTACCGCACCGACCAGATCAAGTCCATCACCACCATGCCCGAGGCCGCCGGGAACCTGTGGGGCCAGGACGGCTACTGGAGCTGGTGGTCGGCCGTGCCCGCGGACGGCGGGGGCTCCTCCTCGGGCTCCGGCTCCTCCTCCGGCGTACTGATCGGCATCGGCGCGGCCGTGGTCGCCCTCGCCGCGCTCGGCCTGTTCGCCGCGGTGCGCCGCCGCTCCTCCGCCGACGACCGCGAGTAGCCGGTGACCACGGCAAGCACTCCCGCCGAGGCGGTGCGGCCCCCCGGGGTCCGCGCCGCCCGCGGCGGCTCCGGCACCACGGTCGCGTACCTGCGCTACGGGGCGGGCAAGCTGGGCGGCGCCGCCGTCTCGCTGCTCGCCGTCCTCGTCACCAGCTTCTTCCTCTTCCGGATCATCCCCGGCGACCCGGTCCGGGCGATGACCCACGGCATGCCCACCTCGGCCGAGCAACTGGCGACCCTGCGCGCCCAGTTCGGCCTCGACCAGCCGCTGTGGCAGCAGTTCACCGACTACTGCGCGCACGCGCTCCGCGGCGACCTGGGCACCTCGTACCAGTTCCACGCCCCGGTGGGCGAGCTGATCGCGCAGAAGGTCCCCGCGACGCTGCTGCTCACCGGCACCGCCGTGGTCCTGTACTCCGCGCTCGGACTGTGGCTGGGCACCCGCTCCGCCTGGCGGCACGGCGGGCTCGGCGACCGGATCAACACCGGAATCGCGCTCACCCTGTGGTCGGTGCCGTCCTTCTGGCTCGGCCTGCTGCTGATCATCGTCTTCTCGGTGGGCCTGGGGCCGGTCCCCGGGCTCTTCCCCACCGGCGGCATGGAGGACGGCCACTCCACCGGCTTCGCGCACGTCCTGGACGTCGTCCACCACATGGTGCTGCCGGTCCTCACCCTGGTCGCCGTCGGGTACGCGCAGACGCTGCTGGTCACCCGCTCCGCGCTGCTCGACGAGATGGGCAACGACTACCTGACCACCGCCCGCGCCAAGGGCCTGCGCGACGACCTGGTGCGCCGCAGGCACGCGGTGCCCAACGCGCTGCTGCCGACCGTGACCATGGTCTTCATCAACCTCGGCCACGTGCTGGGCGGTTCGATCCTGGTCGAGACGGTCTTCTCCTGGCCCGGCCTGGGCGGGCTGTTCTACCAGGCGCTCAGCGTGCCCGACCTGCCGCTGGTGCAGGGCCTGTTCGTCGTCTTCGCCGGAGCCATGATCCTGATGAACCTGATCGCCGACCTGCTCTACCCGCTGCTCGACCCCCGGGTGGGCCGATGACGACCTCGCTCGCGGCCCGGCGCAGGCGCGCCGCGCTGGTGCGCTTCTGGCAGCACTACCGCTCCCACCGGGCCGGGCTCTACGGCCTGCTCGGCCTGGCCGCGATCGCCCTGGTCGCGCTCGCCGCGCCGCTGCTCGTGGGCGCCGACGCGGACAGCGTCACCCGCGCCCCGGGCACCGCCCTGGAACCGCCCAGCGCGCGGTTCCCGCTGGGCACCGACCAGTTCGGCCGCTCACTGCTCGCCCTGCTGGTCTGGGGCGCCCGGGTCTCCCTGCTCGTCGGCCTGCTCGCGGCCGCGCTCTCGGTGGCCATCGGCACCCTGGTGGGCATCCTCGCCGGGCACTACGGCGGCTGGTTCGCCACCGTCGTCATGCGGATCACCGACTGGTTCCTGGTGATGCCGACGCTGGTGCTCGCGATCGTGCTGGCCACCGTGATGTCCCGCTCGATGTGGACGGTGGTGCTGGCGATCGGCGTCACCTCCTGGCCCACCACGGCCCGGCTGGTGCGGGCCCAGACGATCGCCGTGGAGTCCCGTCCGTACATCGAGCGGGCCCGGGCGCTCGGCGGCGGCGACGCGCACGTGATGACGCGCCACGTGCTGCCCAACGTGCTGCCGCTGGTGCTCGCCCAGACCACGCTCGGCATCTCCACCGCGATCCTCACCGAGGCGACCCTGGCCTTCCTCGGCCTGGGCGACCCGACGGTGGTCTCCTGGGGCGGCATGCTCCAGGACGCCCGCGAGGCGGGCGCCGTCTCCTCGGGCCACTGGTGGTACCTGGCGCCGCCCGGGATCGCGATCGCGCTGGTGGCGCTCGCGTTCACGCTGTGCGGGCGCGCCGTGGAGAGCGTCCTCAACCCGAAGCTGGGGGTGGCCCGATGAGCCTGCTGGAGGTCAGGGACCTGAAGGTGACGTACGGGACGGGGGCCGCGGCCGTGCCCGCCGTGCGCGGTGTCGACCTGAGCCTGGCGGCCGGGCAGAAGCTCGGCGTGGCGGGCGAGTCCGGCTGCGGCAAGTCCACCCTCGCGCTGGCCCTGCTGCGGCTGCTGCCGCCCACCGCGCGCATCGAGGGCGAGGTCCTGCTGGAGGGCGAGGACGTGCTGTCGATGCGCTGGGGGCGGCTGCGCGCGGTGCGCTGGGCCGGTGCCTCGCTGGTCTTCCAGGGCGCCATGCACTCGCTGAACGCGGTGCACCGGGTGGGCGAGCAGATCGCCGAGCCGATGCTGGTGCACTCCACGGCCACCCCGGCCGCCGCCCGCAGGCGCACCGGGGAGCTGCTCGAACAGGTCGGCCTGCCGGCCGCGCGGGCGGGCGCCTACCCGCACGAGCTGTCCGGCGGCCAGCGCCAGCGCGTGATGATCGCGATGGCGCTGGCCTGCGACCCTCGGCTGATCGTCGCCGACGAGCCGACCACCGCGCTGGACGTGATGGTCCAGGCGCAGATCCTGCGGCTGATCGAGCGGCTGGTGGCCGAGCAGGACATCGGCCTGCTGATGATCAGCCACGACCTGTCGGTGCTCGCCGACACCTGCGACCGGCTCGCGGTGATGTACGCGGGCCGGATCGTCGAGGAGGGCCCGGCCCGCACCGTGCACGAGCGGGCCCAGCACCCCTACGCCCGGGCCCTGTCCGGGGCCTTCCCGCGCATCGGCGACCCCGCCTCCCGGCGCGCCCCGCGCGGCCTGCCCGGCGACCCGCCCGACCCGGCGGCGCTGCCCGGCGGCTGCCCGTTCCACCCGCGCTGCCCGGTCGCCCTGGACGTCTGCGCGGACCAGGACCCGCAGCCGCGGCTGACCGGCCCCGAGGCGGACCGCCACCGCGCGGCCTGCGTGCACGCGGGCCTTCCCGTACCGAACTCCAGGAGCGGCGCATGACCGAGGACATCGGGGACCTCCCGCAGGCCCTGCTCGCGGCGCGCGGGCTGCGCGTCGACTTCCCCGGGCGGCGCGGCGGCCCGTCGGCCCGCGCGGTGGACGGCGTCGACCTGACCGTCGCCGCGGGCGAGATCACCGCCCTGGTCGGCGAGTCGGGGTGCGGCAAGACGACGCTGGCGCGGGCCCTGCTGGGCCTGGTCCGGCCGACCGGGGGCGAGGTCCGCTTCGGCGGCGAGCCGCTCGCGTACACCTCCCGGGCCCTCAAGGCGTACCGCAAGCGCGTGCAGCTGGTGCTCCAGGACCCCAGCGGGTCGCTCAACCCCCGGCACACGGTGTACGACGCCGTGGCCGAGGGCCTGCGGGTGCACGGCTACCGGGGCGACGAGCGCGAGGCGGTCGCGGGCGCCCTGGCCCGGGCCGGGCTGCGGCCGCCCGAGCGGTTCTTCCTGCGCTACCCGCACGAGCTGTCCGGCGGGCAGCGCCAGCGCGTGGTGATCGCGGGCGCACTGGTCCTGGAGCCGGAGCTGATCGTCGCGGACGAGCCGGTCGCCTCGCTGGACGCCTCGGTGCGCGGCGAGATCCTGGCGCTGCTGCTGCGGCTGCGCGACGAGCTGGGCCTGGCCGCGCTGGTGGTCACCCACGACCTGGGCCTGGCGTGGAACATCGCGGACCGGGTGGCGGTGATGTACCTGGGCCGGATCGTGGAGAGCGGCACCGTCGAGGAGGTCCTGACGAATCCTCAGCACCCTTACACCCAGGCCATGTTGTCGGTCCTTCCGGAGTCGCCCGGGGAGCCGGTGGTGCTGGGCGGCGAGCCGCCGGACCCGTCCCGCGTGCCCCCCGGCTGCCGCTTCCACGCCCGCTGCCAGGTGCTGGCGTCGGGCGAGGCGGAGCGGGCCGGGGTGGCCGGGGACTGCCGCACCAAGGACCTGCCGGTGCTGGCCGCCGGGGTGCGCGGGGCGGCCTGCCACTGGGCGGCGGTGCGGGCGCCCACCGGGTGATCACCGCCGGGTGACCGCCACGGGGTGATCACTGGCGGGTGACCGCTACGGGGTGATCACCCTGACGTGGTGGTAGGTCTGCTTCGGGTCGGACGTCAGCTGCACCAGCGCGAGCGTCTTGTCGGTCGGGTCGCCGGAGTCCTGGCCGAACCGGATCGTCCCGGTCAGGCCGGCCACCGCGTCCGTGTCGCTCAGCTGGAGCAGCATGTTGATGACGCTCTCCGGGGTCACCCGGCTCTTGCCGTCGCCGGCCGCGTCCCGGATGGCACTGCCCGCGGTGAGCAGCGCGTCGTGGCCGAGCATGGCCAGGCCGTTCTGCAGCTCCTGCTCGCCGCCGAACGCCTTGCGGTAGTCCGCGACGAAGGAGCTGGTGAGCGGGATCATCGCCGGGTGCGCCATCGCGGTGTTGAGCACCGTCACCCCGCTGGCCTTCCAGCGCCGGTCGAACAGGTCGCGGGCGGCGCGCTCGGTGTCCAGCGGGATGTCGTAGAACATGCCGATCGCGTCGTCCCCGGTCAGCAGCGTGACCGGGCAGACGCGGCCGCCGGCCTGGGCCGCCTCGATGAAGGTGCGCAGCTCCCGGCCGCGCGCGGCGAAGAACACCGCCTGCGGCTTCACCTGCTGGTCGCACACCTTGTCGGCGATGGAGGCCATGGCGTTCTCCACGCCGTCGGTGCCCGACTCGAAGGGGAACTCGCGGCTGTCCCGGGCCAGTCCGAGCCGGTCGGCGGCCTTCACGAACCCGTCGTACAGCGAACGGGCGTAGATGTTGGAGGCGTTGCGGTCCTTGATGATCTGCACCCGCTGCCCCGGCCGCTGGCCCCCCTTGAGGTACTTCGCCGCGGCGGACGCCTCCTGCGCGTTGGGCGGCACGATGCGGAAGAAGCCCGCCACCGCGGGGTCGCTGAGGCTGTCCGCCGTCACGGTGGAGCCGATCATCGGCATCCGGGCCGCGCGCAGCGCCCCCACGGCGGCCAGCGTGGTGTCCAGGCTCTGCCCGAGCCCGGCCACCGCCACCACGCGGTCGTCGCCGCCGCGCATGTCCAGGATCCGCTTCACCAGCGGCTGCCACTGGGCGGCGCCCGCGCCGGGGCTGGCGAGCAGCAGCCGGATCTGCGGGACGTCGCCCTCGCCGCCCTCGCGGTGGGAGTTGAGGGCGCGCTGGGCGAGGTAGGCGCCCTCCAGCTCCTCGCGGACGCTGTCCTTGCCCTTGTCGTCGGGGCCGAAGGTGAGCGGCTGGAGGTAGGCGACGGAGACCCAGGGCTTGCCGGAGTCCTTCACGTCCTTGTTCGCCTTCGCGATCTTGCCGCTGATCCCGGCGAGCGCCGGGTCGAAGACGTAGCGGCCGTCGGTGACGCCGACGCACTCGTCCTTGGGGCCCTCCTTGCGCACCCCCTCCCCGCACACGTCGGCGCGGTCCAGGAAGTACGGCACCCCCACCGCGGCCCCCGCCACCAGCACCAGAGCGAGGAGCGCGAGCAGCCAGGCGGGCCTGCGCCGCCGGGGCGGCCGGTAGTCGTCGTCGTTCACCACCAGGGCTTCCTCCTGTACTGCTCCGCCTTCTGCAGGAACACGAACTGGTCGCGCGGATCGTCCACCAGGCCGTGCAGGTTGAGGAACTGGGCGCTGATGTCCGGGTAGAGCTGCGCGAAGGGGTCGCACAGCGGATTGCGGTACGGGTCGCCCACCCGGTCCGTCGCCGGGTCGTCGCGCGGCTCGGCGCTGATCCAGCTGGCCGCGAGCAGCCGCACCACCGCCTTCTCGCGCTCCTCGCGCACCGCGTGGGAGCGCAGCACCGGCCGCACCATCGCGTCGTACATGGCGCGCGGCGCGCCCACGAAGGCGCCGCCCGGGGTGCGCACCGGCGCCCGGCGGATCCGGCACAGGTCCGCGCACCAGGCCCGCGCGCCGCCCTCGCGCATGCTGGCGTAGAGCCAGGCGGCGGCCGACTCCAGGTCCCCGGCGGCCAGTTGGTGGTAGGCCACCAGCCACTCCTCGCCGGGCCTGCTGCGGGCGCGGGCGGCCAGCGCGCCGTGCGCGGCGTCCCAGTCGCCGCCGGGCGTGCGCTCGCGGGCCAGCGAGCGCAGCAGCAGGAAGCGCAGCAGCGGGTGCAGCGGGCCCAGGCCCCGGGCCTCCCCGGCCACCGCGTCCGGTCCGCCCGTCCCGGCCCCCACGTACTGGGTGCGCAGCACGTCGGAGGAGAAGTCGGTGAACGCCGAGCGCAGCGCGGTGCCCGGGTGGCCGACGAACCCCTCGGCCGCGGCGGCCTGCCCCAGGTCCACGGCGGCCGAGGCGCGCATCAGCGCGTCGGCCAGCTCGGGGGCGAGGCCACCGGGCAGCAGTCGGGCCAGCAGGTCCTCGGCGAGGGTGCCGGGCGGCTCGAAGAGGCTGCGCAGCCGCTCCTCCCAGGGCGTGTCGGGCGCGTATCGGCCCAGCGCGTCCAGCACGGCGGCGGTCCCGGCGCTGTGGCCGCCGGTCAGCTCCTGGGCCAGCCAGCCCAGCCAGCGCTCGCTGTCCTCCACCGGCGGCAGCACGACCGCCGCGCCCACGCCGGGCCCGGGCGGCGGCAGCGCGTCCTCGGCCCGCCGGGTCACCTCGTCGCGGTCCAGGTCGCGCAGCAGGCCCACGGCGAGCCCGCCGACCCGCACGGGCGCGAACTGGCGCGGCTGCGGCCAGCTGGCCAGGTAGCCGCCGATGGGCCGGCCCTGCTCCTCGCGGCGAGCCAGCGCGTCGGGGCGGGCCCGGGCGGTGGCGACGACGAGCAGCGGATCGGGCAGCCCGGTGCGCTCGCGGGCCTCCAGGAGCCCTTCCAGGAAGGCGCTGCCGAGCGGGCCGTCGACGTTGTCGAGGAAGACGGCGCAGCGGGTGGTGCGGCGCCGGTTGCCGCCCCGGCTGGTGTAGGCGAGGCGCAGGTCGGCGAGGAACGCGTCGAAGAGGACCTGCTCGGCCTGCTGGCGCTCGCGGTCGGTGCCGTGCTCGTTGTAGTGCCGGTGCAGGCCGACCAGGAAGTCGGCGGTGGAGCGCGAACCGGCGCCCTCGCGCAGCCGGTTGAGCCGCAGCCGGGTGCGCAGCCGCCCCCAGCCGCGCTCCCAGGTGGGCAGCAGCCGCAGCGCCGCCGAGACCCAGCTGGGCACCGCCAGGGCGTTGGCGACGCTGTCCAGGGTCTCCTCCAGGAAGCGCTGGAAGCCCGGCGAGCCGGTGCCCTCGGCCAGGCCCTCGCGCATCTGGTGCACGGCCCGCTCCCGGTCGGCCGCGTCCACCCGCAGCCCGACCGCGATCAGCAGCAGGCCGAAGGAGGGGAAGTCGACGCGCGGTATGCCCTGCTTCTGCGCGTTCAGGCCGAAGGCGACCTCGGCGAGGACCTCGAGGACCCGGCTGCTGCGCCGGCCGCGCAGCTCCAGGTCCAGATGGGCGACGGGCACCCGGCGGGCCCAGTGCGCGAGGTGGTCCAGGAGCACGGTCTTGCCGCTGCCGCGGGCGCCGAGCAGCAGGGTGACGGGCACGTCGACGCGCGTGCCCGGGGCGCGGTCGAGCCGCTCCCTGACGAACTCCCGCACCGCGACGTCGCGGTGGGACGCCCTCGCTGTCTCCCCCGGCACAGCACCCCCCGAAGCCCACTGCCGGAAAACCGGTAGCACCACTCACAAGGATGCGTGAAATACCCCGTCCCGCAAGCGGATTGGGTCATCCATGGAGCGGTCGTGGACCGGATCCGGCCGTGTGTGCGGGGCGGGGGTCAGCGGTTGTCGTACGCCTCGGTCAGCTCGCGGCAGCGCTTGACGTCGTCCGCCATGGCCTCCAGCAGCGCCTCGATGGAGTCGAACTTCGCCATGCCGCGCACGAACGCGAGGAAGTCGACGCTCACGTGCAGCCCGTACAGGTCCAGGCCGACGCGGTCGATGGCGTACGCCTCGACGGTGCGGCTGGTGCCGTCGAACGTGGGGTTGGTGCCGACCGAGATCGCGGCGGGCATCCGCTCGCCGTCGGCGGTCAGCCAGCCCGCGTACACGCCGTCGGCGGGGATCGCGGTGTGCGCCAGGGTCTCCACGTTGGCGGTGGGGAAGCCCAGTTCGCGGCCGCGCTGCGCGCCGCGCACCACCACGCCCTCGACCCGGTGCGGGCGGCCCAGGATCTCGGCGGCGCCCGCCATGTCGCCCTCGGCGACGAGGCGGCGGGTGAGGGTGGAGGAGAACGGCTCGCCGCCGCCCGCCTCGCCGCTCACCGAGAGGTCGATGACCTCGACCTCGTAGTCGTAGGTGGCGCCCAGCTCGGACAGGAAGGCGACGTTGCCCGCGGCCCGGTGGCCGAAGCGGAAGTTGGGGCCCTCGATGACGGCCCGCGCGTGCAGCTTGTCGACGAGGACCTTCACGATGAAGTCCGCCGGGGACAGCTGGGAGAACTCCGCGGTGAAGGGCAGCACCAGGACGGCGTCCACGCCGAGCCCGGCCATCAGCTCCGCGCGCCGGTGGTGCGGGGCGAGCAGCGGCGGGTGGCTGCCGGGGCGCACCACCTCGCTGGGGTGCGGGTCGAAGGTGACGACGACCGCGGGGACGCCCAGCTCGCGGGCGCGCTCCACGGCCCGCCCGACGATCAGCTGGTGACCGCGGTGCACGCCGTCGTAGGACCCGATGGTGACGACGCTGCGTCCCCAGTCCTCGGGGATGTCCTCCAAGCCACGCCAGCGCTGCACTGTGTCCGCTCCTCGAACCGTTTCCCTGGTTTTCCGTCTGCCTGCTTACGCAGGTCTAAGACTGCCATGCCCGCGCCCGGCCGCTCGCATCGGCATGGGGGTGACGAGCGTCTCGACGGTCCGCCGCGCGCCCGGGCCGACCAGCGCGGCCCACTCCTGGGGCGCCAGGTCCAGCCAGCGCAGCAGCAGCGCGGCGAACGCGGGCAGCTCCCCGGCCAGCTCCACCAGGCGCCGGTCGAAGCAGCCGGCGCCCTCCGGGGTGCGCACGAGCAGCACCCCGGTGCGGTGCACCAGGTCGCGGGTGCGGGCCTCGGCGCGCCGCTCACAGCCCAGCGCGGCGGCCCGCAGCAGCGCGTCCAGGACCGCCAGGTCCCGCGACTCGTACTGCTCGTGCTCCAGGAGTACGTCGAGCAGCTCGGCCCGCAGCGGCCGCGAGGCGCGCGTGCCGGGCGCCGCGAGGACCGGGGCCAGCGACCGCCGCACCTCCACCGGACTGCCCCGCAGCAGCCCAGTGACCAGCGGGAAGAGCACGGCGCGGGCGGACGGGCCGTGTTCGAGGCGGCGGTCGACGTAGCCGGCGGCGTGCTCGGCGCCCTCCGGGCACACCTCGACGTACTCGCGCACCAGCGCCGCCGCCCGCCGGGCCAGCGCGGGCGTGCGCACCTCGGCGAGGGCGTCCAGGACCTGCGCCCCGGCCGCGCGCGACACCCGCAGCCGGGCGTGGAAGGCGGCGAGCACCGGCTCGGGGTGGGTGGTGAGCGCGGCGGCCAGCGCGGTGGCGGGCACCTCGCCGGTGCGCAGCCCGGCCAGGGCGCGGGGCAGGTGGCGCGAGCGGGTGGCCGGGTCGCGCACCAGCAGGGCCAGGGCGGGGCCGTGCAGGGCCGGGTCGCCGGGCCGGGACAGCAGCGCCAGGGCCGCGTAGCGCAGCAGCTCCCGGTCGGCGTCGGTGGTGACGTGCCGGGCGACCAGCGGGCCGTACGCGGCGGCGGCGACCCGGCGCTCGGGGCGGCCGTCGTCGTGCGCCCAGCGGTCCACGGCCCGGCACAGCGCGGACGGCTCGTCCTCGGCGAGCGCGGCGAGCAGTTCGTCGGCGCGCGGGTGCGCGGTGGCCACCAGCGCCTCGCACAGGTCGTCCACCGCCAGGCCCCTGCGGGCGTACAGCAGCGCCTGCGCGGCGGCGGCGACCGTGGCGTCGGGCGTCGCGGGCAGCGGCCGGGCGTCGCCGAACCAGCGGCACAGCAGCGGCTGCACCCCGCGCGGCGCCCCGGCGAGCAGCTCGGCCACCAGGTCCAGGTAGCGCGGCCCCTCCCCCTCGCCGGGCGCGGCGTCCGCGGGCACCAGGCGGCGCAGCAGGTCGAGGCGGTCGTCCTCGCCCAGGCGCAGCTCCCGCCAGAACCACGGGCCGAACGGGCGGTAGGGCCCCGGCTCGGGGCCGCGCACCGCGACCCGGTCGGCGAGCAGCCGTAGCACCGGCAGCTGGGTGCGCGGCTCGGGCAGCCGCAGCAGTGTCCCGCCGAGCAGCCGGGCACCCCACCAGGCCGCGTCGTCGCACCGGTCGTGCAGCCGGTCCAGGCCCTCCACCAGGCCGGTCAGCCGGCGCGCCAGGGCGGACGGGCCGCTCTCGCGCTCCAGGAGCAGCAGGGCCTGCAGGACGGGCCCGACCCGGTGCCGGGGCACCGGCAGGGCGCCCCGCCCCGCGCCGTCCCCGCCCGGCGCCGCGTGGGCACCCGGGGGCGGCGGCACGTGCCCGCCGGCCGGGCGGGGCGCGCCGGGCCGGGAGGGCAGCCGCACCGGGGCGCCCTCGTGCCAGCGGTGCACCAGCGCGTGCAGGGCCGCGTCCAGGTCCAGGTGGGCGCCCTGCACCCAGTCGGCCAGCTCCTCGTGCGCGAACCGGTAGCCGGTGCCGGCCGGGACCAGCAGGCCCTCGGTGAGCACGGCCGGGGCCCAGCCGGTGCGCCAGGGGAAGACCTCCTCGAAGGACTCCCGGTCCAGTTCGCCCTGGCCGGGCCCCAGGCAGCGGCGGGCCGCCTCGTGGACCTGCCCGGCCACCCGGGCGGCGAGGCGGCGCACCGCGGTGCCGCGCACGGCGGGCCGGGAGGCGGCCGCGACCCGTACCGCCACCCGCAGGCACACCAGGTCCAGGTGCGCGGCGAACACCTCCTCGCGGGTGGGCCTGCCCGGCACCCGCTCCGGCAGCGCCTCGCGCACCTCGGCCAGCAGCCGCAGCGCCAGCGGGTGGCGGGCGTCCGCCCGGGCCAGGGCGTCCTCGGGCAGCCCGTAGCGCGCGCGGGCCCGCTCCGCGGCGTCCGCGGGCAGGTCGCCGACGGCCAGCGCGGGCGGCAGCCGGGGCGCCCCGCGCCCGGGCCGGTGCAGTACGTCGGCGGGGTAGAGGGCCCCGGCCTGCTCCCAGTGCTCGGGGCGGCAGGCCACCACCAGCTTCGCCCCGCAGGCCCGCAGCCAGCGCTCGGTCCCGGCGGTCCAGGACGGCAGCCGGTGGGCCAGCACCGGCGGCATCTCCTCGGGCCCGTCGAGCAGGACCAGCAGCGGGCGCCCGGCCTGCCGAGCGAGCCGGGCGACCCGCTCGGGCCCGGCGTACGCCATGTCGCCGCGCGCCCCGGAGGCGGCGATGATCCGGCCCGCCTGGCCGAGCGCCCGGGCCACCGCGCAGGCCAGCGAGGCGTCGGCGGGGCGCAGGTCGGCCCCGCGCAGCCAGAGGGTCGGGGCGGGGGCGGGGCCCCGGGCGCGGCGGGCGGCCAGCGCGGTCAGTTCGGTGGTGCGGCCGGTGCCGGGTTCCCCGGCGAGCGCGCAGACCAGTGCCCCGGATCCGGTGAAGGAGGCGAACTCCCGGGCCGTGTCGGGCCGTTCGACCGGATCGGGCCAGGGGCTCGGACCGCCGACGGCGCCGGTGGTGGTGGCGGTGAGCTCCAGGACGCCGGCCAGGTTGAGGTCCTCGCCGTAGGCGGGCACGGTCGCGGCGTTGTGCCGCAGGAGCTCGGCGAGCGGCCCGTCCGGGTCCCGGGCGGCCGCGGCGGCCAGCGGGACGGCGAAGCCCGCCGCGTGCCGGTCGCCGTGGAAGGCGGTGCCGAGGACCGCGATGACGGCTCCGGTGGCGGCGTCCACGACGGGGCCGCCGGCCGCGTCGCCGCCGAGGCGCAGCGCCTCCGCCCCGTCGGTGCCGATCGCCAGCTCCAGGGCGTCGGGCAGCAGGTGGAAGCGGTCGGTGGCGGTGTAGGTCACCTGGGCGGGCCCGAGCACCCGCGCCTCGCGCCAGCCGCGGGCGGGCAGCCGTACGTACGCCCCGGCGGCCACCTCGGTGCGCGCCGCCACCGGCAGCGCCCGGCCGCCCAGGCCCTCGGTGCGCACCAGCGCGAGCCCGCAGCCGGGCAGCGCGGTGACCGCGTCGGCCCCGGCCAGGCAGGTGCGCTCGCCCGGCGCGTGCAGCACCACCCGGGCCAGCCCGTCCACCGCCTCGTGGCTGGTGAGGACCGTGCCCCGGTCGTCCGCGAGGAAGCCGGTGCCGCGCGGCCGCCCCGCGAGATCGCAGATCCGCACCAGCGTCGTCCGGTCCCCGCGTCCCATGACTCGACGGTAGGTCGGCGCTGATCAGCGGCAGAAGGACGCCGGACGAAAGCGCCCCCCTGTACTCCCCCGGTTCGCTCCGAGCGCCCGCCCGTGGGGGTGAACCCCGGGGGCGCGGCGGATGACGGAGCCCCGGACGGGGCAGCGGCGACGGGGCGGCGCGGGGCGGACGCACCACCCCGCGCACCCGTCACACGGGCCGGTGAACCGGCGGACTAGCCGAACACGGCGAGGCTCTTGGCCTTGCCGCGCTGCTCCTCCACCAGGGCCAGGAAGCGCTCCTCGGGGCCGAAGACGGCCACCGGGGACTTCTCGTACGCCGGCATGTCCAGGCGCACCCCGTTCAGCAGCAGCCCGGCGCGGCGCGCGTCCACGTCCCAGCGCGGGAACGCGGCGGCGGCGGCCTCGGCCACCGGCATCACGGCGAGGTCCTCCTGGAGCTGCTCCAGGGTCCTGGCCGCGTCCAGGCCGTAGGGGCCCACCCGGGTGCGGCGCAGCGCCGTGAGGTGCCCGCCGACGCCCAGGTCGGCGCCCAGGTCACGGGCGAGGGCGCGGATGTACGTACCGGAGGAGCAGACCACCGAGACGACCAGGTCGACCACCGGGGTGCCGTCCTCGGCCACGGCCTCGCGCACGTCGTAGACGCGGAAGGAGGAGACGGTCACCGGGCGGGCCGGGATCTCGAACTCCTCGCCGCCGCGCACCCGCGCGTACGACCGCTTGCCGTCGATCTTGATGGCGCTGACCTTGGACGGCACCTGCATGATGGCGCCGGTCAGCTTGGCCACGCCCGCGTCGACGGCCTCGCGGGTCACCCCGGAGGCGTCGGTGGACGAGGTGAACTCGCCCTCGGCGTCGTCGGTGACCGTGTCCTGCCCCAGGCGGATGGTGCCCAGGTACTCCTTCTCGGTCAGCGCCAGGTGGCCGAGCAGCTTGGTGGCCCGCTCCACGCCCAGCACCAGCACGCCGGTCGCCATCGGGTCCAGCGTCCCCGCGTGGCCGACGCGGCGGGTCCTGGCGATCCCGCGCATCTTCGCGACGACGTCGTGCGAGGTGAAGCCCGACGGCTTGTCCACGATGACAAGCCCGTCGGGCGTCTTGTTCTGACTCATTCGGAAGCGGAGTCCTCGTCGGTGTCGTCTTCGCCGGGCTTCTTGTACGGGTCGGCGTCACCGGCGTACGCGGCGCCCGAGGACGCCTCGCGCACCTTGGCGTCGGAGGCCCGCGCCTTGTCGAGGAGGCCCTCGATCGTCTTGGCGTTCTCCGG
This sequence comes from Streptomyces sp. NPDC001941, assembly GCF_040296945.1. Taxonomy (NCBI): domain Bacteria; kingdom Bacillati; phylum Actinomycetota; class Actinomycetes; order Kitasatosporales; family Streptomycetaceae; genus Streptomyces; species Streptomyces sp. NPDC001941. The sequence goes on along the minus strand of NZ_JBEOYE010000068.1, from coordinate 12,079 downwards.
CAGGGCGTCCGCGACGAACGCCAGCGTCGGGGTGAACTTCGTCCCCGCCGCGGCGCCGACCGCCGAGCGCAGGATGCCCTTGGCGCTCTCCAGGCCCGCCGCGGCGGCCTTGCGGTCCTCGTCGTCGCCGTACACCGTGTAGAAGACGGTCGCCTCCCGCAGGTCCCCGGTGACCCGGGTGTCGGTGATGGTCACGTGCGTGCCCAGGCGGGGGTCCTTGATCCCGCGTTGCAGCTTCTGCGCCACCACCTCCCGGATGAGGTCCGCCAGCTTCTTCGCCCGCGCGTTGTCGGCCACTGGTCCGTCTCCTCTTTCTTGCGCTGTGCAATTCGGTCTTGCACGGTCAATCTTCGTCGGTGTGCAGCCGCCGCCGCACGGCAAGCAGCTCCACCTCGGGCCGGGCGGCGACGAGGCGCTCGCACCGGTCCAGTACGTCGGTGAGGTGTCCGGTGTCCCCGGCCACCACGGCCACGCCGATCTCGGCGCGGCGGTGCAGGTCCTGGTTTCCGGTCTCCGCCGCGCTCACCGCGAACTTGCGCTGGAGCTCGGCCACGATGGGCCGGACGGCGGAGCGTTTCTCCTTCAGCGAGTGCACGTCGCCCAGGAGCAGGTCGAAGGACAGCGTCCCCACATACATCTGTGTCCGGATGTCCCGCCGGTACGGGTTAGAGGGCCCCGCCGGGTCTTGGCAGGGACATCAGAACCGTACACGCAACGGCCGGGGCCGATCGACCGGAATTCCCCGCAGGGAATCCGGCCGACCGGCCCCGGACCGGCGCTGCGATCAGACGCGCGGCTTCTCGCGCATCTCGTACGTCGCGATGACGTCGTCGACCTTGATGTCGTTGAAGTTTCCGAGGTTGATACCACCCTCGAAGCCCTCACGGATCTCGGTGACGTCGTCCTTGAAGCGACGCAGGCCCTCGATGTTGAGGCTCTCGGCGATGACCTTGCCGTCACGGACGAGGCGCGCCTTGGTGTTGCGCTTGACCTCGCCGGAGCGGATGAGGACACCGGCGATGTTGCCGAGCTTGGACGACTTGAAGACCTCGCGGATCTCCGCCGTGCCGAGCTCGACCTCCTCGTACTCGGGCTTGAGCATGCCCTTGAGGGCCGCCTCGATCTCCTCGATGGCCTGGTAGATCACCGAGTAGTACCGGACGTCGACGCCCTCGCGCTCCGCCATCTGCGCGGCACGGCCGGCCGCACGGACGTTGTAGCCGATGACGATGGCGTCCGAGCCCATGGCCAGGTCGATGTCCGACTCCGTGACCGCACCGACGCCGCGGTGCAGGACGCGGATGTCGACCTCTTCGCCGACGTCCAGCTGGAGCAGGGACGACTCCAGGGCCTCGACCGCACCGGACGCGTCGCCCTTGATGATGAGGTTGAGTTCCTGGACCAGACCGGCCTTGAGCACCTTGTCGAGGTCCTCGAGGGACACCCGGCGGGTGCGCTTGGCGAAGGCGGCGTTGCGCTCGCGCGCCGCGCGCTTCTCGGCGATCTGGCGGGCCGTGCGGTCCTCGTCGACGACGAGGAAGTTGTCGCCGGCGCCCGGGACGTTGGTGAGACCCAGGACCAGGACGGGGGTCGACGGACCCGCCTCGTCGACGTTGTTGCCCTTGTCGTCGAGCATGGCCCGCACGCGGCCGTAGGCGTCGCCCACGACCATCGTGTCGCCGATGCGGAGGGTACCGCGCTGCACCAGGACGGTGGAGACGGCACCACGGCCGCGGTCGAGGTGGGACTCGATCGCGATGCCCTGCGCGTCCTGCTCCGGGTTGGCCCGCAGGTCGAGCGCGGCGTCCGCGGTCAGGACCACGGCCTCCAGCAGCTTGTCGATGTTCAGACCCTGCTTGGCGGAGATGTCGACGAACATGGTGTCGCCGCCGTACTCCTCGGCCACCAGGCCGAACTCGGTCAGCTGACCGCGCACCTTGGTCGGGTCCGCGCCCTCGACGTCGATCTTGTTGACCGCGACCACGATCGGCACGTCGGCCGCCTTGGCGTGGTTCAGCGCCTCGATCGTCTGGGGCATCACACCGTCGTTGGCCGCCACCACGAGGATCGCGATGTCGGTCGACTTCGCACCGCGGGCACGCATGGCGGTGAACGCCTCGTGACCCGGGGTGTCGATGAAGGTGATGCGGCGCTCTTCCTCGTTGACCTCGGTCGCGACCTGGTAGGCACCGATGTGCTGGGTGATGCCACCGGCCTCGCCCGCGACCACGTTGGTCTTGCGGATCGCGTCGAGGAGTCGGGTCTTTCCGTGGTCGACGTGACCCATGACGGTCACGACCGGCGGACGCGGCGCGAGGAACTCCTCGCCACCCTCGTCCTCGCCGAACTCGATGTCGAAGGACTCGAGCAGCTCGCGGTCCTCCTCCTCCGGGGAGACGATCTGAACCGTGTAGTTCATCTCGCCGCCGAGGAGGTGCAGCGTCTCGTCGGACACGGACTGCGTGGCCGTGACCATCTCGCCGAGGTTCATCATGACCGCGACGAGCGACGCCGGGTTGGCGTTGATCTTCTCCGCGAAGTCGGTGAGGGACGCACCGCGCGACAGGCGAATGGTCTCGCCGTTGCCGCGAGGGAGCATCACGCCGCCCACGGACGGGGCCTGCATGGCCTCGTACTCCTGGCGCCTCTGACGCTTCGACTTGCGACCGCGACGCGCGGGACCGCCGGGACGGCCGAAGGCGCCCTGCGTGCCACCACGGCCACCGGGGCCGCCGGGACGGCCGCCGAAGCCGGGACGGCCACCGCCGCCGCCGAAGCCGCCGCCACCACCGGGACGACCGGCACCGCCGCCGCCACCGGGACCACCCGGACGACCGGCGAAGCCGCCGCCGCCACCGCCACCGGGACGGCCGGCGAAGCCGCCGCCACCACCGGGACGACCGCCGCCGCCACCGCCGGGACGACCGCCGGGGCCGCCACCGGGACGACCGCCGGGGCCGCCGCCCGGACGCGGGCCGGCAGCGGGACGCTGCGGCATCATGCCCGGGTTGGGGCGGTTGCCGCCGGGAGCGCCACCGGGACGCGGGGCCTGCGGACGGGGCATCCCACCGGGGGTGGGGCGCTGGCCGCCGGGAGACTGCGGGCGGGGACCGCCCTGGCCGCCGCCGGCGCCCTGCGGGCGCGGGCCGGGGGCACCGGGACCGCCGGGACGCGGGGCGCCGCCGGGACGGGGCGCCTGCGGGCGCGCCATGCCGGTGGAGCCGCCGGACGTGAAGGGGTTGTTGCCCGGACGCGGGCCGGCGGGACGACCGCCGGGGCGCGGGGCACCACCCTGGCCACCGGACCGCGGGGCCTGCTGGCCACCGGGACGCGGAGCCTGCTGGCCCGGACGGGCCGCGGGACGCGGACCGGGGGCCGGCGCGCCACCGGCCGGCTTGTTGCCGGCGGCCGGGGCCGACGGGGGCGCGGTGAACTCCGGGACGGCCGGAGCCGCGGGCGCCGGCTTGGGCGCGGGCGCGGGCTTCGGACCCGGGGTGGGACGGGGACCCGGGGCGGCGGACGCCTCGGGCTTCTCTGCCGCCGCGGGCCGGGGGGCCGGGGCGGGAGCCGCCGGCCTGGGCGCGGCGGGACGTGCGGCCTGGCCCTGGGGGGCCGGTGCCGCGGGCTTGGCCGGCGCCGCCTTGCGGGGCGCGGCCGGCTTGGCTGCGGACTTGCCGGCGTTGCCACCGGGTCCCTGCAGCGCGTCGGTCAGCTTGCGTACAACCGGCGCCTCGATCGTCGAGGACGCCGAACGGACGAATTCACCGAGTTCCTGGAGCTTGGCCATGACGACCTTGCTCTCCACACCGAACTCCTTGGCGAGTTCGTATACCCGGACCTTAGCCACTTCGCTCCTTTTAGGTCCGGGTTACCGCCGGACCGTCGCTACTTCATGGGCGTACTCATCGCGTACTCATCGAGTGCTCATCGCAATCTCGACCTACTTCCAACTCGCGAGGTACCTGACCGCACGGTGTTCCGTGCGTACGTCTCTTCTTACGGTGCTGCCTGCGCAGCGTGCTCGACCCAGCCGCGGAGGGCCACGGTGTCGAACGGCCCCTGGGCCTTGAAGGCCCGGGAGAACGCCCGGCGGCGGACCGCGAGGTCGAGGCAGACCGGAACGGGGTGCACATAGGCGCCCCGGCCGGGCAGCGTACCGCGAGGGTCGGGGACGCAGGCGTCCCCTTCCGCCACGATGCGCAGCAGATCGTCCTTGGCCGCTCGCTCCCGGCACCCCACGCAGGTGCGCTCGGGGCAGGCGCGGGCGTGCGTCCGGCCAGACACGATGAAGTCTACCTCCCCGCGGCGACCTCACCCCTTCGGGGCAAGAATCGAACGGCTGTTGTCGTGATCTCGCCATCGCACAACGTGACGACGGCGCGATCCATTCCCGAATCCGCCCGGCCGGACCTACTCGGCCGGCTGCTCGGTGTCCGGACGGATGTCGATGCGCCAGCCGGTCAGGCGGGCGGCCAGGCGGGCGTTCTGCCCCTCCTTGCCGATCGCCAGCGAGAGCTGGTAGTCGGGCACGGTGACCCGGGCCGAGCGGGCGGCCAGGTCGACGACCTCGACCTTGGAGACCCGGGCCGGCGAGAGGGCGTTGGCCACCATCTCGGCCGGGTCGTCCGACCAGTCGACGATGTCGATCTTCTCGCCGAGCAGCTCGGCCATGACGTTGCGCACACGGCCGCCCATCGGGCCGATGCAGGCGCCCTTGGCGTTCAGGCCGCTGCGCGTGGAGCGCACCGCGATCTTGGTGCGGTGGCCGGCCTCGCGGGCGATGGCGGCGATCTCCACCGAGCCGTCCGCGATCTCCGGCACCTCCAGGGCGAAGAGCTTCTTCACCAGATTGGGGTGGGTGCGCGAAAGGGTGACGGACGGACCGCGCACGCCCTTGGCCACCCGCACGACGTACGTGCGCAGGCGCAGCCCGTGCGTGTACTCCTCGCCCGGGACCTGCTCCTGCACCGGCAGGATGGCCTCCAGCTTGTCGTCCAGCTTCACCAGGACGTTCTTGGGGTCCTTGCCCTGCTGCACCTGACCGGCCACCACGTCGCCCTCACGGCGGGCGTACTCGCCGAAGGTGACGTCGTTCTCGGCGTCGCGCAGCCGCTGCTGGATGACCTGGCGGGCGGTGGTCGCCGCGATCCGGCCGAAGTCCGACGGGGTGTCGTCGAACTCCTTGGGCTCCTGGCCCTCCTCCAGGTCGTGCGCCTCCTCCTTCGCCCACACCGTGACGTGACCGGTCTGCCGGTCGAGCACGGCGCGCGCGTGGCGGCGGCTGCCGTCGGTGCGGTGGTACGCGATGAGGAGGGCCGACTCGATCGCCTCGACCAGCAGGTCGAAGGGGATCTCCTTCTCTTGTGCCAAGCCCTTCAGGAGCTTCACGTCGATGTCCACGGCTACGCCTCCTCTTCCTTCTTGTCCTTGCGGTTGAACTCGATCTCCACGCGCGCCTTGGCCACCTCGGCGAACGGCAGGCGCCGGGAGGTGGGCTTGCGGCCCTTGAGGCCGGGCACCTCCACGTCGAGCCCGTCCTCGTCCGCGGCCAGGATCCGGGCGACCAGCTCGCCGCCCTCGGCGAGCTGGAACTTCACCAGGCGGCCGGTGGCGCGCACGTAGTGGCGGTGCTGGGTGAGGGGGCGGTCGGCGCCGGGGGAGCTGACTTCGAGGACGTACTCGTCCTCGCCCATCAGGTCGCTCTCGTCCAGCGCGGCGGAGATCTCGCGGCTCAGGTCGGCGCAGGCGTCGAGCTCGACGCCCTCGTCCGAGTCCACGACGATCCTCAGCATCCTGCGGCGGCCTGCCCGGGACACCTCGATCTCCTCGACATCCAGGCCCCTGGTGCCGGCGAGGGGCTCGACGAGACCGCGCAGCCTCTCGCTCTGGGTGGTGCTCATCCGGGTGACTCCTCGGCCGCGTGTGCTGTTGTGGGTTCGTCGCGTGTTCGTTCAAAGGGTATCCGGTCCCGGAGGGTGTTGCCGTCCACCCCGGGGTGCCCACGGGTACGCTCGCCTGCGGTGATCTTGGCGAGCTGTGGTGAGGAGCGGCGCGTGGGACGCACGGGGCGGATTCGGAGACGCGCACTGCTGACGGGTGCCGCGGCGGGCCTGGCCGCCGGGTGCGCGGCGCCGGCCGGGCGCCCCGGCGCGCGCCCGCGGGAGGAGGAGCCGCCCGAGCTGCGGGTGCGGCGCGGGGCGAGCGCCACCGGGCGCGAGCTGCTGGCGCGGTACGACGCGGTGCTGGCCGCCCACCCCTCGCTGGCGGCCCGGGTGGGCCCGCTGCGGGACGCGGCCGCCGCCCACGTGAGCGCCCTGTCCCCCGCCGGACCGGGCACCTCCCCGTCGCCCTCCGCGCCCCCCACCGCTGCGAAGGCCCCCTCCCCCGCGCCGCCGGTGGCCGCCGAACCGGGTGCGGCGCTGGCCGAGCTCGCGGCGCACGCCCGGCGCAGCGCGGACGCGCAGACCCGGGCGCTGGTCGAGGCGCCGGGCGAACTGGCCAGGCTGCTGGCCTCGGTGGCGGCGGCGAACGCGGCCCAGGCCTACCTGCTGACCTCGGGGAGCCGGGCGTGAGCGCGCTGGAGGCGGTGCGGGCGGCCCTGGCGGCCGAGCACGCGGCGGTGTACGGGTACGGGGTCGTCGGCGCCCGGATCGGCGACGCCCGGCGGGCCGAGGCGGAGTCGGCGCACGCCGCGCACCGGGCCCGGCGGGACGCGCTGGAGCGCACGGTGCGGGACCTGGGCGGGGCGCCGGTGGCGTCGGCGGCGGCGTACGCGCTGCCGTTCGAGGTGGCGGACGCGGCCGCCGCGCTGCGCCTGGCGGCGGTCCTGGAGGACCGGATCGCGGACGTCTGGTCGGACGTGGTGCGGGCCGCGCGGGGCCCGCTGCGGCGCGACGCGGCGGGCGCGCTGCGCGAGGCAGCGGTGCGGGCGGCCCGCTGGCGGGGCGGCGGCGTAGCCTTTCCTGGGCTCGCCGAGCGGGGCTGAGCCGACGATCAGGGACGAGAGGGATCTACGCGCGCATGGCTTTCGAACCACCACAGCGACTGGTGCGGGCGCTCGGGCAGACGTACGGGCAGGCCGCCGCGGACGAGTGGCTGGGCGCGCTGCCCGGGCTCGCCCGGGCCGAGGTGGAGCGCCGCGGGCTCGACGTCGAACGGGTGACGGCCCCCGGGGGCCGCAGCAGCCTGGTGGTGCTGGTGCGCCGTGCGGACGGTGAGCAGGCGGCCCTGAAGGTGGCGCCCGGGTTCGCCGCGCCGGACCTGGAGCGGGCCGCGCTGGAGCGCTGGGACGGCTGGGGGGCGGCCCGGCTGCTCGACGACGACGGGCTGCTCCTGGAGCGGCTGCACCCGGAGGTCTCGCTGCGCTCGCTGCCGGAGGCCAAGGCGCTCCTGGAGGCGGCCGGGACGGTGCGGCGGCTGTGGGTGGAGCCGCCCGCGGGCCACGGCTTCGAGTCCGTGGAGCGGCGCACCGGACGGCAGGCTGAGGCGATGGAGCGGGCCGGGGCCGGTGAGGCGGCGGCGCTGCTCGACGCGGCGCTGGCGGCCCGTGCGGAGCTGGTGGCCTCGGCGTCCGAGGAGTTCCTGCTGCACGGCAACTTCCGCCAGGGCAAGGTGCTGGCGGGCGACCGGGCGCCGTGGCTCGCGGTGGGCCCCGACCCGCTGGTGGGCGAGCGGGCCTACGACCTGGCGCGGCTGGTGCGGGACCGGGTGGAGGACCTGGTCGCGGCGTCGGCGGGGTCCTCGGCGGCGCGCCGCAGGGTGAACAAGCTGGCGGACTCCCTGGAGGTGGACCGGGAGCGGCTGCGGGGCTGGACGCTGTTCCGCGCGGTGGAGTCGGCGACCCGCTCGCTGACCGCGGGCCGCGCCCAGGAGGCGGAGGTCCTGCTGGAGTTCGCGGCCTGGCTGTAGGGCGTACGGCGCAGGGGCCCGGGACGGCAGTCGTCCCGGGCCCCTGCGCGTACCCGCTACTTCGCGGTGAGGCGGGCCAGTGCCTCGTCCACCGTGAGCTCCTCGCGCTCGCCGGTGCGGCGGTCCTTCAGCTCCACGACGCCCTCGGCCGAGCGGCGCCCGGCGACCAGGATCCGGGGCACGCCGATGAGCTCGGCGTCGGTGAACTTCACGCCCGGGGAGACGCCCGCGCGGTCGTCCACCAGGACCCGCAGCCCGGCCGCGCCCAGCCGCTCCGCGACCGACAGGGCCAGCTCGGTCTGGGCGGCCTTGCCCGCGGCCACCACGTGCACGTCGGCCGGGGCGACCTCGGCGGGCCAGCACAGGCCCTGCTCGTCGGCGGTCTGCTCGGCGAGCGCCGCGACGGCCCGGGAGACGCCGATGCCGTACGAGCCCATGGTGACCCGGACCGGCTTGCCGTTCTGGCCGAGCACGTCGAGCTGGAAGGCGTCGGCGTACTTGCGGCCCAGCTGGAAGATGTGGCCGATCTCGATGGCGCGGTCCAGCTTCAGGCCGGCGCCGCAGGACGGGCAGGGGTCGCCGTCCTCGACGACCACCACGTCCAGGTAGTCGTCGACCTCGAAGTCGCGGCCCGCCACCACGTTCTCCGCGTGCTTGCCGGCCTGGTTGGCGCCGGTGATCCAGGCGGTGCCGGGGGCGACGCGCGGGTCGGCGAGGTAGCGGACTTTGTCCAGGCCCTGCGGGCCGACGTAGCCGCGCACCAGGTCGTCGCGGCCCTCGAAGTCCTCGGCGGTGACCAGTTCCACGGTGGCGGGGGCCAGGTGGTCGCCCAGCTTGCCCAGGTCCACCTCGCGGTCGCCGGGCACGCCCACGGCCACGATCTCGCCGTCCACCTTGACCAGCAGGTTCTTCAGGGTCGCCGAGGCGTCCACGCCCAGGTGCGCGGCGAGCGTCTCGATGGTCGGGGTGTCGGGGGTGTCCAGCTCGCGCACCGCCGGGTGCTCCGCGCCGTCGACGGGCGCGAGCGCGAAGGTGACGGCCTCGGTGTTGGCCGCGTAGTCGCAGGACGGGCAGTACACGAAGGTGTCCTCGCCGGCCGCGGCCGGGGCCAGGAACTCCTCGGACGCCGAGCCGCCCATGGCGCCGGAGACCGCGGAGACCACCTTGTGGCGCAGGCCGAGCCGGTCGAAGATCCGCACGTACGCCTCGCGGTGCAGCGCGTACGACTGCGCGAGGCCCTCGTCGGTGGTGTCGAAGGAGTACGAGTCCTTCATCTGGAACTCGCGGCCGCGCAGGATGCCCGAGCGCGGGCGGGCCTCGTCGCGGTACTTCGTCTGGATCTGGTAGAGGATCACCGGCAGGTCCTTGTAGGACGTGCACTGGTCCTTGACCAGCTGGGTGAAGATCTCCTCGTGCGTCGGGCCGAGCAGGTAGTCGCCGCCCTTGCGGTCCTGGAGGCGGAACAGCTCGGCGCCGTACTCCTCCCAGCGGCCGGTGGCCTCGTAGGGCTCCTTGGGCAGCAGGGCCGGGAGCAGCACCTCCTGGGCGCCGATGGCGTCCATCTCCTCGCGCACCACCCGGGCCACGTTCTCCAGGACCCGCATGCCCAGCGGCAGCCAGGACCAGATGCCCGCGGCGTTGCGGCGGACGAACCCGGCGCGGACCAGCAGCTTGTGGCTGAGCGTCTCGGCGTCCGCCGGGTCGTCGCGCAGTGTCTTGACCATCAACCGGGACATGCGCTGGACCTGGGCTGCCATGGGCGTACTCCTGCGTGCAAGAAAGTGTGGTGATGTGCAAGGAGGTTAGCCGGGGCGGCCCCGCGCGCGGAAATCAGTTCCCGTGCGCGCGCCGCAGCAGCGGCAGCGGCGCGCCCATCACGGCGTACGGCTTGGGGGCGCTGGGGAAGAGCACCTGGCGGGCCAGGTCGGTGTAGCCGAGCGAGCGGTACAGGCCGCGGGCGGGGCTGTCGGTGTCGATGGCGGACAGGATCGAGCGCGGCTGCTCGGCGGTGTCGGTGATGGTGGTGATCAGGGCCCGGCCCACGCCCCGGTTCTGGTGGGCGGGGTGGACGTGCAGCTCGGTGATGACGAAGGAGTCCTGGAGCCAGTACGTGCTGCCGGTGTTGCGCAGGTAGGGCTCGACGACGGTGGACCACCAGTGGGTGCGGTCGTTGGGCATCCCGTACACGAACCCGGCGAGGCGGCCGTCCGCGGTGGTCGCGCCGTAGGCCCGGGCGCCGGGGCTGAGCAGGTGGCGGACCACGATGTGGCGGCGCACCGCGACCTCGTCCTCGCCCAGGCCGAAGGCGAGGGCCTGTACGGCGAGGGCCTCGTCGACCCGGGCCGCGAGGTCAAGGGGGCCGACCACGACGTCATCCATGCCGGAACCCTAGCTTTCGCGGGGGCGCTTCAGAACCTCGGCAGCGGCACGCCGCCTCAGAACAGCACGCTCATGAAGGCGCCGGTCTCCCGGAAGCCGACGCGGCGGTAGGCCGCGCGGGCCGGGGCGTTGTAGTCGTTGACGTACAGGCTGACCACCGGGGCGACGTCGGCGAGGGCGTGGCGCAGCACGGCGGCCATGCCGGTCTCGGACAGGCCGCGGCCGCGGTGCGAGGGGGCCACCCAGACGCCCTGGACCTGGCAGGCCTGCGCGGTGGCGGCGCCGATCTCGGCCTTGAAGACGACCTGCCCGTCCTCGAAGCGGGCGAAGGAGCGTCCCGAGCCGACCAGTTCGGCGACCCTGGCCTGGTAGAGCAGTCCGCCGTCGCCGGCCAGCGGGGAGACGCCGACCTCCTCGGTGAACATGGCCACGCAGGCGGGCATGATCAGGTCCATCTCGTCCTTGCGGACCCGGCGCACCAGCGGGTCGGCCTCGACGTCGGCGGACGGCTCCTGGGTGACCATCAGCGGCTGGTGGGCGCGCACGTCGCGGGCGGGGCCCCAGCTGGGTTCGAGCAGGCGCCACAGCTGGGCGGTCGGGCCGGCCGGCCCGACGATGGAGGAGCAGCGGCGCCCGGCCCGGCGGGCCCGCTCGGCGAAGGCGCGGACGGCCTCGGGGGTGGCGCAGATGGGGACCAGGTTGGCGCCGGAGTAGCACAGGGAGCGCAGTCGCCCGTGTTCGTACCAGCCCCACATCTCGCCGCCCAGGCGCCAGGGGTCGAGTCCGGCGACCTGGACGCGGGACGTGACGAAGGCGTTCTCGACGGGGGCGCTCTCCAGGACGGCGAGCGCGGCGCCGAGGTCGCCGGGGTCGAGGACCCGGGTGGTGGTCTGCGTCAACACGAGGGGGCCTCACCATGCGGTCTGCTGATCTCCGCACTGTACCCGCCGCGTCCGGCGGGCGCCGCACACGGCGGAGGGCCCCGCCTCGCGGCGGGGCCCTCGACGCGTGGTGCGGGTGTCAGCCCGCGACGGAGACCTGGGGCTCGCCGGAGGCGATGCCGTCCTTCTCCATCTGCTCGGCGATCTTCAGCGCCTCCTCGATCAGGGTCTCCACGATCTTGGACTCGGGGACGGTCTTGATGACCTCGCCCTTGACGAAGATCTGGCCCTTGCCGTTGCCGGAGGCGACGCCCAGGTCGGCCTCGCGGGCCTCGCCGGGCCCGTTGACGACGCAGCCCATGACGGCCACCCGCAGCGGCACCTCCATGCCCTCCAGGCCCGCGGTGACCTCCTCGGCGAGCTTGTAGACGTCCACCTGGGCGCGTCCGCAGGACGGGCAGGAGACGATCTCCAGGCGGCGCTGGCGGAGGTTCAGGGACTCCAGGATGGAGATGCCGACCTTGATCTCCTCGGCCGGGGGCGCGGAGAGGGAGACCCGGATGGTGTCGCCGATGCCCTGGGAGAGGAGTGCGCCGAAGGCCACGGCGGACTTGATGGTGCCCTGGAAGGCCGGGCCCGCCTCGGTGACGCCCAGGTGCAGCGGGTAGTCGCACTGGGCGGCCAGCTGGCGGTAGGCCTCGACCATGACGACCGGGTCGTTGTGCTTGACCGAGATCTTGATGTCGCGGAAGTCGTGCTCCTCGAAGAGGGAGGCCTCCCACAGCGCGGACTCCACCAGCGCCTCGGGGGTGGCCTTGCCGTACTTCTTCAGCAGCCGGGCGTCCAGGGAGCCGGCGTTCACGCCGATGCGGATCGGGGTGCCCGCGTCCTTGGCGGCCCGCGCGATCTCC
>NZ_JBEOYE010000067.1:37929-52608 GCF_040296945.1 Streptomyces sp. NPDC001941 | reverse complement strand
GCGGTCTTGTGCGGCACGGCGGACGGCGACGAGGGCGCGGCCTGCGCGGGCGCGTTCGGGACCGGCTTCGCCAGGGGCGCCGGACGGCTGCCGCTCGGGCTCGGGGAGGGCGTCAGGGGCGGGGTCACGCCGAACTCCCCGGGCGCCTCCTGGCCACCCCCGTCCAGCACGGTCCCGGCCACCGCGGTCGAAGCACGGTCGGGGTCGTCGTCGTCCTGCCCCGCGAGCACGAGGAAGGGTACGGAGACCAGCAGCGCCCCGGCCACCGCCGCGCCCGCGAGCGCCGCCTTGCCGGGGCGGCCCACCGGACCGTCCTCCTGCGGCTTGCCGATGGCGGTGGCGGTCATGGTGCGTACGAGCGCGGGGAGCCGGCTCTGGGCGACGGCGGCGGAACCGGAGTCGGGGTCCGGGTCGGCCTCGGAGTCGGGTGCGGATGTGGACGTGGGCGCGGGCGCGGGCGCTCTGGTGGGGTCTGCTCCGGGGTCGGCAGCGGCGCCGGACACGGCGGGTCGGGGCTTCGCGCTCTCTTCGGGCGCTTCGTTGTCCCCACCGGGCGCTTCGTTCGTCGCCTCGGGCGCTTCGTTGTCCGCGCCGGGCGCCTCGCACTTCGCCCCGGACACCCCGGATGCCCCGGTCGGTGCGGGCTCCCCGTCCGGCTCGCTCTGGCCCGTCGTACCGGCCCGGACCGTCGCCCCGGCCTCCGCAGCCGGGGCGCTACCGGCCTGGGATCCGGTGGAACCGGCCGCCGTGGGGCCGGACCCCGTCGCCGGGGCCTCCTGGTCGGGAGCGCTCTCGGCGCGCGGGGGCGAGCCGTCGGGCTGGGGGGTGGAACGCGTCACGGGGTGGTCCTCCCTGTGGTGTGGGGCCAGGGTGTGGAGGGGCCGGTGCCGGGTGGCGGCGTCGCGAGGGTGCCATCCACGGCTTCGGGCGCCGCTGCCTTGGTCGTCGCCGCCCCGGCGGGCTGCCGAAGGCTGTCGGCGGGGATGAACAACGGTGCCGCCGCAGCGGCGTTGACCAGCAGCATCGTCTCCGTACCCACCTGTGAACGGGCCAGTTCACGGGCAGGAAGCGTGTCATGGTGAAGTGCCGAGGACATGAACGCGTGGGCGGGCGAAGTGAACACCAGGACAACCGGGTCCCCGTCACGGCCCGGCGCGGTCAACGGGCTTCCGTCCGGCCCGCGCACCACCGTGACGTCGGCCTCGGCGAGCGCCGCGAGCGCCGCCCCCACCGTGCCGTAGCCCGTGGCCGCCCGCTGTGCCGCGGCGTCGACGGGGTCGGTGGGCTCCGGCCAGCCGAGGACGCGCGGCGAGGGACGGTAGGCGGGGTTGGGGCGGTACTCGCCCACGTCGCCGCCCTCCTCGGAGCGCCACTCCCCCAGCACCGCCCACTCCGGCGGGGTGTCGTCCCCGGTGAACTCCGGGTCGGCCATGCCGATCCAGTGGCCCGGTGCCCGGCGGGCGGCGAGCCGTACGGCCTCGGGTATCGGTGCCGGTGGTTCGGCACCTGCGACGGGGTCTTCGGCGGGCGACGGTGGCACCGGCGCGTCGGCAGGTGCCACGGGCAGCACGGACGCGTCGCCCTGGTGGGCCTCTTGCCGTTCTCCGGGCCGCATCTCCACCTGAACTCTTCGGTCCGTACGGGTCTCTCGGGTGTCGCACCGGCGTCGCACGAGCGCGGGTATCGGTTTCGCGTGCGCGGGCGTCCGGTCGGATCGGGGAGCCAACAGGATGCCACACGCACCGCGCTCGTGGGGGCCCGGGCCGGGCCCGTATGGCCTGTTGGTGTGCCCGTAACCTGCCCGGTTGCGGGAACTTACCCGGATCAGTGAGGCGCGTCCGGACAAACCGATGTGTACGAGGAGTGGAGGACGCACTCTGGATCGCCGCGGCGGGATAGGTTGGCCGACGAAACGGTCCGAGTCGGCGACGACGTACGCGAGTTCCCCGGTTCGCCGGTTCGTCGTGGCGCGCCGCTCGGTCGAGGGTGCCTGCCCCGCCTCAGGCGCCGCGCGCGGGACCCGCACGTCCACACCGCGTGCTACCGCGCAGGCGCAGTGCACCCGTCCCTGCCAGTCCCGCCCCCGAGGAGGACGACCGCATGGCTCCCGAGCACGCTCCGCGAGGTGCGAACACCGAGACGGAACCGGCCGGTTCGACGGAGAGCGCTTCCGCACCGCCCACGGCTCCCGCTCCCGTCACCGAACCACAGCGGGCTGAGGCGGAGGAAAAACCGAAGGCGGAAAAGGGGACTGACGAGCCGTCATCGGCCGCAGCACCCGAGGCGTCCGCTGAAGTCACGGAAGCGTCCGCCGAGGTCCCGAAGGCGTCCGCCACGGCTCCGGAGCCGTCCACCGCGACGCAGGCCGCCGCACCAGCCGCCGTGGCACCCGGCGAGAGCACGACCGCCGCACCGGAGCCGGAACCCGCCACCCAGGCCGCCGTGGCGGTGGCGACGCCCCCGGAGGTCAGCACCGCGACCGCCACCCACGGCGGGCGCCCCCGCAAGCCGGTCCTCGCGGGTGCCGCGGTCCTCGGCGCGGTCCTGGTAGCCGTCCCCCTCATCATGATCGGGAGCGGCCGCGACCAGGGGCCCGGGGACGACGGCAGGCGCTCCGCCGCGGTCGGGGCCGACACCGTCCTCGACCCGGGGGCCACGGCGCCCGCCGCCGTCGACGACTACGTGGCCGCCACGCCCAGCCCGTCGCCGAGCAACGTGACGCCCTCCGCTCCCCCGAAGCCGGTCACCAAGCCGGCCCCGCCCACGCGGGAAGCCTCGCCGAGCCGCCCGGCCGAGAGGAAGGCGACACCGAAGCCCAAGGCGGCGCCCAAGGCGGCGCCGAAGCCGAAGTGGAGCGAGACGTCGGTCTCGGCGCCCAGCGTCCTCGAGGTCAACCAGGCGTGGACCACCAACCGCATCCGCCTGGTGATGCAGACCGACGGCAACCTGGTCGTATACGACGAGAACGGGAATCCCCGGTGGGCCGCCATGACCTTCGGCCAGAACCACCGGGCGATCTTCCAGCAGGACGGCAACCTCGTCATCCACAACGGCGACGACCGCCCCATCTGGGCGTCACGGACGCACGGCCACGAGGGTGCCCGACTGGTGCTGCGCCCCGACGGCAAGGTCGTCATCATCCACAACGGCCAGGTCATATGGTCGACTTGACATCCTCCCCCTCCTAAAGGCATGACCACGTGACCCGCGCTCAGCCGGATGGTGGCGGTCGCCGAGTTCACGCCGTACCGCCCCGACTCCCTACCAGTTGCCGCCGCCCTTGACGCTCGTGCCCTGCGGGCACGTCAGCGTCCAGTCCCACTGCCCCTCGTCGCCCTTGGGGAAGATGTGGAAGCCGTCGCCGCACTCGACGTAGACGCGGTAGACGTCCCCGGTGCACGTCATCGAGAACTCCCGCTCCCCGGTCGCGCGCCCCTTCCAGCAGACCGTTCCGCTCACCTGCTGGGGCGCCGTCGCGGCCGGGCGGGCCAGCTCCAGCTGAGGCGCGGGAGCGAGCGCCGATACGGTGCTGATCGGTGCCCCGGCTCCGTTCGTCCCCACGGCGACCGCGGGTTCGGGTACCCCCGCGGCCCCGGCCTCACCTGCGAAGACGCCGCACAGGACCACGACGGCCGATGCGGCGGTGGCACGACGCCAGGACTTCATGCTCCACTCCAGGGGATGCGACACCGGACCCGGTTTCTCGACGCTAGGCCCTGTGGAACGCGTCCGCCCGCCGACGCCCGCCTCCGTGGGCCATCCGGGGGGCGCCGATGTGTGTGCCGCCGTGCTCGATGCCACGGACTCGGAGCAGCGGGCGCGCGGCCTACGGCTGGAGCGGCGGTGGGGGCGCGGGCCACAGTGTCGTGACGTCGTCGGCGGGAGGTTCACTCGTCATCCTGTACGTGGCACCCCCATCGCCCCCGATCGCGCGGGAGGTGTCCGGGGCGTCCCCGTCGTAGCGCGGCCACCCGGGGTCCCCCGTCTCGGTGAAGGCCCGCCACGCACCGACCAGTTGGTCGCGCACGGCCAGGCGCTCGGGGGTGGCGGCGTCCACCTCGGCGAGTTTGTCGAAGACGTAGAGCAGGTCGCTGCCGTGGAAGGCGCCCATGTCCGGGCCGCACGGTTCTTCGCACAGCAGGTAGTGGTGGGCGCGCCCGCCCGCGGCGGTCTGGGCCCGCGCGAGGCGGGTGGCCGGGACCCGGTAGACGGCGTCGCTCAGGAACGCGGTGCGCAGGTCGGCCAGGTCCGTCAGCCGGGTGCGCTCGCGGTAGGCGTCGAGGAGCGCGGCCGGATCGGTGGCGCCGATGCGCCGCATGTCGGTGTGGAGCGCTTCGTCGTCGGCCGGGCGGTACGCGTCGCCGGCCAGCAGCTGGAACACGCGCACCTCGTCCCGGGTGGCGCCGATCAGCAGGGGGACGTCGGCGAGGGCGCCTGATTCCACGGCCTGCTGCGGGTCGCGTGGCAGGACGTCGCCGTCGAGCACGGTCGCCCAGGCCCGGCCGCCGGGCAGGTTGCGCGCGCCGATGTCGCCGGAGACCACGCCGCCCTGGGCGTCCAGGATCTTCCGGGTCGGGACCGTCGCCAGGCCGTCGGGGTCCTCGATCCCCAGCGCGTCGAGCAGGTCGCGTGCCACGGAGGCCGCGGTCGCGCGGTCGGTGATCCGGGAGGTGCTGCCGCTCTGCAGGATCGCCTTGTGGAACAGCCCGGCGGCCGCGGGGGCGCCCAGCAGGGCTCCGATGGAGAACGCGCCCGCGGACTGGCCCGCGAGGGTGACGTTTCCCGGGTCTCCCCCGAAGGCGGCGATGTTCTCGTGGACCCAGCGCAGGGCCGCGATCTGGTCCTGCTGGGCGAGGTTGGTGCTGCGGGCCCACCGGCCGCCGTAATCGGCGAGGTGCAGGAACCCGAACGCGCCGAGACGGTAGTTGGCGGCCACGACGACCGCGCCGGTCCCCCGGGCCAGGGCCTGGCCGTCGCTGTACGGGGGGCGCGGCCGAGCCGGCCTCGAACCCCCCGCCGTAGATCCACAGGATCACCGGGCGGGGAGCGCTCGGCGTCGCGGAGCCGGGGGTCCACACGTTGAGGTAGAGGCAGTCCTCGGAGGTCTTGGTGATCGATGCCGTGGGGAAGCTGGGAAAGCTGGACTTCCCGCCGTCCGCCGGTGCCAGGCCGGACGCCCCCTGGGCGGGAGCGGCGGCGAACTCCCGGGCCGGCCGTACCTCGCGCCAGGGCTCGGGCGGCTGCGGCGGCTGGAACCGCAGGTCGCCCACCGGGGGCGCCGCGAAGGGGATCCCGGCGTACGTCCGGGTACCGTCGGACAGCTCGCCACCGCGTACCGGTCCCGCGGTGGTCTCGGCCAAGAGCTTGTCGGTCATGACACCATCCGGCCTTCCTCGCGTACGACGATCCCCCGGCGATCGTCACACCTTCCGGGCGGTCGCGCACGGTGCCCGCCGGCGCGCGACGCGGCCTCGACACCGTGCCGGAGGACACGCGGTGCAACGCCGCCACGCTCACCCCGGACGGGTCGTCTTTCCCTCCGAGTGGAGCCCTGACTTGCCCCTCACGTCAACGTCAGGTCTTAACGTCGACGACGTCACGGCACACCAAGCCATCCGGACGAACAAGGCAGGTCATGATGCGCGCAGCCCGCTTCCACGAGTACGGCGGTACGGACACCCTCGTCGTCGAACAGGCCCCGGATCCGCTGCCCGGCCCCGGAGAGATCCGCGTCCGTGTCACGGCGGCGAGCGTCAATCCCATCGACTGGAAGGTACGCAACGGCTCGCTGCGCGACCTCCTCCCGGTCGAGCTGCCCGCGATCCCGGGACGCGACGTCGTCGGCCTGGTGGACCAGGTCGGCGAGGGGGTCGGCTCGGTCGGCGTCGGAGACCGCGTCTTCGGCCTGGGCGGGGTGACGGGCGCGACGGCCGAGCTCGCGGTGCTCACCGCGTGGGCTCCCGCCCCCGCCGACTGGAGCGACGCGGAGGCCGCCGCGGCCGGCCTGGCTTCCGTGACAGCACTGGGCGGACTCAAGGCACTCGGCCCGCTGGAGGGGCGCACCCTGCTGGTCGAGGGGGCGGCCGGAGGAGTCGGCGGCGCGGCGGTCGAGATCGCCCGCGCGCTGGGGGCCACCGTGATCGGGACCGCCAGTGAGCGCAACCACGCGTACCTCACCTCGCTCGGCGCCCTGCCGGTCACCTACGGCGCGGGCTTGGCGGGACGCCTGTCCGGTCTGGCCCCGAACGGGGTCGACCTCGTCCTCGACGCCGCCGCGTCCGGCTCCCTGGCGGACCTGGTCGAGATCGCGGGCGGCCCGGACCGCGTGGTGACGGTCGCCGACCACGCGAACGCACAGCGCCTGGGCGTGCGGGTGGTCAACGCGGTCAACGACTCCACGCTCCTCGCCGAAGCGGGCGCTCTCGGCGCCCAGGGCCGCTACACGCCGCACGTCGAAGCGACCTACCCCCTGGAGCAGATCGCGAAGGCACACGCCCACTCCGAGGGCGGACACGTCCGGGGAAAGATCGTGGTCACGCTCTGACCCCGCCTGCCGGACCAGACGCGGCCCGACAACGTCCGGCGCGCGTGCCACGGCGGCCCGTACGAGGTGTTGCTCGTCCTGTGTCGATCAGGAGGGACGGGGCATGAAGGTCTCGCCCAGTCGTCATTTGCTCATGGTCTGGGCTTGTGCCACCGCGGCCTGATTGCTCGCCTTCACCTGCTCCAGATCCGCCTGGTGGGCCCGGATCGCCTTCTGCTGGAGCCGGGCCTCCACGTCGAACCACGTCCTGGTGACCTGGTGCTCGTTCCGGCAGGCGACGTCGGCCGTGGCGGTCGCGATCTCCAGGGCCGTCACGGTGTCGCGATTGTTGAACCGGAGGTCGTCCTGGGCGTCCTTCGGCTTCGCGTACGTATGCCCCTTGCCCTTCATGCAGGCGGACCACTCGGCGAGCACCGCCTTCACCCTGGGATCCGCGGCCGCGGCCTGGAAGGACTCCCTGCTGATCTTCTCCACCAGCGGGGAGGGCGCGTCCATCGGAGCCGAACTACCCGCACCCAGAGTGCAGCTCTCCTCGGTCTGCGGGTCCGCGCCCGTTCTGTCGACGGCGCCTTCGAGCATGGCCTCGTCGTACGCCTTCTGTTCACCAACGTCCGGCCGGTAGCCGCGCCGGGCCGCCAGGGCGGCGTCGTGGATCCCGTACCGGCGGTCCACCAGGCTCTTGCCGCTCAGCGCCGGCAGGCTGGGGGGCGGCTTCCAGCTCGCGAAGCCGTTCCGGGCCATGCACGCGTCGATCAGTTCATCGCGTATGCCCTCGATCGTGCGCTCCTGCTGCGCCGTCAGCATGTACGTCTCGATCGGCAGCTTCCACGTCGCGGGATTGTCCGGATCACCCACCACGGCAGCCGGTACCGCGGCTCCCGGACCAAGGGCGTCCGCCGCTGGCCGCACCGGTCCGGTGGAGGCTTCCCTCCCGCACCCGGCCAAGGCGCCCACAGCTACCGCACCTGCCGCGAGAGCACCCGCCACACGCTTCACTGCCCTCGCTGTCACGCGCACCGAACCCACTGCGGCCCCGCCCTTCCGCGGTCTCCCCCACCGTTCAAGGACACGCTATTGCCCCTCGCCCACCGGAAAGGAAGCGTGCTCGACGCGGAGGCGCGAGAATCGGTCACCGCTTCGACGAAACGACCCCTGGCCAGGAGATCGAACGTCAGTCGACCCAGGTCACCACCGCCAGGCGACGCTCAGACGCCAAGCGGTAGAAGGCCCGAAGCGCCTCGAAGTGCTCGGTGAGGTAGGCCGGGAGGTTTCCCGCGAACCCGTCCAGGCCGGAGACCTGGGCCGCCAGGACGGGGTCCTCGGGGAAGAGCGCCAGGGCCGTGTTCCAGTCGATGGCATCGAGCAGGCCGGCGATCTCGCCCACGTCCCGGGGTCGCACGAGAGCGGGAGGGGTGTCCATACGGTCATAGAACTCCAAATGATCAAGGAAAGCGACGCCGGCGGCATCCCCGTGGATGCTCCGTTCCAGAGCTTCGATGTGCGCCGGGTCGATGCGAGCCCAACGGAAGAGCCTGATCAGGCCCCACATCGCCCAGTCCAGATCGAGGACGTCCTCGTCCGGCGGATCCCACCGGGGGTCGCCACTGGGCGACTCCTCAGCGGCCTGACGGCACCGGGCCAGGTACGCAGGGCTCACGCGCGCGAGGTTCTGGGTCAGGGCCATGGGCGGCAGTCTGGCAGGTACCCGCCTCCGCCTCGGCACCCCCACGTCATCGGGTCACGCCCCCGCCCGCCGGGGCCTCGCCCGACGCGGTCCCCTCCGGCGGGCCCCCGTCCAGCAATGCGCACCCCAGCGGTGTCAGGGCGTGCACCACGCCCGGGCCGCTGCGGCGCGTGGTCAGCAGACCCGCCGCGCGCAGTACCGACGCGTGATGGCTCGCCGTCGCCGCCGACGTGCCCGTGCGGCGCGCCAGTTCGGCCGTGCCCGCCGGGCTGATCGCCGCGCGCAGGGTCCGCGCCCGGGTGGCGCCGAGCAGCGCCGTCAGACCCGCGCCGGTGGCCCCGGTGCTCGACGTCATGACCGCCGCCCGTTCCAGGAGCGAGCCCGCCAGCGGGTAGCGCAGCACCAGCGGCCGGTCCGGGTCCGCGTTGTCCACGAGTGCCAGTGGACGTGCGCAGAAGAACGTGGGTACCAACAGCACTCCCCGGCCGCCGAGTTCGATGTCCGCGTCCATGTCGCACGGCACCGACAGGGCGTCGGGGCGCCACGTGACCTCCGGGTGCAGTCCCGCCAGCAGACCCTCCACGCCCGCGTCCACGGCCGTCAGCGCCTGCCGGGTCCGCTCGGAATGCGCCGCCGCCACCAGCTGCGCCCAGTACGGTGCCACCGCCAGCGCGTGGTAGGCGCTCAACTGCCTTCCCACCAGCGCCGACCACGTCCGGTCGCCCTGGTGCAGGGCGTGGATCCAGCGCGGCACGCGCGGCCGCAGCAACTGCGTCGCCCCCCAGTCCGCCCGCCACTGCGGCCGGGGCAGCGACCAGGTGGCGTCCAGGCTGTCGTCGAGCGTGGGCGTCGCCGCGTGCGTGAACGCCTCGGGTACGTACTCCCCGTGTCCCGCCGGCGACAGTTCGAGCAGGACCCGCATCTCCGGGCGCACCCCGCGCCGGGTGCGCTCGCGCCAGCCGCCGAGCGCGGTGTCGCCGGGCCGCCCCGGACGCGCCGTCTGGAGCAGGGGCAGGCTCAGGATCGTCTCGGCGAGCGGGTCCGGACGCGGCGCGACGCGGACGCGGGTCAGGTCCTCGGCGGTGAAGTGGATGCGCAGCACACGATCACGCTAGGGCGGGCCCCGGCGGAACGGTGCGCTCCGAAGATCCCTTGGCCGGAAGTCCCGCACCGGTCAGCGAAATGTCTGGATTCGACGGAGCTCGAAGGGCTTTGAGGGGCGGCGCCCGGGGGCGCGAGAGTTGCCCGGCGACGGGGGCATCTCCCCCGTCCGCACCGATCCCACGAGACCGATCCCATGAGATGGAGCAGCAACATGAAGCCGCGCAGTTCGTTCGTCGTACGCGCCGGGGTGGCCGCCTCCGCCGCCCTCACCGCCACCGCCGTCCTGGCCGGGCCCGCCCACGCCGGGGTGTCGGGCCAGTACACCTTCCGCAACGCCGCCACCGGCAAGTGCCTGGACATTCAGGCGGGTTCGACGGCGGACAACGCCGTGCTCCAGCAGTTCAGCTGCAACGGCAAGTCCCACCAGCGCTTCTCGCTGGCCTTCCAGGTGGACGACCCGACCTCGCTGATGAGGGCGACGCACTCCAACAAGTGTCTCCAGGTGTTCAGTTCCACGCCCGGCAGCACCATCGTCCAGCGCCCCTGCGACAACGTCTCCCAGCAGCGATGGGAGTTCGTCGAACTGGGCGGCAACTCCGTCCTGGTGAAGAACACCGCGAGCGGCCTGTGCCTTGACGACGGCGGCGCCCCTTCCGGCAGCCGCCGCGAGGTCCGCCAGACCGTCTGCACCGGCGCCGCCACTCAGGTCTGGGCACGCTGAGGCGTATAGCGAAGAGTCGCGGATGGGTCCCGCTGCCCTGTTCGGGGGCGGGACCCTTCCGCTGGGTGCGGGTGCGGCCGTCGGGTCAGCCGATGGGGATGGAGTTCCACGCCACCACGGCCGAGCCGTCCCGCGTGGTGACCGGTGACCACAGCGGTCGACGGGAGGGAACCCGCGTCGGCGAGTCGGTCCGCAGATCGTGCCAGGGGGGTTGGCCCGCTCCTCGCCGTTCCCGATGCCGATGTCGACGAGGAAGCGCAGTACAGCGGGCCCACGCGCCGAGCCGGTACCCGCAGGTCCGGCCCGGCCGTCGGCGCCCCTCCCGGGTGTGGTGACGGCGAGACCCCGGGTCAGTGGCGTCACCCTCAGCAAGACGTGCGCCCGGGTCCACGCGCAGGTGCTGCGCGGACCCGGACGTCGTGGAGAAGCGGCCGGGCCTCACCAGGGACCGGCCGCCGACGTCCCTCAGGCGCAACCGAAGTAGAACCACCCGAGGTACGACCCGTAGCCTCCGCCCTGGGTCGCGCGGTACATCCGTACTCCACCGCAGCCGACACGCGTGCGCATGTTGCGGTACATCCAGGTCCAGATGGTGCCGCCCCACGGAGCGTAACCGGAGTTGTAGAGGTCGGTACCGCTCTGGTTCTGCAGCCACAAGGACGCCTGGTCCGGCAGGTACCCCGTGTTGTACGTCACCTTCACCCACTCGCTCTGGCACGAGGTGGAGTAGCGGAGGTAGCCGTGTCCCGCCACGGCGCCGTTGGCGGGGTCGCGGATCGTGAACTCGCCGCCCGGCATCTGAGCGGTCGTCAGGTTGATGCCAGAGGCGTCGCACCCGCTCTGGCGCGGATCCCCGTCCCCGGCCGCGAAGGCGGAGGGGCCAGTGGAGACCATGGCCGCGAGAGCGAGCACCAGCGACACCAGCACGACGGCCGCACGCCGTCGGGGGGTGGCAGGGGCGGTCGGGTTGCGCAGGGGCATGCGGAGCCTCCCGGAGTCGGGGCGCGAGTGCGCCGGACTTCGTTATAGGCACCTGGCGGAAGGAGCGGGCCGGGCGTTGCGGCGTGCCCGGCAGCACGCAACGGCCTGCCGACGCGGCCGCATCGGTAACGGGGGCGGCCGAAAAGCAGCCACGCCACGATGGCCTGAAGGCGCCGTGCGGCGGTGGCGGTTCGGGGAGAACCTGGAAACGCAGGCCGCAATGTTCCGATGCGTTCGGATGTGTGCGTCATGGAAATGGACAGCGTCTCCCCCCTCGTGAGTGCCGCGCGCGCCGCGGGCTGGCTGTTGCGGGCCAGCCGGTGCGCGCGCACCGATCCGCGTCTGCGCTCCGTCCGCTCCTTCGCCCTCCTGGTCGGCGACGGTCCCCGCCCCGTGAACGCGAGCACCGTCTCGCGGTGGGAGAACGGCCTGCTGCCCCTTCCCTTCACCGTCGTTCGGCGCTACGAGGAGGTACTCGGCCTGCCCTCTCACAGCCTCGTGTCGGTGATCGAGACGCATCTGCGCTACCACGGCGGCCGCCCCGTCGCCGGGCCCCCGCTGGGCCGTCCCCCCACCGAGGACGACGACGCGGCGCACCGGCGCCTGGACGAGTTGCTGGACCGGGTCCTGGGCGAGGACGTCGTCACCGGCGTCGAGTGGGACGAGCTGACCTCGCGCCTCACCACCGAGGGCTACCGCGTCACGCCGAGCGCTTCACGGACCGCCCTCTGCGAACGGCTCCTCGACGAGACCATCGCGTCGAGCGGCCTCCCCTGGATGCAGCGCTTCGAGGCCCTCAGCAGACTCCTGGCGCACGGGCACTGGGCCGAGGACATCATCTCCCTGTGCGCGGACGCGGCACGCGACCCGTACCAGGCGGGGCTGATCGAGGTGGTCTGCCTCCTGGACGGAAGCGACCGGCCCGCCGCGACAGCCACCGTCCTGCGCCAGCTGCTTCGGCCCACCAACGGGGACGCCCACCTCGGCGCGCTGCTGGCGAGCGTCCGCAAGCTTCGCGGGGGGCACTTCCGCCCGGAGGAGGCCACCACCGTGGCCCGCGCCGTGGCGGGTCTGGTCCACGAGTCGGCGATGGCGCCAGAGATCGCGGAACTCGTCGGTGCGCTGATCGGCTCCCTGCCCCTCTCCCAGCGGGAGCGCACCGCGTTCACGCGCCGCACCACGGCGCACGCCGGTGTCCAGGAAGTGGTGCGCCACGGCCGACTGGTGGAACCAGGTGCGGGACGCGTCGTCCTCGCACGCGTGCTCAGCCGCGTCCCCGCGCTGCCCGCCGCCCATGCGGGACCGGACGCGGTACTCGCCAACCTGGTGGACGAGGTGCTGCACCACCCCGTGCCCGACGTACGCCTCTACTCCGCGATGCTGCTGCGCGCCAGCCCGTACCGTGAAGCCGTCGCCGCTTCCGTAGCCGCCGAGCTGCGGTCGTCGGCCACCCTGGCCGCCGCGGAGCGCACGATTCCGCTGTTGCAGTGCCTGCGCGTCCTGGGCGGCCCGCGGCAACGGGAGGCCGTCATGGGGCTCACCGTCGCCCGGGGGCTGCCGGACTCGGTGGTACGGGCCGCCATCCACGCGATCGGTCATGTGGAGGGCCTCAGTTCGCAGCACTACTGGCACCAACTGCTGCGCCACCACGCGACCGGGCGCCGCTTCCAGGACGCCGAGCTGAAGCGTCTCGTCTACGGGATGGCGATGGCGGGCGAGGCCGAGATCCTGCGGCACTTCGCCACCGAGGGATCAGGTCCGCTCTCAGCGCTCGCCGCTTGGTGGACCAACCTGCCGGTGCACGTCAGGGCGAGCGCCCGCGCGTGAGGGCTGCGGTGGTCGCGACGCCGGGGCTGGTGCTGGTGGTGCAAGCCGCGGAACCGAGCGCCGCGCCGACGTGACGGCCGGCTGCGGCGAAGCGCGGATCAGGCGTCGCGGCGGTGGACGCTGACGGCGTAGCCGCCGCCGGTGTAGGGCGCCGCGTCCCAGGTGGCGAAGCGGTCGAGGAGGGTGAGGCCGGCGGCGGCGCAGTGGGTGTCGTACTCCTCCAGGGTGAGGGCCGGGGGCACGGGCAGGTGGGCCGCGTCCAGGCCGAAGCCGGCGACCAGCAGCCCGCCGGGGCGCAGCGCCGCCGTCAGGCGTTTGAGCACCTCGGCCTCGGTGCCGGGCGCGACGAGCGGCATGACGTTCCCGGCGGCGACGACGAGGTCGAAGTCCGCGGCGACGCCGAGCACGGCCGGGTCGAACGCGGCCAGGTCGGCCTGGAACCAGGGCAGCCGGGGCGCCCGCTCCCGCGCCACTTCCAGCATCGAGGAGTCCAGGTCGACGCCGACGCAGTCGTAGCCGAGTTCGGCCAGCCGGAGCATGACGCGCCCGGTGCCGCACCCGGCGTCGAGCACCCGGGCGCCGGGCTCCACCAGGGCCGCGCAGAACGCCGCCTCGCCGTGCATGTCCTTCCCGCTGCGGGCCAGCGCCTCGAAGCGCGCCGCGTACTCGTCCCCGGACGTTCCCCCGGTCAGTTCCTGCCATCGGCTCATGGGGCCGACTGTAGATCGTCGGGGGCGCCGCGGCCGACACCAGGGCCGCCGGGCGCGCGGAGCTGGTCGGATACCCTGGTCAGGTGGCGGACAGAACCGGCGGAGAGCCGCAGACCGACGGACGCTCCACCCGGTGGGACGAGCACAAGGCGCAGCGTCAGCTCGAGTTGGTGGACGCCGCCGTCGCGCTCATCGAGGAGGAGGGCACGCGCTTCCGCGTGCAGCGGCTGGCGGAGCGGGTGGGGCTGCCGCGCTCGGTGCTCTACCGGCACTTCAAGGACCGCGCCACGCTGGACGAGCTGATCCGCAGGCGTGTGGTGGAGTCGTTCCTGCGGCGGATGGAACCCGCCCTCACCTTCGAGGGGACGGTCGAGGAGGCCGTGCACCGGGCGGTGGGCGCGCACCTGGACTGGGTGTCCCAACACCCGCGCCTGTACGCCTACATGGGGGTCGCCGAGCACGGGATGGGTGACGGCTCGCTGGTGGCGGACACCAAGACGGCCATCGCCCTGATGCTGAACGAGCGGTTCGGGGACGTGCTCAAGGCGCTCGGGGTGCCGCAGGCGCCGATCCTCTCGGTCGCGATCGGCATCGTGGGCTTCGTGGACACCGTGGTCAACCAGTGGGTGCACGACGACCGGCGCGAGCAGTCGGCGGAGGAGTTGCGGGCGATGCTGTGCCGCTCGGTCTGGGCGGTCCTGGACGCGACGCTCCGCGACCTGGGCGTGGAACTGTCGCCGCAGCAGCGCGTGTCGGACCTGGAGCGGAGCTGACCGGACTGCTCGCCGCCCGGGCCGCGGCGGCCCGGACCGCACCCCGTCCGGGCTGCGGCGGCCGTCAGCCGCGTCCTTGGGAAGCGGCTCCTGCTGCCGCGCGGCGCAGGGACGGGAGGTCCGTGAGCTTGACGCGGGGACGCCCCTGGGCCTCGCCCTCCGCCCGCTCCGCGCGGTCGATCGCCCGCCATTCCTCCAGCCCCAGGGCGCCGTGCCCCCGGGGCCCGGGGGGCGGCGGCCGGGGGGGGGGGGGGGCGGCGCAGTCGTCCCGGCGGGGGGCGCCGGGGTCCGGGGGGCCCGGGTTTGTAGGCCCGCTGAAGCCCCGGGCCCCCCCG
>NZ_JBEOYE010000067.1:0-37919 GCF_040296945.1 Streptomyces sp. NPDC001941 | reverse complement strand
GGGGGCGGCCCCCCCGGGGGCCGGGGGGCCCGACGGCCGGGTGAGGTGGCTGGCGGCGAAGTCGTCCAGGAGGGAGGCGACGGTCTCCTGGGCGCAGGTCTTGTTCGTCCCGATGAAGCCGGTCGCCCCGCGTTTGATCCACCCCGTGACGTAGACGCCGGGCTCGACCCGTCCCGCCTCGTGCGGGATCGTCGCGGTGTCCTCGTCGAAGGGCAGCCCCGGCACGGGACGGGCCCGGTAGCCGACGGAGCGCAGGACCAGGCCCGTCTCCAGGGTCAGGGTGTCGCCGGTGGCGCGGGCGCGGACGGTGCCGTCCTCGTCGGTGTGCAGCGTGGTGCGGGTGACGTCCAGGCTTCGTACGGAGCCTTCGCCGACGATGCGCACCGGGCCGGTGAGGAAGCGGAGGACGATGCGGCGACGTCCTTGGACCGGCGTACGGGCTGCCAGTTCCGCCAGGAGCCGCGTCTTGTCGGTGGCATCGGGCTCCAGGTCCTCCGGCCAGCCCTCGACGCGTACGTCCACGTCCTCAAGGGCGCTGAGCGCGAGGAGTTCGGGCACGGTGAACGCGGCCTGCGCGGGTCCGCGGCGACCGAGGAGGACGACTTCGCGGATCTCGCTGGTGCGCAGCGCGGCGAGCGCCCGGTCGGAGATGTCCGTACGGGCCAGGGAGTCGGGGTCGGCGGTCAGGATGCGGGCGACGTCGAGGGCGACGTTGCCGTTGCCGATCACGACCGCGCGTGCGCAGCGCAGGTCGTGGGCGTCGTCCGCGCGGTCGGGGTGACCGTTGTACCAGGCGACGAAGTCCGTCGCGGAGACGCTTCCGGGCAGGTCCTCGCCCTCGATGCCCAGGCGCTTGTCGGTCGCCGCGCCGACCGCGTAGATCACGGCGTGGTGCTCGCGCACCAGGTCGGCGTGGGTGACGTCGGTCCCGACCTCGACTCCGAGGCGGTAGCGGAAGCCGGCCTGCGACTCGATGGCCCGGAACAGCTCCGTGACCCGTTTGGTGTCCTGGTGGTCCGGCGCGACGCCGGCGCGCGCGAGGCCGTACGGGGTCGGCAGGCGGTCGAGGACGGTGGCGCGCACGCCGGGGTGGCGCAGCAGCTCGTCGGCGGCGAACAGGCCGGCGGGTCCGGCGCCGACGATCGCGACGGACAACTCACCGTTGGATACGCGCCGTTGTTCGGGCACCACGTGCATGGGTGCGCGGTCGGCGTGCGGGTTCTCCTTGTAGTACGCGGTGTTCAGCTCCAGGAACGGCAACTCCTGCTCGCTGAGGGCGGTGTGGGGCTTGAGCGCGTCGACCGGGCAGGCCGTCGTGCAGGCGCCGCAGTCCACGCAGGTGCGCGGATCGACGTACAGCATCTCCGTGGTCGCGAAGCCGGGCTCGCCCGGCGCGGGGTGGATGCAGTTGACCGGGCAGGCCAGCACGCAGGAGGCGTCGGCGCAGCAGGAGCGGGTGACGACGTACGGCACGGCGGGCTGGTCTCCGTTCGGGCGTTCAGGGGTTCGGCGGGGCGGGGCTCGGGCGGTGGGGCGGTGCGGTGCGCGGTCGGTGGGCGGGCCGTGGGGCCTCAGCTGGTGAGCGGGGCGGGCTCGCCGCGGAAGCGTGCGGGGCGGCCGTCGATGCGCAGCGCCCTCCACAGCGGACGGGAGGCCTTGTTCATCAGGCCGATGTCCTCGGCGAGCATCCGCACGTCGGAGAAGAGCTCGTGGAGCAGCTTCCGGCCGGCCTCGGACTTCCAGAAGACGTCCTTGATCACCCACGCCGGGATGCCGACCTCCGCGGCGGACTTCCGGTCGGGGATCATGATGACGTCGCACAGACCCCGCATGACCAGCGGGAACAGCACGGACAGGGCGCCGCGACGGGCCTTGCCGTAGCGGGGCACGCGCAGACGCAGGAACTCGTGGGCGAAGGAGATGTGGCGGGCTTCCTCCGCGATGTGGATCTGCATGATCCGCTGCGGCAGGGGATGCACCGGCTCCCCACTGCGCAGCGCCGCCTTCTGAAGGTGGTCGATGGGCTCCTCGCCTGCCAGGATGCCGGTGAAGAAGACCTCCGGGTAGAGGGAGCCGAACACCGGGAGTATCCGGCTGAGTTGGCGGAACCACCGCTTCCCTCCGGCGGTGTCGACACCGGTGCGGTTGACCAACTCCTGGAACATCTGGGTGTGGTGGGTCTCTTCGGTGATCTCGTGGGTGAGGTACCTGAACTCCAGGTCCCGGTTGTCCAGTTGGTAGATGTAGTCCAGCGCTCCACGCATGAGCAGGTTCTCGAACTGCATGCCCACCTTGGCGATCACCGCCCACCGCCAGATCCCGATCCGGATGCGCGTCTCCAGCGGTTGTTCCCGGTACCAGGGGTGGGCGCCCAGCGCGTCCGCCGAGGTCAGGACCCAGCGGGGGTCGCTCGTGTCCACGGCGAACTCGGGATCGTCCCACTTGATGTCGGTGAAGGCGTTGAAGTGGACGTTGACGGAGCCCTCGGACAGCGTCCGCAGGCGCTCGTCGTAGGCCTTCCGGGTCAGGTGCGCGGTCATCTCGTCCTCGCTCGTGTGGTGGGCGTGTCGGACCGGTGGGACTGGTAGGACCGGTACTGCGTACGCGGGAGGGCCCGGCGGTCAGGCGGCGCGGGTCGCCTTGCGGGGGCGCTCGGCCTCCGCGCCGGAGGACCCTGCCTTGTCGAAGCGCAGCGGGGCGTCCTCGATGGGCGCGCTCCGCAGCATGGCGCGGTCGCGGTAGTAGTTGTTCCACAGCCGCCACGGGTCGCGGGTGCCCTGTCGCGGCATGATCTGGTCGGCCCGCGTGATGTAGCCGGAGGTCAGCGCCTCGCCCATGACGGAGGACTCCGAGCGGTCGGCCTCGTGGGCCACCGGGGTCGCGATGTCGTGTCCGTGGCGCCGCATGTGGGCGAGCAGGCGGGCGGTGTAGGCGGCCGCCAGGTCCGCCTTGAGGGTCCAGGAGGCGTTGGTGTAGCCGATGACGAGGGACATGTTGGGCACGCCCTCCAGGAGGACCGCCTTGTAGAGCACGCGGTTCCTGACGTCCACCGGGACGCCGTCGACGGACAGCGCCATGCCGCCCAGCAGCCGGACGCTCAGTCCGGTGGCGGTGACGACGATGTCGGCCTTGAGCTCCTCGCCGGACCTCAGCCGGATGCCGTCGGCGGTGAACGTGTCGATGTGGTCGGTGACGACGGCCGCCTTGCCGCTCTTGAGGACCTTGAACAGGTCACCGCCCGGAACGACGCACAGCCGCTGGTCCCAGGGCTTGTAGCGCGGGCTGAAGTGGCGCATGTCGACGCTCTTGCCGACGCGGGCCCGGACGAGGCCGAGCAGGATCCTGCGGGCGAGCCGGGGGTACGCGCGGCAGAAGGCGTAACTCCCCCGCTGGAGCGCGATGTTGCGGGTACGGGCGATCGCGTGGGTCAGCCGGGCCGGGGCGCGCAGCTTCTGCAGGAGCGAGGTGACCGGGTCCATCTCGGGCAGGGCGAGGACGTAGCTGGGCGAGCGCTGGAGCATGGTGACGCGCGCGGCGGTTCCGGCCATCGCGGGGAGCAGGGTGATGGCGGTGGCTCCGGAGCCGATGACGACGACGCGCTTGCCGGTGTGGTCGAGGTCCTCGGGCCACTGCTGGGGGTGGACGATCTCGCCCTGGTACGCGGCTTCGCCGGGGAACTCGGGGCGGTAGGGCGCGTCGTAGTCGTAGTAGCCGGTCGCACCGACGAGGTAGCCCGCGCTGTACGACTCGCGCGCGCCGGTGGTCTCGTCCTCGACCTCGACCGTCCAGCGGCCCTCGGCGTGCGAGAAGTCGGCGCTGATCGCGCGGCGGCCGAAGCGGATGCGCTCCAGCACTCCCGCGTCGGCCGCGGCGTCCTCGACGTACTGCCGGATGTCCGCGCCGCCGGCCAGCACGCGGGCCTGGCGCCAGGGCCGGAAACCGAACCCGAAGGTCGACATGTCGGAGTCGGAACGGATGCCGGGGTAGCGGAACAGGTCCCAGGTGCCGCCGACCCGGGCGCGCCGCTCCAGCACGACGAGCGACGCGCGCGGGTTGTCCCGCAGGACGTGGCGCGCGGCGCTGACGCCGGATATCCCGGCGCCGATGACCAGGACGTCGATGTGCTGCTGCTCCATCGCGGAGACCCTCGCTCTCGCTCGTGGGCACCTGGGCGGTTCAGGGGCGGTGGACCACTGCCGCCGGGGAGGCCGGCGCTTGCCCGGGCTCGCGGTGACACCCGTGCCTGTACCCGTACTCGCAATTTACCTGCGACACGGAGTTTCAGATACCGCCGGTAACGTGACGTGAGTCACTTTGCGGCGTGTTCGGTCCGACGGCGGCGGGGAGCCTGATAGCGGGCGCGGAGGTCACCAGGCTCTTCGTCCAAGGCCGGACCCGCCCTGGACGGGGGCTCCCCGCGCGCACATCGCTGGACACGCATACGCACGTACGCAACGCACCACAGGTTGGGGGCCGTTGACGCGACGTACGCCACACGGACGCCGGACCGCCGCGACGCGAACCACGACCGCCCGGCCCGGCCCGGCCCAGCCCGACCCGACCCGGTCCGGCCCCACATGATGTTCGCCCCGGCGGGACATGCTTCCGCACATGAAGCCCAGCCGGACGCGCGCTTGGGTGATCACCGCGATGGTCACCGCCTTCGTCGCCTACGCCCTCCTGCTGTGGCAGGGGCCGTGGTGGCTGGACGGCGCCCGCCTACGGGGGCAGACCCTCCAGCCCGCCACCGCGATGGTGGTCACGGGCTTCCGCACCGCGCTCGTCGCCCTCGGCGCGGGAGCACTGGCCGGGGCGGGCCTCTACTACACGGACCGCACGCTGCGGCACACCCGTACCCGCGACCAGGAGCAAGCGGAGATCGCCCGGGACGGCCAGGTCACCGCCCACTACGTCGAGGCCATCAAGCTGCTCGCCTCGGAGCGCACCGTGGAGCGCCTGGGCGGGATATACGCCCTGGAACGCATCATGCGCGACTCCGCCAAGGACCACCTCAGCGTGGTCGAGGTCCTCGCCGCGTTCGTCCGGGACAAGGCGCCCTCCCCCACCGGCAGCGAACCGGCTCCCGCCCAGCCCCTGGACGAGTCGGTCCAGGCAGCGCTCACGGTCATCGGCCGTCGGCCTCAAGCGGAGGAACCGTTCCGTCTGGACCTGCGCCGCACGGACCTGCGCGGCGCGGACCTCCGGTACGCCCGGCTCTCCCGCGCGCGCCTCGCGGGCGCCCGGCTCTCGGGAGCCGACCTGATCGGCGCCCGACTGGAGGACGCATGGCTGAGGGGGACCCATCTCGACAACACCTGGCTCGACCGGGCGGACCTGTCGGGAACCTTCCTCAGGGACGCCGACCTGCGGGGCGCGAGCCTCAAGGACACCCGCTTCGACGACACCCGCCTGTTCGCCGCCGACCTCTCCACCGCCCTCCACCTCACCGCGCAACAGCTGGAACGCGCGGTGCTCGACTCCGGCACCAAGCTGCCCCCGTCCCTGGGCAGTCAGCACGGGTCGTGAAGGGCCGGGCTCGGCGGGCGCAGGGGAAGCGCAGAGACCGCACGCGCCCGCACACTGCTGTGGCGCATCAGGGACGTCCTCCGCCGACCGGTGAGGAACCATCATCAGCGCCACTGAGCGCGCAACGGACGGGATCCTTCCCGCACTCGGGAAGTGATTCCAAGACGTCCGTCAGGTCAGCACCCTCGGTCGTAGAGCGCGCGCAGCCACGGTTCTCTGACCGCGGGCATCCCCGCGAGCGTGTACCGGAACGCCCCGACGGACGGCTGCCATGGGTACCCGTGCGGCGGCAGCGGGTCGTCACGCTCGACGCCAGGGGGCAGCCCGCCGACCACCGGCAGCCTGGTCCGGTGGGGCGGGAAGGCCAGCTCGGCCCAGAGCGCGGCATCCATGGGTACCGGTTCCGCTCCGGCACTCGGCTGCCACGGGTCCCCGGTCTGCGGGTGGACCGGCACCACCACCAGGTCAGCGGCCGGCTCCCCGAACCCCGGTCCCGCCAGGTCCAACCGCTTCGTGCCCTCACCGGCGCCGTCGCCGGCGGGCAGCAGCACGCCGAGTGCCCGGCCGAAGAGCTCCGCGAGCGGTCCGAGCGCGACCTCGACCGGCGCGCCTCCGGCGGCCGCCACCACGCGCGCGAGGGCCACGCCCACCGGGATGTCCCCGTACTCGCTCAGCCGGTGCCACAGCGCACCGGTGCCCAGCAGTTCCGCCCAGTCCATCACCGGCCGTTCCGGCGGGCCGGGCAGCCGCACCACCGCCTGAGGGAGGAGCCGTACGAGCTGCCAGCACCCGCAGTCGTCCATCCGCGAGCCGACCGGCAGATCACAGCCCTGGCACGCGAGGTTCGGCCCGTCCCTCCCGTCGATCCCCCTGCAGTAGCCCCCGGCCCGTTCGAGGATCAGCCTGGTGCCGCGCAGGTCACCGGGCGCGAGGAGGATCGTGTCCGACGGCCCTTCGGGCAGCGCGCCGAACGGCGCGAATCGCCCTTGCTCAGCCGCCTCGCGCGCCCCGACCGCGTCCCACTGCCTCCACGGCGGCCCGCTCGGGGCGGGGTCGACCGCGTAGGACCCGGCCTCCATCAACGGCGGGTGCAGCATCTCCCAGTGGGCGTCGGCCAGGTGGATCGGCAAGGCCACCTGGGACACCGCCGCCGTCAGAACAGCACCGCATTCAGCGCACCCGAACACCGCCAAGCCGCCCCCTCCCCTCGTCGCAGCCCCCGCATCTCACCAAGCGAGCGGACCGACGAACAAGAGGTTTTCGGGCAGCGCGGCGCCCACGACTACCGCTCACGCCCTGAGCGCGAGCCTGCCGCGGGCGCCGGGCCCGGACACTCACTCGGTACGGGGTGCGGCTCCCGGCCGGTCGTCCACGTCCGGGTCGTCGTCGCCCTCCTCCCGGACGTCTTCGGGCGTGGGAGCCGTGATGTTCCGCTGCTCCGCCGACCGCTCGCGCGTCTCGTCGTCGACGGGAGCGTCGTGCTCGTCCGGAGTGTTCATGGGATCGTCCTCTCCCAGGCCGCGCACGGATCACAGGCGCCGACAGCACTGTCGGCCCCGACCTCTCCGCTCGCGGCCGGTCTTCTCGGTGTTCTCGTACGGCCACGCGCAACCGGCGCGGCCGGATTTCCGACCATGTCGGCCGGTTCCCACCCGATCGCAAGCCAAACTCACAGGAGAAGCGGATCGCAACCGAGGGCCGGAGGGCGCAGCGACCAAGACAGTCGCACACGGTCCCGCTCGTCCGGTCACGGCGCGGGGCGCCCTGAACAGCCTGGTGCCAGCCGGCCAGAGGCGGCTGGCCCGGTCCGGAGCGCTCCAACGACTCGACCTCCACGACCCCGTACGAAGCGAAGCCTCGGCGTTCACCCGATCGGGTGCATGGCATCGGTGAGACCCGACCGCACGGGCACTCCCGTACCGGGACGGAGGTCGCACCACCCCGTCCAGGCGCGGAAGGGATCCGCTGAACGAACGGGACAGCCACTTGCGCCGGGAAACCGAGCGGAGCGCTGTCCCGGCAGGTAGACCGAGAGCATGACCAATCGCGCCGTGGCCCTGGACCGCAAGCTGTTCACCCGGATCGCCTCGGCCCGCTGGCCCCATGCCGAGCGCTGGCTGCCGTCGCTCAGCGCCGCGGCGAACCACGGAAAGCTGTGGGGGGCGTGCGCGGGGACCCTGGCTCTGGTCGGCGGCCGTCCGGCCCGCCACGGCGCGTTGCGCGGAGCCGGCGCCCTCGCGCTGGCGTCCCTGACGACGAACGTCATCGGCAAGGGGCTCACCCGTCGCCGCCGTCCGGACATCTCCGGCGTGCCCTTCTCCCGCAGGCTGGCGCGCGCACCGCACACGACGTCCTTCCCCTCGGGACACGCCGCTTCGGCGGCCGCGTTCGCCACGGGCGTGTGCATGGAGTACCCGGTGGCGGGACTCGTGATCGCTCCCCTGGCGGCGACCGTGGCGTTCTCCCGCGTGTACGTCGGGGTCCACTACCCCAGCGACGTACTCGTCGGCATCGCGCTGGGCGTGGGCGCCGCGGTCGCCACGTGCCACTGGTGGCCACGGCCGGGGCACACGGCCCGAGCGGAGGCGCGCCGTACGCGTGCAGAGGCTCCGGCGCTGCCTGGCGGCGCGGGACTGGTCGTCGTGGTCAACCGACAGTCGGGCGCGGGCCTGCCCGGTCGGGAGTCCTCCGCAGAGCGCATCCGCGAACTCCTGCCACGAGCGGACGTACGGGAGCCGGGTGACGGCGAGGACCTGTCCGACGTACTGAAGAAGGCCGCGGACGATGCCGAGCGCGCGGGCGGGGCACTCGGGGTGTGCGGCGGG
This sequence comes from Streptomyces sp. NPDC001941, assembly GCF_040296945.1. Lineage (NCBI taxonomy): Bacteria > Bacillati > Actinomycetota > Actinomycetes > Kitasatosporales > Streptomycetaceae > Streptomyces > Streptomyces sp. NPDC001941. Next base: position 29,568 of record NZ_JBEOYE010000067.1, on the reverse strand, counting down.
GACGGAACGGTGGGAACCGCCGCCCTGCTCGCGCTCGAACGGTCGCTGCCGCTGGCGGTGTTCGCGGGCGGGACGCACAACCATTTCGCGAAGGACGTCGGGGTGCCCACGTTCGCGGACACCGCGACCGCGGTGGAGGGCGGAAAGGCCCTCCGTGCGGAGATCGCCTCCGCGTCGGACGGGATCCACTTCCTGAACACGTTCTCCATCGGCACCTACCCCGAACTGGTCAACGCACGGGAAAGCTGGGAGAAGCGGGTGGGCAAGCCGGTCGCCACCGTGCTCGCACTCGTCCGCACGCTCCCCGCCGCACGCCCCTTCACCGTCACGATCGACGGTCGGGAAGAGTGCCTGTGGCTGCTCTTCGCCGGGAACGGGGTGTACGAGCCTGCCGGACTGATCCCTCTGGGCCGCCCACTCCTCGACGAGGGTCTGCTGGACGTACGTACGGTCAGCGCTGAGCATCCCCTCGCCCGTACGCGCCTGATCGCGGCCGCGGCGCTGGGCCTCCTCCAGCGCTCGCCCGTCTACCGGGTGGCACGGACGGGCTCGCTCACCATCAACCCCGGTCCGGACGTCGAGTCGATGGCCTACGACGGTGAGACCACCCCGGCCCCACCCGCGCTGGACCTGCGCAAGGTGGGAGAGGCGCTCACCGTCTACGGCCCGTGAGCGGACACGCCCCTGGCCCCACGGCGCGGCCGCCGATCGTCCAGGCGGGCGGAGTCAGGGCCTGCGCACCCGGTACTGCAGGTGCAGCACCCGGTCGCCCTGGACCACCACGTGCGGGTCCTCCAGCAGGTGCTGGCCTTCCGTCGCGCCGAAATAGCGCTTGCCGCTCCCGAAGACGACCGGGACGACGTCCATGGCGACGACGTCGACCAGCCCGAGGGCGAGCGCCTGGCCGCCCACGTCGCCCGCGGTGACCGCCACGGACCGCTCTCCAGCGAGCTCCTTCGCCAGGGCGATCGCCTCGGGCACGTCGGTGGCGAAGTGGTAGTGCGACGCCTCGGGGTGCCAGTCGGCGGGCCGGGGCCGACGCGAGACCACGACGACGTGCTCCCCGGCAGGCGGCTTCGCGTTCCAGCCGTTGGTCAGGTCGAAGAGGTGCCGACCCATGACGGTCACGCCGAGGCTGTCCCACATCGGCTGCGCGTAGCCGGCGGACGTCTTGGAGATCCGCAGGCCACTGCCGTCGCCGAGCGGAACGTCCCCGTTCCCGTACCAGTCGAACAGCGGCCCGACCTGGTCCTCGGTGTCAGCGATGAATCCGTCCACGGAGACGACTGCGTGCATCAGTACAAGGCTCATGCTCATAAGACTGTCGCAGTCCGCGAAACTCATCGCTGGTCCTGTTCGCGAGAGACGGCTCTGGCTCAACTTCTTTGGTGCCGGCCGGAAGCCAGGGCGTCGGCAAGCCGCGCCGCCGGATCGCCGGTGACGCGGTGTGCGGAGCGTCCGGCCGGCCAGGTCGAGATTCCGTCGTCCACCCACCGTGGCACTACGTGGAAGTGCAGATGGGGCACCGACTGCTCAGATCCCGGGCCGCTGGCGCTGAGGATGTTCACGCCCGAGGCGTTCAAGGCCGTCCGCGCAGCCTCGGCCACGCGCTGAACCAGCACCGTCGTCACGGCGAGGACCTCAGGCGGGGTCTCGAACACGTCCGCGTAGTGCAGTGTCGGAACCACCAGGGTGTGACCCGGCGCCAGCGGGTTCAGTGGAACAAATGCACAGGCCACCGGCCCACGATCCACCCAACTCGCGGTGCCTTCACGGATGAGCCCGCAGAAAACGCAATCCATGCGACCGACCCTGCCAGAGCCATGGCACTCGCCAAGCACGCGGGCTCTGGTCGGGACGGCAGGAACGGCCCACGCACCTGCCCACGACGCTCTCGATCGCGCCGTCGCCCTGGAGGCTTGGTTCCGCTGTTACCTCTTGAGTGCGCGGTAGCGCTTGAGGAGCGCGGTGATGCGGGCGTAGTCGTTGGAGCCGTTCAATTCGGTCAGCAGGTCGTCCGGGCACAGCTCGTAGTGGTCGCCCCACCAGCGCCGGCCCTTGTTGTCCCAGATCCGGTACCCGCCCGGAACGCCTCGCGCGACATAGCGCCGGCCACCCATACCGCTCTCCTCACACGTGATCCCCCACAGGAAAAAACTGGTCACGGCCTTGAAGCGACTCCTTTTGCTCACACGCCACCTCCTACGGCAGCCCTGAACGCCGGGGTGACTTGGCGGTCCGGGCACACCGCCCCTGGCCTTCTGCCGGGTCAGCGGGTGGCGACGGCCAGGCTGACCACGTAGCGCTCCTCGACCATCCCGCCCGGGAGGACCGCCGTGAGGAGCTCGCGTTCGGCGGCCAGGAACGTGTCGGTGGCGCTCTTGCCCAGCACGAGGAAGTCGGAGTAGCTCGCGAGATTCGCGAGGTGCGTCTCCAGTGGGACTGTCCTGGTCCACCACACCTGCCGGGTGGTGAAGACCAGTTCGGTCGGCAGCTTGCGGAACCGGGCCGTGGGGTCGGGTTCGCCGTCCGGGGCGCCGAAGAGGCGGCGCAGGCGAGTGTCCTGGTCGGCTATCCAGCCGATGGTGTCGTCGGAGTCGTTCCACCACAGGGCGAGTGCGCCGCCGGGATGCAGTACGCGCAGGGCTTCGGGGACCGAGTGGTGCGGGTCGGTCCAGTGCCAGGCCTGGGCGTAGGTGACGATGTCGACCGAGTCGGAAGCCAGGGGAAGGTGGTTGCCGTCACCGAGCACGACGGGGACGTCGGGCAGCCCGTGGCGGAGCTGGGCCGCCATTTCAGGCCCGGGCTCGACGGCGATGACGCGGGCACCGGCGGCGTGCAGGAGGGCGGTCCCCAGTCCCGTACCGGCGCCGATGTCCGCGATCCGGGCGCCTTGGAGGGGGCGGCCGGCGAGTTCCTCGACCGCGTCGAGCAGCGCGGGTGGGTACGAAGGGCGGTTCGCGGCGTAGCTGGCGGCGGCCGTGTCGAACGAGAGGGCCTGCGAAGTGATCTCCATAGGGCCATCCTCTGCTTTTCACGGCCTCCAGAGCCAGCGGATACTCACAGGTGCGAACGTGGGCTCGGACGGGAGGCTTCAGACGCCGGGCGGCTTGAGCTCCCGCTGGTGCGTTGCGGTCCGTAGGGTGGTGTGGATGTCATCCATCGGCGGCGGTCCGGGTGCCATGTCGGCCAGGCGCGACATGCAACATTGCTTCGAGTCCTCTGCGGCGCAGCACCGAGTTCCACAAGAACGGAATACGGGTGTGGCGACTCCGACGCCTACTGCCGCCCCAATCCGGTGACGTAACCCCCAGTCCGTACGTGCATGAAGAGGCAGATCCTGCCCTGCGCATCCCCCGTGAGAGCTACACCGGTTGTCCACTCACGGGGGATCCTCATTGGTCCAGACCAACCCCTAGTTTGGTTGAGGACGGCCCGCCTGTGGTGGCGTGGCCCCCTTCCCTCCCGAGGAGTGGCTCGTGTCCAAGCAGAGGCTCATCGCCATGTCGGCCGCCGCCGTCACCGTCGCGGCGCTCGGCGCCCTCACCCCGTTCGGTTCCCGCGCCTACGCGGCGGAGTGCGCCACCCCCTATGCCGCCGCCACCGTCTACACCGGCGGCATGTCCGCCTCCTCGGGCGGCCACAACTGGCAGGCCAAGTGGTGGACCCAGGGCGAAGCCCCCTCCACCGGGGGCTCCGGTGTCTGGTCCGACCAGGGCACATGCGGCGGAGGCGGGGGCGGCACCACGCCGAGCCCGACCCCCACCCCCACGAGCTGCGACCACCCGGTCTGGGCCGCCGGCACCCAGTACGCCACCGGATCGGTCGTCAAGTACGCGCCCAACGGGCAGTACTACATCGCCACCCACGACAACCCGGGGTACGACCCGACCATCTCCACCTGGTTCTGGAGCCCCTACTCCTGCACCGGCGAGCCCACGCCCACGCCGAGCCCGACCACCCCCGACCCCGGCGGATTCGTCGTCACCGAGGCCCAGTTCAACCAGATGTTCCCGAACCGGAACTCCTTCTACACCTACGCCGGACTGGTCAACGCGCTCTCCGCCTACCCGGGCTTCGCGAACACCGGCTCGGACACGGTGAAAAAGCAGGAAGCGGCCGCGTTCCTCGCCAACGTCAACCACGAGACCGGCGGGCTCGTCTACGTGGTGGAGCAGAACACCGCCAACTACCCGCACTACTGCGACGCCACCCAGCCGTACGGCTGCCCGGCCGGCCAGGCCGCGTACTACGGCCGCGGACCCATCCAGCTCAGCTGGAACTTCAACTACAAGGCAGCCGGCGACGCCCTCGGCATCAACCTGCTGAACAACCCGAACCTGGTGCAGACCGACGCGGCGGTCGCCTGGAAGACCGGCCTGTGGTACTGGAACACCCAGAACGGCCCCGGCACCATGACCGCACACAACGCCATGGTCAACGGCGCCGGCTTCGGCGAGACCATCCGCAGCATCAACGGCTCGATCGAGTGCAACGGCGGCAACCCCGCCCAAGTACAGAGCCGCATCAACGCCTACCAGAGCTTCGCCGCCGTCCTCGGCGTCACACCGGGCAACAACCTCTCCTGCTGAAGCCTTCGGCCACCTCCACCGCCCCGCTCTGCCCGCAGGCCCGGGGCGGGGTCAGTGGTGGATCTGGCCGGCGACTCGGCGGACGGCTTGTTCGACGAGGTCGGGGCGGGCCACGTGGATGTAGTGGTCGCTCCCGTCGGCGACGCTGATGCGACTGCGCCGGGAGAGGGCGAGCCAGTCGTGTTCGCCCCGCGCCCAGGAGCGTTCCACGGCGTGCCCGTAGTCGGGGATGGACTGCTCCAGGTAGGGGATCCCGTGCCGGATCACCTCGACGGGGATCGGACCGGCCGGGCGTGCCGGCGCGTCGGTGAGGGCGAGCTGTTCGGGGTTCTCGCCCTGGAAGACGGCGAGGAACTGGTCGCGGATCTCGGCGGCGGGGCCAGTCGCATCGGCGGGTATGGCGCGCTTGAGGTCGGCGGCGAACGTCGGAGGTGTGGCGTCCAGCAGCACCAGTCCGGCGACGCGGCCCCGGTGGTCCGAGGCGTAGCGGGCGGCGAGTTGCCCGCCGAGGGAGTGGCCGGTCAGGACGACGGGGCGGCGGCCCGCCACGCGGTCGAGCACTGCGGTGAGCACCTTGTCCACGTCCGCGCGTGACTGGGGTCCGGTCGGGGTGTCACTGGTGCCCTCGCCGAGCCGGTCGTAGGAGCAGACCCGCCCACGCGTGCTGAGCCGGTCCTAGATGCCCTTGAACTGGTCCAGGCCGTCGCCGAGCCCGGCCATGAGGACGACGACCGGCTGTCGGGGGGCCGTGTCGCCGGAGCAGGAGACGTGGACCGTGCGGCCGCCGACCGTGATCGTCCCGTCGCCGGTGAACAGGTTTTCGCCGTGCACCGGCGAGGTCGCCGAGGACGGGCAAGCGGTGAACCCCGTACCCGCCACTGCGCCGAGCAGTACTGCCGCGACAGCGGCGAGGCGTGCCTTGCGGTGGTGGAACTTGCGAGCCATGAACGTCTCCAGAATGTGGGGGTGTTCGTTGAATGGGGCCGGACCGCCCTTGAAAAGAAGGCGTGTTGATGTCTGATGAGACCGTAGTGATGACGTGCGGCGGGACCCATCTGGCTGCCCTCACACCGCGACCGGGGGATAACCCCAACGCTGCCTGCCGCGAGCCCGTGCGGGCCTGAGAGCGGATCCGGAGCAGGACCGCGGCGAGGTCGTCACTTCACCTTGACGTCAGTGCAGTACGTGGTGTCCTGGCCGGGGAGCCGGCCGGTGGTCAGGAAGGTGATCGTCGTCCGGTCGGCGCAGGTGGATCCGGCGTTGTAGACGTAGTGGCCGCCGTTGTCCACGTCGACGAGGGCTGAGCTGAGGGCCTTGTGCATGCCGACGCCGCCGGCCCAGGGGGTGGCGTGGTCGCGGCGGTTCTGCAGGACGAGGGTGTTGCGGGGCCCTGCGGTCATGGCGACGGGCTTCTCGGCGGGCTTGCCCCAGAAGGCGCAGGGCCAGATGTTGGCGGGCATACCCGCGGTCAGCGGCCACCGACTACGATCGGCGGCGGTGCGCTTGGCGTACCCGTCCACGTCCTGTGGCCACTCCGCGTCGCCACAGGTGAGGGCCAGGAACATGGTGGCCTGGTTGTCGGCGGGAACGCCCTCGGCGGCCGGCGGTTCGGCCAGTACCTGCTTGAGGACCGCGGCGTCGGCGGGCGTGGGCCTGCCGTCGGCGAGGTTGGTGGCGGCCCGCCAGAACTGGGCGGCCACCGGCAGGGTCTCGTTGTGCAGGAAGAGCGCGTAGGTGACGTTGCGCAGCAGTGCCCCGTCCAGCGGTACCGGCGCGCCGGGGATCGAGGCGGGGGTGCGGTCGAGGCGGGCGGCCAGGGCGAGATAGGTACGGGTGACCCGTGCGGGGGTCGCGCCCAGCTTGAGGGTGGCGTGCTGCGCGGCGGCGACGCGGGCCGCGTCGGGGAAACGCTCGGCCATGCCCCGCCCCCAACCCTCGGACACCTCGCGGGCCCAGACCTTGGTGGGGTCGACATTGCCCTCCAGGATCATCCGGTCGGTGCGGTCCTGGAAGAGCGAGCGGTAGACGGCGCCGAGGTAAGTGCCGTACGACTGACCCCAGTAGGAGACCTTCTGCTCGCCGAGCGCCTCGCGGATGCGGTCCATGTCGCGGGCGGTGTTGGCGGTGGTGAAGTGGCGCAGATCTTTGCCGAGGTTGTCGGCGCACGTGCGGGAATAGGACCTGGCCAGGGTGACGTTCTTGGCGATGGAACCGTCAGCGGCCGGGTAGGGGAAGAACGCGGCCACCGAAGGATTGGGCAGCTTGCAGCTCTGCGGGGTGCTGTGGTCGACGCCACGCGGGTCGAAGCCGACCAGGTCGTATTGGCCCCGTACCGATGCGGGCAGGGTCGGCGCCATGGTTTCCGGCATGGACAGTCCTCCCAGTGCGGGGCCGCCGGGGTTGAGGAGCAGGACGCCGGGCCGGCGGGCCCGGTCGGTGGCGGCCAGCCGGGAGACGGCCACCTTGATCTGCGGGCCGCCCGGGTTCTGGTAGTCCAGCGGGACTTCGAGGGTCCCGCAGCGCAGTGCGGGGTTGCGGGACTGTCCGGCGGCAGGGGCCGGACAGACCCCCCAGGCGATCCCCCGGCCAGGGCGAGATCCCTTACCGGCTGCCGTGCTCGCGTCGGCAGCAGGCGACGGCGTGTCCTGCTTCAGGTCGCTTCCGCCACAGGCGGTCAGTGCGCTGCCGGCCAGAGCGGCCACGACGAGTGCGGCGGCGAGCCGTCGGCCCGGGGCTGCTTGGGTGGCGGGAGAACGGTGGGCGGTGAAACGCGGGGCGTTGTTCATGCTCTGTCCTTGACTGCTCGACCGACTGACGGCGACGAGTCAACAAGGAGGAGCCGGTACGGCGCGTCACCCCGAGGAGGACGAACGGAGTAGCTCGCCCGGGGGATGACGGAAGAGACCCGATGCTGTCAACAGCACTTCTACATACGGGAATTGGCGACACGCATCGTTGTCATGGCCCAGGCGGTGAAGCCGGGGCCGAAGACATCACCCGCAAGGCCATCGACGGGATCCTGCACGGCCAGCCCTGCGACAGGAAGAGGGAAGGGAAGAGCGCGAGCAAGCACGTTGGCGAGCACCACTCCGGAGTCCCGTACGCAGCGCGGGAGTTGTTCGGTGCGGCTGCCCGTTCGCGGATTCAGGTCGAAAGCATGTCCATCATGACAGGTCAGCGCCGTTTTTCGTAGGACGGAACGCACAGTTCGCGAGGCTTGTCCGGTCCGTCCCCCACCTCTCAGAATCTCCTTCGTACGTCATCCGGAGACAGGGGGAATGGTGACGATCGATCACGACGCGGTACTACGGGCCCGCGTACTGCTGCTGGGCTCCGGTCGGCCGAGTCGGGCCGAACTGGTCGGCGCGTACCTCGGCAGTCCTGGTGATACTGTCGCGCGCACCGTGACGCGTACTGAACAGGCCGGGGGGCCTTCGCGTCACGCAGGGGCGGGAGGAACTCCACATGAAGAACAGTCGTGTCATCGCGGCTTCCCTGGTGTCAACGCTCGCGGTCACGGCGTGGGCCGCACCGCAGGCGGCCGCGTACACCGACACGTACCCCATCGTGGCGACGCTGGGCACGGGTACCTGGACGACGCCGGTCGCGCTGACGGCGGCCGGAGCGGGCGCGCGCGTGGTCGACGTGCGCACGGCGGGCGACGGGACGGTGTTCGCTCTCTGGATCCGGGGGTCGGGTGACTCCGCCAAGCTGGAGGTCACCGTGCGCCCGGCCGGGAGCGGGTCCTGGGGCACCACACGCGTCCTGAGCGCCTGGCCCAGCACGAGCGATCCCGTCCGACTGGTGGCGGGCAGCGACGGGTCGGCGACCGTGGCCTGGGTGGACGGGAGCGTGCTCGACCCCAAGGTGCACGCGATCACCTACTCCGCACAGAAGAAGACCTGGCAGTCGGAGACGGTGCTCGGCAGCTACACGCACACCTTCGCCGGACTCTCGCTGTCGCGGAACGCGTCCGGCAGGACCGTTGCCGCATGGGGCGCGAAGGGCGACACCGACGTGTACAAGGTGCGGGAGGCCGGGGCCACGACGTGGACCGCTGTGCCCGCGCCGCCGCAACAGGGAGTCATGAAGTGGGGTGCGGAAACGGTCATGGAGGCCGACGGCACCCTCCTGAGGGCCTGGTCGTCGGGCCGAGCGGTGTACGTGTCCCGCTTCGCCCCCGGTGCCGCGGAGTGGACCGAGCCGAACCGGCTCTTCGTGACCGAGAACAGCGTCGAGGAGGTGAACCTCGCCATCGGCGCCGACGGGGTCGCCGCCCTCGCGTGGCGCGAGCGGGACGGGAACGTGGGCAAGGTCCGGCGCCTGCACACGGCTTTCCGCGCCACGGCCGACGGCCCGTGGACGGCGCCCGAGACCCTGCCGACCGACAATCCGGTCAGCGCCCGGCTCGGCTCCCCCGTGCGCGTGCTCGTCGGGCCGGGGGGCGTGGTCACGCTGGTGTGGATCGCCCACGACGGGAACCAGGGCCTCCAGACGTACACCGCGACGCGCACGCCCACGGACGGCTGGTCCACCATCCGCAAGCTCTCGGGGATGGTCACCGACGGTGCCTTGAGCGCGTCCGTCGGCGCAGACGGCACGGTCAGGGCGAGCTGGCTCCAGAGCGCCGAGTACACCAACACCAAGTGGACGTACGTCACGGCCACACGGACGCCGGACGGCCGCTGGACCAGCGAGAAGCCGCTCGGCGCGGCCCTGGCCGAGGTGCCGACCGGTGCGGTGACGACCGGTACGGGCGACGGCGCGACGGTCGTGTGGGCCGACGGCGGGCGCGTGTGGACCGCCGACAACTCCGCCGCGACGATCCGCGCGACGCGCGCGGACAAGGCGCACGACTACGTCAACAACTACGACGGTACGGGAGGTGACGTCCTGGCCCGCAAGGCGGACGGCTCCACCGTGCTGTACCCGTCCAGGGGCGGCCAGTACAACTCCATCACGCTCTACGAGTCGATCCCGCTCGGCAAGTGGCCCACCACGTCCACGCTGATCCCGTTCGGGGACATCGACAAGGACGGCTGCAACGACCTGCTGGTACGGGACGCGGCGGGCGACCTGTACCGCTACCGCGCGGGCTGCGGCAACGTGCCGCTCCCGCAGCTGGCGAGCACGCGGATCGGGGTGGGCTGGACGGGGATGGACGCGTTCACGTCCCCGGGCGACCTGACGGGCGACGGCCGCGCGGACCTGATCGCGCGCCAGGTCGCCACGGGCGACCTCTACCTGTACTCGGCCACCTCCTCCGGCACCCTCACCCGCACGGGCCGCGTCGGGACCGGCTGGAAGAACCTGACGATCATCGGCGCGGGCGACCTCAACGAGGACAAGGCGGGCGACGTCCTGGCCCGCGACGCCTCGGGCAACCTCTGGCGCTACTACGGCACGGGCAAGGGCACGATCGGCCGCGGCACCAAACTGGGCGCGGGCTGGGGCGGGTTCACGTCCCTCTCGGCCGCGGGCGACCTGAACGGCGACGGCCACGCCGACCTGGTGGCCCGCACGAAGACGGGCGACCTGCTCCGCTACACGGGCAACGGCAAGGGCCAGTTCATCGCGAGCCTGAAGATCGGCCGGGGCTGGAACGGGTTCACCTGGATCGGGTGACCCGACCGGGAGGCCGGCGCGCAGCGAGCCGTCGCTGCGCGCTGGCTTCCCCGCACGGCGCCACGCCGGCTGGATCCGCCACCGGTTGGCGGTCGGTCCCGCGCCGTGGTGTGGCGTGGCGCTACTCGCTCGAGGTTGCCTGAGCCCATACACGCACCTCCCCGAAGTGACGCATACGCTGCCTTCATGGCTGACGAGAAGAGCCCCAACACCGACTTCGGCCGGTTGGTCGAACTCGTGGTGCCTCCTACCGACCCCGTCGACGCTCGTGGCGACTGGAACGCCGCGCAGGCAGCGATCGGCACTCGACTTCCCAACGATTACAAACGACTCGTCGAAACCTACGGGTGGGGCGAGTTCGGCGATTTCCTCTACCTCCGGACGCCATTCGGCAGGAGTGAGCACAACGGGATCAAGTGGCAGCGCGGACACCGAACGGGGTCCCTTGAGCGCGATCACGAGCGCTATCCCTACCCGCTGCACCCCGCTCCGGGCGGGCTGCTCGTGTGGGGCACCACGATGGATGCCGACCGCCTGTGCTGGCTCACCTCCGGCTCCCCTGAGGACTGGCCCGTCGTGGTCTGGAGCACGGACGGCTGGTACGAGACCCATGCCATGGGCGCGGCCGCCTTCCTCGCGGGCTGGTCGGGTGGGCGCGTCAGCTCCGACCTGCTCCCAGGAATGGAGGCGGACCTGACGCCGTGGTTCAACGCCTTCCGACCCCGCATCCACCGCTGCCTGCGCCTCTCCGAGGGCGCGGCTGACCCTACGTGGCACGTGCGGCGACTACGGGAGGCCCTGGCTCCCACCACGGACCGCGGATCGTGGCGCTCCGAGTCCGGCGATACGGGACAGGTTCACTTCGCGACCGTCGGCACGGACTGGCTGCTCACCTACGATGTGGCACAACCCCATCAGATACGGGTCGGTTTCCCGCCGGAAGACAGTGAACAGGTGCGGCAGCGGCTTTTCGCCGCCGCGGAGTTGATGAGGTGTGAGGTTCTGGAGATCACGACCTCAACGGGAACGTCCCTGCCAACGTGGGACACCCTCACGGACGAGGACGCGTAGCCCGGGACGGGGGGTGACGATGTCGACCGCGAAGGGGGTACCGGCTGGCATCCGTATGCCCTCGGTGTGAGCGCTCCAGGGGCCGGGGAGTGTGGCAGCTGATCGCGGCTTCAACTGCGGGTCAGATCGCCTCGACGGCCCAGAAGGCACCGACTTCGCTGTCGTTCACCGCGATAAGTCCGAAGTCGGCCACCAGGTCGAGGCCGTTGATGTACTCGGAGGTGACGAAGGAATGGGACCGGGTGCCGCGAAGGCTCGCGGCGACGAAATCGGGAGAAGCATGGCCGACCGCGAGCGAGGAATTCGTCCAGTAGCCGGCCGCGGGGCCGAAGCGGTCCAGGACCGTACGGGCGTGGTTCAGGCGGACGTCCTTGTCGGGCCGGGAACGGACGCGGTAGCACTCCCCGTCCCACTCCTCGCTCATGACGGCGAGAGCACCGACGGCGGCCTCTCGCGCAATGGGGTGCAGGTGCTCCGGGAGACGCACCGCATCGGGTAGGGCGAAGGGGTACGAAGGGATGCTGTCTCGGGCGCTGTTCTCAAGGTCCATGTCGATCTGGAGCCACCCACGGGGGTCGCCGACCTCGCGCCGTAGGACGGCGACGACGTCGTGCGTCCAGTCGTCGTGGCGGCGAGGCCCGACGGCGGCGAAACCGTACACGTCCTCGAAGAGGCACATCAGAGACTCGTTCCAGGGACACGTGGCGTCGTCCAATTCCATGGGGCCACGTTAATCGTCATGCCCGGCAGCCATCGCTCGTGCGCGAGCGAAACCGGGAGTGGATACGACGATGGGCCCGGCAAAATGCCGAGCCCATCGCTTCATTCAGTAGCGGGGACAGGATTTGAACCTGCGACCTCTGGGTTATGAGCCCAGCGAGCTACCGAGCTGCTCCACCCCGCGTCGGTGAGTTCACCATACACCGCGATGACCGCCGGGGTCACATTCGTCGTCGTGCCGACGCCAGGGGCAGCCGTGCAGACACCGCAGGCGGCCCGCGAGATCTACAGGCACCACGTGAGTTCCGCGTTCCGGACAGGGCGGGCTCGGCCAGAGTCTGATCACGACGCCGACGGGTCGCCGTCCGAGCCGCCGGAATCGAGCGACGCGGCCGGAGCCAGACGTTCGACGAACGCTCGGAAGTCTGCGGCCAGCGGAAGTTCCGTACCGTCGTCCACGTCGAACCACGTCACGGACGGCTCGCCGAGCTTCCCGCACCCCCGGTAGTCGAGGGCGATCCAGCAGTGACCATCACCGGACAACAGGACCAGAGGGGAGGGAAGACCCCACTCGTCGACCAGGTACGTCGTGTCCAGCAATGACAACTGGCCGTCGTGACGGCCGATGCCCATCATCTCGTCGAGCGGAACGTGGTTCTCGCTCCACGACGTCGGCACATCGGTCGGGAACGCGTTCCACCGTTCCGCCACCGCACCGCCGTTACGGACCCGCAGGATCTCCAGCAACGAAGCCGGCAGACGGACACCGAGCTCACACTCGGCGTCCTCGATCACCGCGTCGGTCAACGGCGGCTGGACCCCGTACAACCCCTGACCCCAGAAGGACGCCTTGACCGCATCGAACTTCGCCACGAACGCATCCTAAGGACACGCCCAAGGGCTTGACGACGCACAGGAGCTTCAGCGCTCCACCTGATCTGCTGCCGACCGGGCGGCGCCCTCAGAACCCCGATGGGTGGTACGTCGACGCTCGGGCACGTGCTCGGTCGGAGCGGGCGGCCACGGTGGCCTGTTCGGCGGTCATAACCTCGCCGCCGCATGGTGGGTTGATATGCGAGGATCCCGGGATGCTGAGCGATCGAATTGCCGCAGTGGACTGGGATGCGCTCCCCGCACCGGCTCTTCGCTTCCCGACCCGGGATCCGGTGGCGCCGCTGCGCGCACTGGCCGCCGCCCGCAACCAGGTAGAAGTCGCCGACGCCATGTCCGGGCTGGACTCCACCAGCATCATGCACGGGCACATGGCCGCCGTCTTCCCGGTGGCAGTCGCAGCTGCCCCGTTCCTACTGGAGATGGCCGAACAACCAGACGTCTTTCCCCTGGCCCGCCGCTCCGCCCTCGCTCTCCTCAGCGACTTCATGACGCTCTACCCCTTCGCCGGCTTCAACCGTGTCGGTGACACGCCGCTGTGCTGCGCGGTGGCCGACCTCGTCCGCGCCCGGCGAACTTTCCTTGCGTCGCTCGGCAAGCACCGTAGGGCACTGATCGAAGAGACGGACGGGCACTGGCGTTTCGACGTGTCCGAGACCCTCGCCGAGGGAGAGCGCCTCCTGGCTTTCGGCACACTGGCCGGGCGTCTCCCCGCCGGCCCGGCCCGCGGGGAAGAACAACGCAGCAGAAGGATCGGCACAGTCTCGCTCGAGTATCCGCCGGTGGACGAATCCGGCGAGGCATGCTTGCGTCTGTCCGGCCTCGCCGGGGTCGCACACGGCGCCGTCCTGCGCCCGGCCGAATGCGGCGAGCGCGAGCACTGAGGCGAAAGGCGTGCGTGGCACAGTGCCCAGGCACCTGAAGTACTCACCGGCCCAACCGTCCCGAGCCCAGGCCCGGTCGGCTCCCGGCCCGCTGGGCCGCCGCGCCGGGCCGCGCCGGGCGTGTGGATACTCGCGTGACGTGAGGGACAGAGGTCGTCAGACTCTTCCCGTGGCCCCGAATCGGAATGGACAGGCGCATGGCATGGATGATGATGCCGGGTGGGACATGCGGCTGGGCTGGGCGCACGGTCTGATCGCGAGCGATCCGGAACAGCGAGCGGCAGCGCTCGTCCGTCTGTCCTACGCGCGGAGGCACACCGAGGACGCTCTCGGCCGCTCCCAGGAGATCTGGCACCTGACCGCTCCGCTGGGACCGGCGGAGCAATATCGCGAGCCGGCGTTCCTGGAGGCTCTTGAGGCATACCAGCATGTACAGAGCTGTTCCCTGCCGGACGCTCTGTGGGGGCGCCCGACAGGGGCGGGCATCACGACGTGGCCGGGCCTCCCCTACGCGCTGCTGTTCCTGGAGTGGGAGGCGCGGTACCCGCAGGAGTGGACGACGCACGCCAAGTCGTGGACGACGAAGGAGCACCTCCTCCGTGACCTTGCCGTCGAGGGGCATGACGAACGGGTGCGGGCGAAGCTGGTGGAGCTGACCGACATCGTGGTCCGACGGGCCCATCGGTGCAAGGACCGCGAGTACGTGCGCATCGCCCGCGCTGTCGACGGCGTCGATCTGCGGGAGCGGCTCGGCGCCGCCGCCCAGTCGGACAGTCCGTGGGCGCGGTGTCATGCCCGGTACGTACTGTGGCTTCTCGACCGTCCCGAAGTGCCCAACAGCCTTCATGTCTGGCGGACATGGCTTGCGCAGGCGTCCGCAGGAGACTGAACAGCCGGTGGGGACCCTGGCGCCACGAACGTGGCTGTCAGGGTCGGCGAGCGAGGGCGACCGGTGGTGACGGGCGCTTCGCCTGTGGTGTCACCAGCAGCGATACGTCCAAGGCGACCCCCTCGACGGTCGACAGGCGCAGGAGGAAGGGGCCGGGGGCCGTACCAGCATGCAGGGTGGGCAGGCGTACGAGGCCGTCCGTGTCCGTGAGTGGGAGTTCGAGGTATCGGACCGGGACGTCCTCAGGCCCCGTGAACCACGGGCCGACGGCGGTCTCGTCGCCAGCGGGCGTCAGTACGCGTGCCGTCAGGGGCACGCCCGCGAGCGGCTGTCCGGCGCGGGTGGCGCGTACGGTGACGACGGGGGCGAACTCCGTGCCGGCCTCCGCGACCAGCGGCTCCTCGCCGACGCGCGTGAGCGTGTCCGCGGCAGCGTTGCGCACCGTCGCGGTGAACCGTACGGGAGGCAACGAAGCGTGCGTGGCCCGCAGTTCCACGCCGCCGGGACGCTCGCCCGCCGCGAGCGCCGGTGCAGTCGCCAGGCCGCGGGCATCGGTGCGTACGGTCGCCCTTCGGACCTGGCCCGGGAAGGACGCGTCGGTGTCGCCCGCGAGCGTGAAGACGACGGGAATCCCAGCGGCGGGCGTGCCGTCGGCGCGCGAAGCCCTCACCCGCGCCCGCTGGGGGAAGTCGCCTCCCGTTCCCGTCTCGCCCAGGTGCGGATCGCCCACCGCGTCGAGGCCCGTGACCGGAGCGGGCTTCGGGGGTGCGGGGGCCGGGGGCGCGGGGGTCGGGGTCGGACGTGGCGGCGCGGGGTGGACCGGGGGCTTGGGCGTCGGACTGGGTACGGGAGAGGGGTCGGGCTTGGGCGGGGTGGACGTCGTCGGGGCCGGGGGCTTGGTGGTGTTCGAGCTGTCCCGGGAGTCCGCGGCGGGCGTCGGGTCGGGCAGTTCGTGTGCGGAGCCTTGGTAGGTGCGCATCCAGCCGAGCACGGTGTTCACGTACGCTCGGGAGTTGTTGTAGCTGAGGACGGCCTTGTCGAGGTCGGCCGGCTTGGACAGGTCCTTGCCTCCGGCGCAGAGGTAGCGGCCTGCCGCCAAGGCGGCGTCGAAGATGTTGCCGGGGTCCTTCTTGCCGTCGCCGTTGCCATCGGCGCCCCAGGTCGCCCAGGTCGACGGGATGAACTGCAGGGGGCCGACAGCGCGGTCGTACTCGGTGTCACCGTCCCAGACTCCGCCGTCGGTGTCCCGGATCAGTGCGAACCCGTTGCCGTCGAGCCGGGGGCCGCGGATGGGCTTGACGGTCGTGCCGTCGACGCGCAGCCCGTAGCCGGAGGCGTGCACGGACTCCACGCGGCCGATCCCGGCGACGAGTTCCCAGGGCAGGTGGCAGCCAGGCTGGGTCCGCGCGACGGTGGCGGCGGCGTTCTTGTACGCCTTGAGCGCGGTGGCGGGGATGCCGTGATCGCCGTCCGGCGCGTTCTGTTGTCCGTTGATCGAGGTCTCGTCGGGTGGGTCGAGCGGTATCTCGATGCGTGCGTTGCCGCGCGGTCGCGCTTGGGGGCTGTCCGGCCCGGGAGCGGCGTCGTCGGCCTCCGCCGTCGGCGGGAGGCCGGCTGCCGCGGCCGACAGGGTGGCCGCGAGGACGAGAGCGCACAGTGCCTGTCGGGCGAGCCCGAGGGGGTGGGGACGGGTGGACGGAGTGGGCCGGGGGGCGCGGTGTTTCACGTGCGGTGGTTCCTGGGGAGAGGGGGCAATTTCTGGGGAGACGGTTGGGCGCGGGGTGTGTGGTGTGTCCCTCGCTCGTGGAGGAGGGCGTGCGGCCGGGGAACGGCGTCCGCGATAGCGACCGCGGTGGTGATCCAGCCGGCCGCCGCGGCCCACGTGCCCGTTTTCCCTGGTCGCTGCGGTAGTTCGCCGTCTGCCCGTTACACCTGGCGGCGGCGTGCGACGACCACCATGCCGAATCCCGCCGCCAGGGCGAGGCCGGCGCCCGTGGCGGCCCAGGGCAGGACGCCCGGAGCGCCGGTGGCGGCGAGCGCGCCCGTTCCGCCTTGCGGCTTCACGTCGACGGACGGGGCGGGAGTGGTGTCCGAGTCGCCGGCCTGTCCGTCCTCGGCGGGCTCGTCCGACTGGTCCGTGTCCGGTTCGGGCTTCGGCGCGGGCTTCTCCTCGTCCTTGCTCGCGGCCTCGTTGGCCTCGTCCTTCTTGCGTGCCTCGTACTGCCCAACCTTCAGGAAGTGCTCGAGTTCCTCGTCCGTGCCGAGCAGGGCATTCTCACCCGCCTTGCGGACCTCGGGGCCGCCCTTGCTGATGACCTGCCGGACCAGGGCGCGGTTGTCGGTGCGCCGTGCCTCGTACTGCCCCTTCTCCAGGAACTCGACCCGGTCCTCGGGGGTGCCGAGCAGCGCCTTCCTCGCGGCTTCGCGTACGGCAGGGCCGCCGGTGCTGGCGATCTGGGTGACCAGCAGCTGGTTGTCGCGGTCGCGGGCTTCGTACTGCCCCTTCTCAAGGAAGGCGCGCAGGACGGCGGGGTCGTGGCTGTCGAGGGCCTTGTTCGCGGCTTCCTTGAGCTGGGGGCCGATGCCGGGCTCGGCGAGGATGCGCAGGGTGGCGATGCGGTCCTCCTCCGCCTGGTCGCGGGCGGAGACCGATCCTTTGCCGGATGTCGTCGCGTCGGTGCCAGAGGTGCCAGAGGTGCCGGTGGTGCCGGTGGTGCCGACGGCGAATGCCTGCGGGGAGAGCAGTACGGCCGGGACGACGGCCGCCGTCGTGACAGCGGCGGCCATGCGGGAGAGCTTCACGGGGTTGGTCCTCCTGTAGTGCGAGGTGGAGCGGTTGTCGTGCGAGGTGGATCAGGAGTGGCGGCGCGATGGAGGGCACGGCGGCCTCCGACCTCATCCCGGTCACCGAGCTGGAGTCGACGCCCCCTCCTCCGTGGCCGGGACGGGTACGGAGGCCGTCCTCCGTACCCGTGGGTGACGGCCACCGCCGGGCCGGGCGCCCGCGCGTCGTGCGTGCGGTGCCCGGCCCGGCAGCCACGCGCTGGTGCGCGTCGGCAGTCCGGTCCCTGCTCCCGTAGGGGGCTTGTCCCTACTCCCGTAGAGGGCTTGCCGGGAGGGCCGTGGGGTCAGGGAGCCACGAGGTTGACCAGGGCGCCGATGCCGCCCTTCCCGTCGCCGGTCTGGAGGGCCACGCGGCCCGATTCCCACACGCTGACGAGATCGGTCGATCCGGTGCCGCTGAACCGGCCGGCGGCGATGGCCCTGGACTTCTTCCACTCCTCGTTGGGCTTGATGAGGGTGGTGTCGGTGGCGAGGGTGCCGTTGCCGTTGCCGGGGTGGAAGCTGACCTCGCCGTCGACCCAGCGGGCGATCAGGTCGGTCTTGCCGTCGCTGTTGAAGTCACCGGCGGTCAGGAGCACGTCGTGCTGCCACACCGAGCCGGAGGCGGCCATCTGCTTCTCCGCGCCCAGGCCGCCGTTGCCGTTTCCGGGGAAGAGGCTGAGGACTCCGGTGGTGTGGGCGGCGACCAGGTCCGTCTTCTTGTCGCCGGTGAAGTCCCCGGCCGCCATGGCCTGGACGTTCTTCCAGGCGTCGCCGGGCTTGGCGAGCATGACGTCCGTGCCCAGCTTGCCGTCGCCGGTGCCGGGGTACAGGCTCAGTTCCCCGTCGCTCCAGCGGACGACGAGGTCGGCCTTCCCGTCCCCGGTGAAGTCGCCTGCCGTGATGACCTTGGCGTGGTCGCGCCAGAGAGTGCTTGCCGCCAGGGTCTGGATCTCGGTGGCGAACCAGCCGCCGTCGGTTCCCGGGTTGACGGTGACCTTGCCGTCCGCCCAGACGGTCAGGAGGTCCTGCTTGCCGTCGCCGGTGAAGTCGCCGGAAGCCGTCAGGCGGGCGTTCTTCCACTGGGCGGCGTTGGCCATGTCCGGCTTGGGGTAGGGCGGCCGGAAGACGGTGCCCGCGGTCGGGTCGGCCTGTCCCTTGACGACCGAGGGTGCTCCCGTGCCGACCTTGAACCAGAGGTCGCCGTGCTCGTCGCCGGTGAGGTCTCCTTCCGTGCCCATCTGGGGGTAGGCGGCGGCGGTGAGCCCGCTGCCGATCTTCACCGCGCGGCTGGTGTCGCCGAGCGTGGTGCCGAGTTCCTCGGCGTCGGGGTCGTTGAGGATCTGGAAGAGGTCGCCGGAGTCGCGGTCGCGGTACCACAGGTCGGCCAGGCCGTCGCCGTCCGCGTCACCGGGGGCGAGCAGTTCCCGCTTCTCCCATCCGCCGTCGCCGATCTTGACGGGGGCCGCGACGCCGTCGCCGGTTCCCGCGTACAGGTACAGGCTGCCGTCCTCGATCGTCAGCAGGTCGGGGTAGCTGTCCCAGTTGACGTCGCCGGCGGAGACGAAGCTGGTCACCTTGGACCAGTCGGCGCTGGGGGATCCCTCGGGGCGGGGCAGGGGGACGCGGGGCTGGAAGTTGCCCATGCCGGTGCCCGCGTAGAGCCACAGGGTCTGCGCGCTGGAGGGGAGGTGGGCGAGCAGGTCCTCGTAGCCGTCGCCGGTCCAGTCGCCGCGGTGGCTGAGCTTGGAGCCGGTCCAGCCGCTGCCGAGGTCCTTGATGGCGGTGAAGTTGCCCTTGCCGTCGCCGGAATGCACGCGCAGGTGGCCGCCGTCGACGGTCAGGACGTCGGTGTGGCCGTCACCGTTGAGGTCGCCCTCGGGGTCGGCGTGCGAGGGCGCCACCTTGAAGACGTACTTGTAGGTGTCGGAGAGGTTGCCGGCTCCGTCGGCGCTGCGGACGTAGAGGGTGTTGGTGCCCCACTTGAAGGGGGTGAGCTTGGCCTTGGCGCTGCCGCCGAGCTTGTCGGCCTTCACCGTGGTGGGCTTGGAGCCGGTGGTGAAGTCGTGGTTGAGCGAGTACTGGAACGTCTCGACGTCGGCCACGCCGTTGGCGGTGAAGGTGAACGTGCCGGGTGTGCGGGCGGCCGCTCCTTCGGTGTTCTCCGGGTACTCGGCGGAGGAGACGGCCGGAGGCTTGTCCGGGCGCGTGAAGTCGACGCCGAAACTGCACCACTCGGTGGACGCGGAGGTCAGGCCGTAGGGGTCGCGGGCCTGGACGTTCCAGGAGTAGGTGTCGCCGTCCTTGAGCTGGTTGGCGTTGATCTTGACCTTGGCGATGGAGCCGGACTTGACGGTGGCCTCGGGGGTGGCGACGTTGGCGCCGTTGTGGTGCTTGAACGTGAACCGGGCGGTGACGTCACCCCCGTCCGGGTCGGTGACCTTCGCCTGCAGGCCGAGGCCCTTCTCGGCGAACAGCTTGCCGATCTTGGGGAAGGGTTCGGTGCGGCCGCAGGCGATGGCCGGGTCGCTGCGCACGTCGGTGGGCTTGTCGGGCGCCCGGTCGTACTCGGTCACGATGACCGGGTCGTTCTTGAACTTCTTCCAGCCGTACGTGTCCGACTCGTTGGCGGCCCGCAGGGCCAGGGTGATCGTCGGCCAGGCCTTGTCGGACGCCTTCTGGGCCAGCTTGGTGGTGTCGAACTCGACGCCGCCGGCCGGGCAGTCGGAGGAGCTGTAGCCCTTCGCGACGTTCTTGCTGGCGATCTTCTCCGACCAGGTCGGCTGCTTGTTCCAGGTGGTGGCCGAGCTGATGGCGGTCGTGTTCCACAGCTCCACGGGCCGGGCCGAGCACGACCACGACCAGGTCTCGTAGGTGCGGAAGGTCGAGTTGATGACCTTCACGCCCTTGAGGTTCTTGGCATCCAGGGTGAACAGCGAGCGCGAGAGGCCGCCGGTGTCGGACTCGTACCCCACGCGGGCGGGATCGGTCTTGTTCCAGTAGCTGGTGGTCGGGTAGTTCTTGTAGACGCGGGTCCAGTTGGTGCGGTTGCCCTGCACCCAGTTCTGGCTCATCACCACCGGGTAGGCGGTGTCGTCGGCGGCCAGCAGTTCCTCGCCCGCGCGCAGCGTCAGGGTGTCGCCGTCGATCTCGGCACTGCCCAGCGCGGTGCGGGAGCGGTCGGGGCCTTCGGGGGCGCTCTGGTCGGCGCGCCCTCCGGTGGAGTCCGACAGCAGCGGTGCGGGCGCGACGAGTCCGACGTCCTGGGCGGAGCGCCCCTGGGGAGCGGCGGTCAGCGACCCCGCGGCGTCACTGCGCACGTCGAGGCCCGATGTGCCACGCACTTTCAGCCGCAGGTCCTGCAACTGCGGGTTCGTGCCCGCCTCGCGGGTCTTGATGACGAGGTCCTGCTCGACTCCGGCCGCGGTGGCGGTCAGCCGGAGGTCGACTCCCGGCAGTACGTCCTGGTAGAGCGCGGCGGCCCCGCTGACGCGGGGGGCCGGCAGCGCGGTGGGCCAGTCGTAGGAGAGGGTCTTCCCGTCCCGGGTGGGCACGGTCAGGGCCGCACCGCTCCCGCCGGGCGAGAAGCTCGACTCCATCGCGGAAGCGGCGGGCTGCCAGCGGCCGTTCGCACCCTTGCGCAGCGTGGGGTCGACGTCGACCCACGCGTCGCCCCTCTTGACGCGCCGGGGCGCGCCGAGGGTCTCCTCGAGCGTGAACGTGCCGGACGGGTTGGCGTACAGCTCGCTGGTCTCGGTGGTGGCGCCCTCCACCTTCACGCGCTTGCCCGACTTCTCGGCCCGGGACTTCGCGTCGTCCTCGGCCTTGACCCGTGCGGCTCCGGTGCCTTCCGGCGCTGCCGCGGCGGTCCGTGCTCGCGCTGTGCCCGTCGCCCCGTCATCGCGCATACCGGGCACCGCAGAGAAAACGGGCACCGTTGAGGCAGCAGTTGCAAGCAATACGACCACCGCAGTGGTGCAAATGCGACGGCCCGGTGGATGGAGCACGGAATAGTCCTCTCCGAAGAGTCATTTCAACGACCACGGACATTACACGAGCTTTAAGAGTGCTTTACGCTGTGATTCAATTCGTGAACTCACCCCTCGGCCGTGGCGCCTGGAGGGGTGCTTGTCACGCCATCAGTGAAGTCGCACCCTGACGCAGGGAAGTTCGTCATGCCGTTTTCATGCCGGAGGGGCCGGTCCAGCCGATCGGGCCCCTACCGTCTGCATCGCACGCTCCGTGCCCCGAAGATCGCCAGAACCGCTGCGGGAGCAGTGTTGTTGGGCCTGCTCGGCACCTTGCTGGGCGTCTGGCCCGCGTACGCCGCCGAACGCGCGAAGGTTGACTTCAAGCTTCGCCAGGCACAGAAGGAAAAGTCCGTGTCCGGGACCAAGGTCCCGGCCGTAAGTCCCCAGGCCGACCCGATGAAGGGGAAGGAATTCAAGGCCGACAGGGCCCAATGGCCCGATTCGGGCAGCGCCGATCTCGAATTCAACCAAACCGAGGGAGCGGCCACGCCGGCAAGGAAAGCCGGGGATGCTCTCAAGAAAGCCGGAAAGCTGCCGGTCAAGGTGGGATCCGCGCCCTCGGCGAACAAGGGCCGCAGTGCCACGGAGCAATTGCCCGGCAAGGTCGGGGTGAGCGTCCTGGACCAGAAGGCGGCCGCCGCGGCGGGTGTCGCCGGCGTCCTGGTCGAACTGCGCCGCAAGGACGACGCGCGCGAGCCCGCCCGGGCCCGCATCGAGGTGGACTACTCCGCCTTCGCCCACGCCTACGGCGGCGACTGGTCCTCGCGGCTGACGCTCTTCGAGGTCGTCGACGGCAAGACCGTCCCGGTCGAAGGCGTCCGCAACGACACCGCACACCGCACCGTGACCGCCGACGTACCGGTGGCCGACGAGGGCGCCGCGCCGAAGACCTTCGCCGTGGCCGCCCAGGCGGCGGGCAGCGGCGGCAACTTCAGCGCCTCCTCACTGGCGGCCTCCCAGGCCTGGGCCGAAGGCGGCGCCTCCGGAGCCTTCACCTACACCTACCCGGTCGAGACCCCCGAGTCCCCGGCGGGCGACGGTCCCGCCATCGGGCTGTCCTACAACTCCCAGGCCGTGGACGGACGCACCGCCGCGACCAACAACCAGGCCTCCTGGATCGGCGACGGCTGGGACTTCAGCACCGGCTACATCGAGCGCTCCTACCTGTCCTGCTCCGAGGACATGGGCAACGGCGCCAACAACACCACCAAGACCGGTGACATGTGCTGGGGCCCCGACGTGATCACCATGTCACTGGGCGGCTCCTCCTCGCAGCTGGTGAAGGACGCCAAGAGCGGGACCTACCGCCCCACCCACGACTCCGGCGAGAAGGTCGAACGCCTCACCGGCGCACCCAACGGCGCCGACGGCGGCGAGTACTGGAAGGTCACCACGACCGACGGCACCCAGTACTTCTTCGGCAAGCACCAGCTGCCCGGCTGGAGCTCCGGCAAGGACGTCACCAACTCCACCTGGACCGTCCCCGTCGCCGGCAACCACGCGGGCGAGCCCGGCCACGCCCCGGCCTTCAAGGACTCCTTCAAGACCCAGGCGTGGCGCTGGAACCTGGACTACGTCGTGGACACCGGCGGCAACACGTCCACGTACTGGTACACCGCCGAGAAGAACAACTACGGCAAGAACAACGGCGACACCGGCGTCTCCTACGTCCGGGGCGGCTACCTGGACAAGATCCGCTACGGGCAGAAGTCCGACGCCCTCTTCAGCACCAAGGCCCCGGCCGAGGTGAACTTCACCACCGCCGAGCGCTGCGTCCCGTCCAAGGACTTCGACTGCGCACCGGCCAAACTGAACAAGGACAACGCCAAGCACTGGCCCGACGTCCCGTTCGACCAGATCTGCGCGGACGGCGCCAAGTGCACCACCCAGAAGTCACCGGCCCTGTTCAGCCGCAAGCGCCTCACCGGGATCGACACCCAGGTCCTGCTCGGCGACGCCTACAAGCCGGTCGACTCCTACCAGCTGGAGCAGAGCTTCCCCGAGACCGGCGACGGCATGCCGCCGCCGCTGTGGCTGAAGTCCGTGACCCGCACCGGCAAGGACGGCACCCCCGTCACCCTGCCGCCGGTCACCTTCACCGGTGAGCAGCTGGCCAACCGCGTCGACGGCCAGGAGGGCCTGGCGCCCATGGTCCGCTGGCGCGTCGCCTCCGTCACCACCGAGGCCGGCGGCGTCATCGGCGCCACCTACTCGGCGCCCGAGTGCACCCCGTCGACGCTGCCGCAGGCCGCCGACAACACCAAGCGCTGCTACCCCACCTACTGGGTCAAGGACGGCGCCGTGAAGCCCACCGTCGACTGGTTCCACAAGTACGTCGTCGACCGGGTCATCGAGACCGACAACATCGGCGGCGCCCCGCCCAAGGAGACCGCGTACCAGTACGTCGGCGCCCCGGCCTGGCACTTCGACGACAACGAGATGGCCAAGCCGGAGAACCGCACCTGGTCGCAGTGGCGCGGCTACGGCAAGGTCCGCACCCTCGTGGGGAACAAGGACGACGTCAAGCGCTCCCAGGCCGAGACCGTCTACTTCCGCGGCATGGACGGGGACCGCACCGCCTCCGGCGGCAAGCGCTCGGTGAAGGTCGCCGACTCCGAGGGCAACCAGGCCGTCGACGCCGAACCGCTCGCCGGCACCGCCCGCGAGACCCTCACCTACGACGGCGAAGGCGGCAAGCTCCTGGGGGCCGAGGCCTCCGACCCCTGGCTGCGCGGACCGACCGCGACCCGCACCCGCACCGGCCTGTCCGACCTCGAGTCCTGGATGAGCGCCACCAGCGAGACCCGCGGCCGCGCGCTCGGCGAGGGCGACAAGTGGATCAGGACGCGGACCAGCACCACGTACAACGACCACGGCGAGGCCGTCGAGGTCGACGACGCCGGTGACCTCTCCACGGCCGCCGACGACCGGTGCACCCGCACCACCTACGCCGAGAACGCGTCCCAGTGGAGGTTCGACGACCCCGAGCGGGTCGAGACCGTCTCCGTCTCCTGCGGCGCCGCCACCAAGCGGCCCGAGCACGTCATCACCGACACCGTCACCGCCTACGACGACCAGGGCAACGTCACCGAGGTCAAGGGCCTCAAGGAGTACGCGGACGGCAAGCCGCAGTACAAGACCGCGACCAGGACCACCTACGACACCTACGGCCGGCCGCTCACCCAGACCGACGGCGGCGGCAACCTCAGCAAGACCGACTACTCCCCCGCCACCGGAGCCAACCCGACCAGGACCACCGAGACCGACGTCCTGGGCCACGTCACCACCCTGGACCTCAACCCCACGCGCGACCTTCCCCTGACGCAGACCGACGCGAACGGCAAGCGGACCGAGGCCACCTACGACGCGCTCGGCCGTACCCTGGAGGTCTGGGCCCCCGGCCGCACCCGCGAGGCGCAGTCGCCGTCCGCGAAGTACAGCTACGAGATGCACCAGGACAAGCCGTCCACCGTCACCTCGTACGCCCTCAAGGACGACGGCCAGTACACCACCTCGAAGATCCTCCACGACGGACTGCTGCGCCAGCGCCAGACCCAGACGGACGGCGTCGGCGGGGGCCGGGTCATGGAGGACTCCGTCTTCGACTCCCGCGGTCTGACCGTCGTGCAGAACGGGCCGTACTGGAACGACCAGCCGGTCTCCGGTGACCTGCTGAAGCCGAACGACAACGAACTGGACCGGGCGACCGCCTTCCAGTACGACGGCGTGGGACGTACGACGGCTGCCGTCCTCTACGCCAAGGGCGACGAGAAGTGGCGCACCACGACGGCCCACACCGCCAACACCACCACGGTGACGCCCCCCGAGGGCGGGACCGTCTCCTCGACGGTCACCGACGCGCGCGGCCACGTCGTCGAACGGCGCCAGTACCACGGGGCGACGGCGAGCGGTGACCACGACTCCACGACGTACACCTACACCCCCGCCGACGACCTCGCCACGATCACCGACGCGGCGGGCAACACCTGGAGGAACACCTACGACCTGGCCGGCAATCGCACCAAGGTCGAGGACCCGGACACCGGCACCTCGACCATGACCTACGACGACGAGGGCCAGGTCACCTCCGTCACCGACGCCCGGGGCAAGAAGCTGTCGTACGCGTACGACATCGCGGGCCGCAAGACCGCCGAGTACGAGGGCGGCACGGACGGCACGAAGCTCGCCTCGTGGACGTACGACACCCTGGCCAAGGGGCACCAGACCTCGTCCACCCGCTACGAGTCCGGGCGCGCCTACACCCAGGAAGTGCTGGGGTACAACGACGACTACACCCCGAGCGGCACCAAGACCGTCATCCCCACCGAGGAGACCGGCCTGGGCGGGACGTACACCACGAAGTACGGCTACACCCCGACCGGCCAGCTGGCCTGGGAACAGTACGAGGCCAGGGGCGGCCTCAAGGCGGAGCGCGTCAACCACACCTACAACACCGACGGCCTGCCCTACGCCACCAACGGCGGCGGCCTGAGGTACGTGCAGGAGACCAGCTACTCGCCCTACGGCGAGCAGACGCAACTCGTGCACGGCACTGCGGGCGGCCGGGTCGGCGTGACGGCCCTCTACGACGAGACCACCCGCCGCCTGGAACGCACCATGGTCGACCGCGAAGTGGCCGGCGGCATGGGCACGGAGGACACCTCCTACGTCTTCGACCCGTCCGGCAACGTGCTCGGCATCAACTCCAAGCACGACAACGACCCCATGGGCCGGGACAACCAGTGCTTCAGCTACGACTACCTCGGCCGCACCACACAGGCGTGGACCTCCAAGGAAGCGTGCGCCGCGGGTACACGTCCCAGTGCCCCCGAAGTCGGTGGCGTGGCGCCGTACTGGCACTCCTACGCCTACGACCTGACGGGGAACCGCACCTCGAAGGTCTCCCACGACCCCGGCGGTGACACGGCCAAGGACATCAAGGAGACGTACACCTACAACCAGCCGGGCACGGCCCAGCCGCACGCCGTGCGCAAGGTCACCTACAGCGGTGGCCGGACCGGCGAGGCCACCTACGACTACGACGCGTCCGGCAACACGACCAAGCGCACCCTTCCGGAGATCCCCGAAGGCCAGACACTGACGTGGGACGAGCAGGGGAGCCTGGTCGCCACCGACACCGCGGGCAACAACACCAGCTACCTGTACGACGCCGGGGGCGCACAGCTCATCCAGCGCGGCCCCCAGGGGGTGACCCTGGACCTGGGTGACGAGCAGTTCACCTGGGACCCGCAGGAGAAGAAGCTGCGGGGCTCCCGCTACTACAGCCACGGCGGCGAGCAGGTGGCCGTCCGTACCGCCGCCGACGACGGGACGACCCCGGCGACCTACCTCGTCGACGACCACCACGGTACGACCGTCACCCAGATCGACGCGGCAGGGCTCGGCGTGGCCCGGCGCCAGCTGGACGAGTTCGGCAACGAGCGCGCGCAGCAGTCCGTGCCGTGGACCGGCACACGCGGATTCGTGGGCGGCACGCTCGACCGCACCTCCGGTCTGACCCAGCTGGGAGCCAGGGCGTACGACCCGGGCCTGGGCCGGTTCCTCTCGGCGGACCCGGTGCTGGACACCAGCAGTCCGCAGCAGCTCAACGCCTACCAGTACGCCAACAACGCACCCGCCACCCTGTCCGACCCCTCGGGCACCTGGTGGGGACAGGGACTGTGGAACAAGGCCAAGAAGAAGGTTTCCAAGGCCTATCACGCCACGAAGAAGTGGGTGAAGAAGAAGATCGTCCACCCCGTGGTGAAGAAGGTGAAGAAGCTTTACCACAAGTACGTCCCCAAGAAGATCCAGAAGATCGTCCACTACGTCAAGAAGAAGGCCGCGAAGGCCTGGCACGCGACCAAGCGGTGGGTGAAGACAAAGGCGTGGCCCGCGGTCAAACGCGCGGTGCACACCGTCAAAAAGGCCGTGGTGCACGCGGTCAAGAGCGCCGGCAACGGCATCAGGCGCGCCGCCGGCGCGGTGAACACCGCACTTCACACGGGCCAGGGCCTGGCGGGATTCGCGTCCATGGTCGCCGGCATAGGCCTGGCGGCTGCCGGCGGCGGGATGGAAGTGGGCGGAATCGCCCTGGACATCACCGGAATCGGTGCCGTGGCCGGCGTGCCGATGAACATCGCCGGCGCGGGCATGATCGCGGCCGGCGCCACCATGGCCATCGGCGGAGCCGCAGCCTTCGGCGACTCCGTGCACACGGCGTACAACGAGGCGGGTGAAGGAAGCGGAGGCGGCAGCGGCAGCGCCGGAAAGAGCTGGAAGGACAGCTACGACAGCCTTCCGCAGGGCAAGCAGGGCCACGTGAAGACCGTGGACTCCACGGACGAGCTGCGGGGCCTGTTCGACGAATGGACCGCGGGAGCCAAGCGCATGCCCGCACGCGGTGACAAGATCCCGGATGTCTATCAGCTCGAAGACGGGACGGTCATGCAGTGGCGGACCGCTTCCAAATCCAAGGGCGAGACAATCGACATCAAGCAGCCCGGCGCGAAGCAGGAACTGAAGGTGCACATCAAACATGACTGACACCGAGACGATCATCGGGAACATCCTGGACGACTGCCTGGACGACTGGATTCCCGTCGACCGAGTGATCGGATACGCGGAAATCGCCGCCGAGGAGGACGGAGGAGATTCCCGGGCCCTTTTCGAGGTGCTCCTGGGCTCCCTCCTCCAGCGCGGACTCGCCACGGTCGGGTACATCGGCGACTCGGGATTCGAGCCGTGGGAACTGAGCCCGGACGATTCCCTGAAGCGCGCCGTCCGAGAGTGCGCGGCCGTCGGCTGGGAGCCGCTCATGGGAGGGCCGTGGGTGGCCAGTACCCCTGAGGGAGACCGGCAGACCGAGGCGCGGCAGGCCACCAGCTGACGGTCAGCACCCCGCTTCCTGAAGGGCGTGCAGGGGGCCGAGCAACTTTCGGGCCCCCAGCACGCCCGCCCCAGCGTTCCGCCCACGAGCGCGCTCGCGCGGCGTGCGGCACCAGCAGCGAGAGAACATGACACCGATAGCAATCACTTACGAACCCGTGCCGCCGGACTGGCGCGACGCACTCCGTGCCCGCTACGACGGCGGCCCCAGGGGCCAGCTCCAGAACCCCCTCTCGATGATCGCCCTGTGCGCACTCCTCGTACTGGGCCTCACGGCGTTCGCCGGAATCAGCCCCTGGCTCGCCGCCGTGGTGACGGCCACCTCGGGGTTCGCGGCCTTCAGCCTGCTGTGGTGGCAGCCACACGCACTGTGGAAGGCCCACCACCGGATGGGGACCCACCGGGTGAACGTCTCCGAAGACGGCATCGAGCTGGTGACGGACATCAGCGCGGCGACAACGGACTGGAATGCCTTCACCCACTTCCGTGAAACCGGGAAGACCTTCGTCCTGATGGGCGGCACAGGCTCATCGACGATGATCTGGCCGTTGCCCAAGCGCGGCCTCGCCGACCCCGCCGACGCCGGGCGGCTGCGCGAGGAGCTGCGCACACGGATCGGGCAGACGGTCCGCACGCCCGTGGCGGCCTCCCCCCTCAACCCACCCGCAGGACGACGGGACACGCCCGCCCAGACGGACGCCCCCACCACGCCCGCCCAGCTGGATGCCCCCACCTGGCCGGCCCCTCCCTCGGAGCCCTCGGCCACGCCCACCACACCAGCCACCGCGCCCAGGACCGCATCAGCGTGGGAAGCCGCTTGGGCCCTGGTACCGCTGCTGTCCTTCGGCATGCTCAGCGCGGTCCCGTTCCTGTACCTGGCACTACGGCACCGCCGCACCAGCGACATCGTCTGCGCGGTCGCCTACGGCGTCTTCACCGTCGTCTGCTTCGCGGCCGTCCCCGCTGAGGACGTGTCGAGCGATGCCGACATGCTGGTCCTGCTCCTGTGGATCGCGGCCACCGTCCACACACTGATCGCGTCCCTCCGCCGCGCCCGCGCCTCGATGGGCCGGGTGCTCCTCGCCGACCTCCCCGAGGCCGAGCGCGAACTACGGCTGCGACGAGCCCAGTTGGGCGCGCTGACGCCCCGTACC
>NZ_JBEOYE010000066.1:0-53224 GCF_040296945.1 Streptomyces sp. NPDC001941 | reverse complement strand
TTGCTCAGTTCATGCCGACGCACCATGCCAGGCCCCTGCCCGGAACAGCAGCAGATCCACCCTCCGGACAAGAGCCATCAGACACGCCCTAGCCCTTCTCTAGCCCTTGTAGTTCTTGTTCGGGATGTACTTGCCGAGGCTGCCGTCGGGCTTCACTTCCCACGCACCCTTGATGTACTCGGGTTTGATCCCGCCCGGGAACGCGATCTCACCCTCGTGTTCGTACGGACTGTCGTAGAAGCTCTCGTTGACGTCGATGCCGCCCGGGGCGTCGATGTCGTACACGTACTTCCCGCCCCACTTGGACGCGAAGTCGACGTTCGACGTGGTGCCGACGAAGACGGACGGCTCGTTCTCGTTGACGTAGCTGTCCAGGTCGGTGTTGTAGTCGTTCGGAGGCTTGAACCCCTCGTTGAAGACGACGTTGGGCGGGCGGTCGTCGTTGCGGAACAGCTGCTCGCGCGTGTCCCGCCACTTCACGTGGCCCTTGCCCTCGATGCTCTCCTCGATCGACTCGATGTCGACGTCGGGGTCGATCGCCACTTCCGGGTGGGGGTTGGGCGGCGGCCCGTGGCCGACGGTGTTGTCCCCGTGGTCGTCGTGGCCCATGTCGTTGTCGGTGTCGTCGTGCTCGCGGTCCATCTCGTCGGTGTTGTCGTCACCGCTGCGGTCCGGGCAGTCGCCGAAGGTGTCCATCGCCGCGTTCTCCGCATCCTGGTACGTGCCCATGCCGGAGAGGGCGACCCCGCTCGTCGACATCGCCGCGTTGGCCAGGTCCTGCATCGCCTGTTGCAGTCCCGACAGCGATTGGTCCCCGCCTCCCGAACCCTGGCCCCCGGTGGGCGCCGCGAGCGTGACGAGGCCGTGCGAGCCGTACGCGAGGACGGTCGTCCCGGAGCCGTAGACCGCCGAGCCCGCATGGCAGTCCTTCTTCGTGTCGTCCTTGTCCTTGTCCTTGTCCTTGTCGTCCGGGTCGGGGGACTCCTGACCGGAGGGCTGAGGGGTGGGCTCGCCGGAGGTGGAGCCGTTCGAGCCTCCGGAGGAGTTGCCACCGCTGGAGGAGCTGCCACCGCTGGATCCACCGGAGGAGCCCGAGCCGCCGGAGGAGCCCGAGCCGCCGGAGGAGCCCGAACCGCCGGACGAACCACCGGAGGCGCCGCCCGAGATCAGACCGCCGATGAGGCCGCCGCTCGAACCGCCCGAACCCCCGCTGGAGCCGCCACTGCTCCCGCCGCTCGACCCACTGCCGCTGCCACTCGCACCGCCGGAACCGGAACCGCCGGAACTCGAACCGGAACCGCCGGAGCCGGAGCCGGAGCCCGAACCAGAGCCCGATCCCGAGCCGGAACCTGACCCCGATCCCGATGAGCCGGATGCTCCGCCACTGCTCCCACCGGACGAACTGCCGCTTCCGCCGGTTCCGCCGCTGCCGTTGCTCCCACCGCTCGCGCCGCCGCTCCCGCTCCCATTGGCACCGCCGGACGAAGAACCGCCACTCGAACCGCCCGACCCGGAGCCGGAACCCGAGCCGGACCCGGACCCGGATACGGATCCACTCGCGCCCGAGGCCCCGCCGCTGCCGTTGCTCCCGCCGTGCGAACCGCCGGAGCCCGAGGCCGAGCCCGAACCGCTCGACCCACCGGACCCCGATCCCGACCCGGAGCCGGAGCCGTTCCCCGACCCTCCTACTACCGCCCCTCCACTGCTGTCGTCGCCCCCGTCCGTGCCGGAGGAACCCCCGGAGCCCGACCCGGAACCAGAACCAGAAATGGAGCCGGACCCGGATACGGACGCCGACCCCGACCCCGACGATCCGGATCCAGACCCCGAACCACCGGACCCGGACCCGCTTCCCGAACCAGACCCGCTCCCGGATCCGCTCCCACCAGCCCCCGCCCCACCCGAGTCCGTACCACCGTCGGCACCCCCGTCAACGCCCCCGTGAGCACCCCCACTGGAATCTCCCCCGGTCGCCCCCGCTCCACCGGACCGGTCCCCACCACTGTTCCCGGAAGCACCCGAGGTCCCCGAGGCACCCGAACTCCCCGAGTTCCCGTTGTCCCCGGAACTTCCACTCCCGCCGGAGGTCCCAGAGCTCCCCGAACCCCCTGAATTCCCCGAGGTACCCGAGGCACCGCCCGCCCCCGCGCCCCCGCTCGCTCCCCCGGTACCGCCGCTGTTCTCCCCGCTCCCTCCGCTGTTCCCGCTTCCCCCGCTGCCACCGCTTCCGCCACCGGACCGGCCCCCGGTCCCGCCGCCCACGCCCCCACCGCACGACGTACCGGTGATGTCGCACACCGCCTGGTCGAGCCCCCGGTTGATGCGGGCGGACATGCCGGCCGAGACGATCCCGAGGATGATCAGCACCACGACGACGATCAGTCCGAGGTACTCCACCGCCGTCTGGCCCCGCTCCCGCAGCCGCCGGCGCAGTCGCGCACCCGGGAACCGCGCGAGCTCGGGCAGCATCCGGAGGGACAGCGGTGGTACGTCGAACCACTCGCGGCACTCCGCCCGGCAGAGCAGCACCCCGCTCACCACCGGGATGAGCAACTGGCTCAGGCCGAGCACGGATCCGGAGAAGAGGTTCAGCACGCTGCCCGCGGCCAGCCACAGCTGCACCGCGAGGAGGGCGAACCACACCCACGGCCTGCGCACCGCCAGTCGGCGCACCAGGAACCCGGCGGCGGCACCGGGAGCGACCGCGTACAGGCACACACCGACCAGGGCGGCCGTCATCACGCCGGTGGCGAACCCCCCGACGACCACGCCCAAGGCGCCCACGACGGTGAAGCCGAACAGGGCGAACAACAGGATGCGCACGGCCCGCAGGGACTGCGGCAGGCCGTGCGCCATCTCGCCCTCGGAGAGCGGGCGTAACGGTAAGGCACCGGATGGCTGGGCACCACCGGTGGATGCTGGGAGACCGAGCCCGGACAAACGCCTCACCCTACTTCTGCGAACTTCCGCCATCTGCGTGCGAATCGGCCAGAACCCCGTGTCACAGCCCCATGTCACAGAAAGCGGGGGCGGTGACGGCCACACACCACAGCCGGCCGACCGCCCCTCTACGCGCACGTCCCCCGAGAGCGCTTTCACGCTATCGCGCGCCCCGGGGCCCACCGGGAGGGCCCACGGACCCACTCCGGGCCCAACCAGCCCTCGCCGAGGGCCCGTTCAGGTCAGGAACCTCGGGTGCCGCTCACCGCGAACCGATCGGCGCGCTCGTCCCCTCCGCCTCACAACCACCCGTTGCGCTTGAACCCGCGGTGGATGGCGAAGCACGCGATCGCGATGACGCCGACGACGAGCGGGTAGCCGAAGCGCCAGCGCAGTTCCGGCATGTGGTCGAAGTTCATGCCGTAGACGCCGCACACCATCGTGGGCACGGCGACGATGGCGGCCCACGCGGTGATCTTCCGCATGTCCTCGTTCTGCGCGACGGTGACCTGTGCGAGGTGGGCCTGGAGGATCGAGTCGAGCAGGGCGTCGAAGGAGGTGACCTGTTCCGTGACGCGGGTGAGGTGGTCGACGACGTCGCGGAAGTACGCCTGTATCTCCGGGCGGACCGCGCGCCTGGGCGCGCTGGCCAGCTGGGCGAGCGGTCGGGCCAGCGGGACCACGGCCCTCTTCAGTTCCAGGAGCTCCCGCTTGAGCTGATAGATGCGACCCACATCCGCATAGCGCGGGCTGCGTGGGGCGAAGACATCGCTCTCGACTTCGTCGATGTCGTCCTGCACGGCGTCCGCGACGGCCACGTAGTCGTCGACCACATGGTCGGCGATGGCGTGCAGGACGGCCGAAGGCCCCTTGGCGAGTTGCTCCGGCAGGGCCTCCAGGTCCTCGCGCACCGGACCGAGCGAGCCGTGGCGCCCGTGCCGCACGGTCACAACGAAGTCCGGTCCGGTGAAGACCATGATCTCCCCGGTGTTGACGACCTCGCTGGTGGCGGTGAGCCGGTCGTGCTCCACGTAGGCGACGGTCTTGAAGACGGCGAAGAGCACGTCGTCGTACTGCTCGACCTTGGGCCGCTGGTGGGCCTGGACCGCGTCCTCGACGGCCAGCGGGTGGAGGCCGAACAGCTCGGCGACACCGGCGAACTCGTCCTGCGTCGGCTCGTGGAGCCCGAGCCAGACGAAACCGCCGCGCTGTTTGCGCGCGTACCGCACGGCCTCCTCGACCGATCCGGTGCCGTGCTGACGGCATCCGTCGCGGTAGACGACGCAGTTGACCACGGTCGAGCCGAGCGGCGACCGCGCCGGGTGGCTCAGGTCGACGCGTCGGGGGCGGCGACGCGCCAGCCTCGCCACTTTCCGCAGGTTGCCGACCATCGACATACTGTTCCTCCTTCACCCGGGCCCGCACAGTGTGCCAAAGGAAGGCGCAGGGCCGGCCTCTTGGGCGGCCGGGGGCAGGCAACGCGGCTCCAGGAAAGACCCGTCGGCGGCCCTACCCGCGGGCCATCCTCCGCTCCAGCTCCGCCAGTCGGTAGTGCTGGACCTTGGTCGCCTGGCCGATGACGAGGCGGCGCAGGCCCTTCGGGTAGCTGACGGTCACCGCCTCGTTGACGTGCGTCCCCTCGCCCTCGGGGGTGAGGGTGACGTCCGCGACCAGCCGCACCCGGCCGGGGCTGTGGACGTCGCTCCGGAGCCGCCGGCCGGGTGCGGGGAACGTCATGGTGACCCGTATCGGGTTGTCCCAGCGCAGGGGCCCGAACCGGAAGCGCTCGACGGCGGTGTACCGGACGGCCTCGCCGGCGGCGTCGACGTCGCGTACGGCGACGATCAGCGGGGAGAGCCCGATGTAGCTCTCCGGGTCCGCGAGGTGGTCGAAGACCCGCGTCGGCGGAACGGGCACGGTGACGCTGTGGCTGAACTCCTCGGTGGGCACCGGGACATCATGCCGGACGGGTGCTCCGGCCCGTAACCATGATCACGAAAAGATCCGTGAGGTGGCGCGCGGCCCGTCGATGCGGCAGGCTCGCGCCCATGGTCTCAGTGGTGCAGAACGTGGCGGTCGACTGTGCGGATGCCTATGGGCTGGCCCGGTTCTGGAGCGAGGTGACCGGACAGCCGCTGCACCCGGACGACAGGCCCGGCGACGCCGAGGTGCAGGTGCTGCTGGCGGAGGGGTTGGTGCTGTACTTCAACCAGGTGCCCGAGCCCAAGACCAGCAAGAACCGCCTCCACCTGTGCCTGCGCCCGGAGACCTCGCGGGACCAGGAGGTGGAGCGGCTGCTGGGACTCGGTGCGTCCCTCGTCGGCGACCACCGCAACCCGGACGGCACGGGATGGGCGGTGCTGGCCGATCCGGAGGGCAATGAGTTCTGCGTCCTGCGCAGCGACTCGGACCGCGCCGCCGCGTCCTCCTGACCGCGCTCCGGTCCCACCGGCGGGGTCGGGGGCCTGCTCCGTGCGTCTCGGAGGCCCACCCCGTACATCACGACACATCACGGCGTGATGTGCTGCCCGATCACTTCGTGCGCGAGTCGCGCCGTGGCCATCAACTCACCTTGGTCCGCGCCGAGGTTCGACTGCACCGACAGTCCGTGGACGACCGCCTGGACGACCCCCGTCAGCGCGTCGACGTCCGTCCCCTCCGTCAACTCCCCCGCCGCATCGGCCTGCTGGACTCGGGCGCGAAGAGCCCGTTCGTTCCAGCCGTGCAGTTCCTCGAAGTAGGCGGTGGTGTCGAGCGTGCCGGTGCTGTCCGTCATCGCCGCGCTGCTGAGCAGGCAGCCCGGATGCGTGTCGGCGGGCCGGGTGTACTCGCGCACCGATTCCACGAGGATCCGCTCGACCACGGACCGCAGGTCCGGCTCCTTCACGGCCTCCCGGTAGATCTCGCGGTAGCGCTCGGCGTAGGTCCGCACCGCCTCCTCGAAGAGTCCGGCCTTGCTCCCGAAGGCGGCGTACAGGCTGGAGGTGGACAGCCCGAGCGCCGAGGTGAGGTCGCGCGTGGACGTGCCGGAGTAGCCGCGGCGCCAGAAGAGGCGGGCGGCGTCGAGGAGGGCTCGGTCGCGGTCGAAGGAACGCGGACGGCCACGCGTGGGCTGGGTCACCCTTGCATTGTAGAGCGTTCGCTCCATAATAGATTTATGGAGCGAACGATCCAGAAGACCATTCCCGTCGCCGACGACTCATGGGTCACGATCGACGTGTACGGAGATCCCGACGCCCCCGGGATCGTCGTCGTCCCCGGCGCGATGAGCGACGCCCACACCTGGCGGCACGTGGCGACCGCCCTCGACGCCTGGCCCTCCGTGTCGGTCGTCAACCGGCGCGGACGCACCCCCTCCGGCCCGTTGACCGCCGCCTACACGCTGCACGCCGAAGTGGCGGACCTCAACACCGTGCTCGACCAACTCCCCTCCCCCAGCGCCCTCTTCGGCTGGAGCTACGGCGGCCTGATAGCCCTGCTCGCCACCAACGACCGCCCGGTCCCTCACCTCATCGCCTACGAACCGGTGATGCGCCCGTTCGCGGCCGACGTCCTCCCCGCGCTCAAAGCCGCCACGGACGCCGGTGACTGGGACGGCGTCGTCGCCCTCGTGAACCAGCGGGTCTCCGGCTTCGACGCCGCCCACGTCGAGGCCCTGCGCGCCGACGCGCCCACCTGGTCCGCCCTGCGGGAGCTCGGCAAGCCCGCCCACGCCGAGCTGGCCGCCCTCAACGCCGTCGACCTCCCCGGGGAACTCGCCCTGCGGGCCTCCCGCGTCGACCTGGTCGTCGGCGAGCGCAACCAGGGCCGAGCCCCCTACGGAACCTCCTTCGACGACGTACGCCGCCACGTCACCGCCCGCGCCGGCATCCACGTACTCCCCGGTCAGGGCCACCTGGCCCACATCGAGGACCCGGCCGGCCTCGGCAGCCTGGTCAGCGGCCTCGTCCGCTGACGCTCGCCACCCTCCCCATGGCGTGTGCTTCGCCCCGCCGGTAGCGGTGTTCCGTACGGTGTGCGCAGCGTGCGGCGCTCCCCGCCGACCGCGCCGTACCGGCGCCGCACCCGCGAGCAGATCGGAGCGAAGCATGAAGGCAGCCCTCTTCCGCCGGTTCGGAGGTCCCGAGGTCCTGGAGGTCGCCGACCTGCCCGACCCGCACCCGGGCCCCGGACAGGTCCGGATCGCCGTGCGCGCGGCCGGGGTGAACGCGAGCGACTGGAAGAAGCGCGCCGGGCAGATGGACGAGCAACTCCCCCAGACCCTGGGCTACGAGGCGGCCGGCGTCGTCGACGAGGTCGGCGAGGGCGTGACGGACGTGTCGGTCGGGGACCCGGTGTTCGGCTTCGACACCGAGGGCGCCGCCCAGGCGGAACTGGCGGTGCTCTCCTTCTACGCACCCGTCCCGCCGTCCCTGGACTTCGCGGGCGCCGCCGCGCTGCCCGCCGTCACCGAGACGGCGATGCGGGCCCTGGACCAGCTCGGTGTCGCGGAGGGCCACACCCTGCTGGTCAACGGCGCCTCGGGCAGCGTGGGCAGCTCGGCGGTCCAGTTCGCCGTGGCGCGCGGGGCACGGGTGATCGGCACGGCGAGCCCGGCCAACCACGACTACCTGCGCTCACTGGGCGCCGAGCCCGTCGCGTACGGGGACGGCATGGCCGCGCGCGTGCGCGCCCTGCGCCCCGAGGGCGTCGACCTGGCGCTCGACGTCGCCGGAAGCGGTGTGCTGCCGGAACTGGTCGATCTGGCGGGCGGCCCCCAACACGTGCTGACGGTGGCCGACTTCACGGGGGCGCAGCGACACGGGGTCCGCTTCAGCCGGGGCGACTCCGGACGCGCGGTGCACGTGCTCGGCGAGATCGGCGCACTGATCGAGGCGGGCCGCTTCGCCCTCCCGGTCGGGCGGACCTTCCCGCTCGGCGACATCGCGGAGGCGCAACGGGCCGGCGAGTCGGGCGGCGTACGCGGGAAGATCGTCCTGCTCGTGGGGTGAGAGGGAGCCGGGCCACCGGACTCGCTGCGGTGGCCCGGCCTGACGGCCGGGGCCAGTTCACCTGACTGCGGCCGTCAGCTGTCAGCTGACAGCTGTCGTCTGTCGTCTGTCGTCTGTCGTCTGTCGTCTGTCGTCTGTCGTCTGTTGTCTGACAGCTGATGCCCGTCATCCGTCATCCGTCATCCGTCATCCGTCATCCGTCATCCGTCATCCGTCATCCGTCATCCGTCATCCGTCATCCGTCATCCGTCATCCGTCAGACCACGGTCACCGCATGCCTTACCACCGCGTCAAACAAGTACCCCTGCGTGTTGTGAACCGTCCGCTCCGGCTGTGTCCGGCCCGAAGCATCCGTCGTGCGGGACAGCAGCGTCACGGGGCCGGTCCGACGCGGATGCCACGGGGTGGTGAAGCGGACCCAGCCGCCGCGTCGGGGCGCGTCGAGCAGTTCGGCGCGGCGCCAGCGCGTTCCGCCGTCGGTGCTGACGTCGACGCGGTGCACGGGGGCGTACGCGGACCAGGCGCGGCCCGTGAGCCGGTGCGTGGCCCCCGCGTCCAGCACCGCCCCGTACGGCAGGTGGAATCCGCTCTTCAGCGTCTGACGGGTCAGCGGTTCGCTGCCGCCGGGCGGGTAGGCCGCACCGAACAGCCGGTAGTAGTCCGTCGTCCACGGCGATGCGAGGGGGCTGGCGGAGACCTGGAGGTCGCCCAGCCACTTCACGGACGCGATGCCGATCCAGGAGGGCGCGATCACCCGGACCGGGTGGCCGTGGTCGTACGGGAGGGGTTCGCCGTTCATCTCGTACGCGAGGATGACGTCGTCGAGGGCCTTCGCCGCAGGCAGGGGCCTGCGCACCCGGCCGAGGTTGACGCCGCCGGTGACGTACTCGTCGTCGAGTCCGCGCGGCATCACCGCGACGGCGTCGGAGGCGATCCCCGCCCGGTGCAGCACGTCTCGCAGCCGTACCCCGCGCCAGCGTGCCGCGCCGATCGCGCCGTACGTCCAGGAGGTGCCGGTGACGGTCTCGCCCTGTTGCGCCGTGAACAGGCTGCGGCCGTTGCCCGCGCACTCCAGGACGGCGGTCCGCGTGACCGAGGGCAGGCTGCGCAGCTGGCCGTACGTGAACGTCACCGGTGAGCGGCGGTGCAGCCCGTCGCCCCAGACGGTGAGCTTCCAGTCCGAAGCGTCGAGGCGGGGCGTGGTGGTGTGGTTGCGGACGAAGAAGCGGTCGGCCGGGGTGAGCGGTCCGGTGTCGGCGAGCGCGGCGAAGTTCGCCTCGGCGTTGGTCCCGCGCACGGTGAAGTACTCGCCGGGCAGCGGCTTGACGATGCCCGGAGCGGTGGGTGCGTCGGCGAACGCCTTCCGCGCGAGCGGTAGTTGGGAGAGGACGGGGGCGACTGCGGCGGCCTTGAGCAGGGTACGGCGGGTAGGCATGCGCGGGGGCTCCTCGGCAGGGGGTTACGAGGTACGGGGGCATGGCGGGGGCGCCGGAGGCGGCGCGGGGCGTCAGCGGTGACAGTGCCGACGGCGACAACGACAGCGACAACAGGGGACGGGCACGGCGGCGCTGAGCGCCGTCCTGTGCGGTCCGTTGTCGGTCATGACGGTGATCCTAGAGGGTGCGAACCCCTGTGCTGAAGAGCCGCCGGTGTACTGAAGACCCGCCGGATCCGGCGCTCCTGGGGTGCTTCCTCGCCACCCTGGCTGACAGCGGGCGGTTGAAGATGTGAGGATGTCGCCATGCGAGCGGCTCCCGAGAGGAAAGTGCACGTCACCCGTCACGAGAAGGTCTTCTTGATCACGGTGAGCGGTGAGACGGACTACGACGACGGTTCCGAGTTCGACGCCGCGTGGGGCGCGGCCGACCGCGCCGCGCTGCCCACCACCGAGGTGGACCTGTCGCGCGTCACCTTCGCGGACAGCATGCTCCTCAACGCACTGCTCGACGGGCTGCGCCGCCACGAGGAGGGCGGCCGGACGCTCGTCCTGGTGGGGCCGCTGACGGAGGCGGTGGACAGGCTGCTGACCGTCAGCGGCACGCGCGAGCTCTTCACGGTCACCCGAACCGGCACCGGACCCTCACAGGTGAGTTGACGGCGACGCTTCATGAGAGTGGAGACAGGGGGTAGGCGCCATACCAGTGCGCAGACCCGCGTGATCGCGCCTCGCGTGTTCACGAGACGAGCAACAACTCACAGGAACGGTCCCATGGTCATCCCGCGCAGGAACCAGGCCCCGGGTGGACAAGAGCCGACCCCGCCCCTGCGGTACTCCACCGCCTGGGAAGAGGAGCACGCGCCGATCGCCGAGGCCCGCAAGGCGGTACGCGCGCTGCTCGCCCGGGCCGGTCACCTGCCCGAGCACCGGGTGAGCCAGGACGCGCAGCTCGTGGTCAGCGAGCTGGTCACCAACGCGCACCGGCACGCGCCGGGACCGGGCGGGATCGAGCTGGAGGTGCTCCCCGACTCGGCGCTGCTGCGCATCGTCGTACGGGACAGCTCCCCGGCCCCGCTGGCGCCCCGGGCGCATGACGCGCGGCGCATTGGCGGGCACGGCCTGAACCTGGTCAACCGGCTGTGCACGCAGTTGCAGACCACCGTACTGGAGACGGGCAAGCAGGTGGTGGCCCACCTGCACCTGCGTACGGCCCCGCCCGAGCAGGGGCTCCCGCCCGTCGGCTAGGCCGGGACCTCCACCTGCCGGCCAGGCCGCGGTTTCCGCCCGCCGGCCGGCACGACGCGCGTGTCCGCGCGGTCACCGGTCACGACCGCCGGGCCCCCGCCGCCGGTCACCGGTCACGACCGGGCCCGCGCCGCCGGTCACCGCGTGACGAGCATGCCCTCGCGGAGCCGGTTCAGGGTGCGGGTGAGCAGCCGCGAGACCTGCATCTGGGAGATGCCGAGGTGGGCGCCGATCTGGGACTGCGTCAGCTCGTCCACGAACCGCATGTGGATCAGGCAGCGCTCGCGCTCGCCGAGTTCGGCGATCAGCGGGGCGAGGGCGTGGAAGTCCTCGACGAGTCCGAGTGCCTCGTCCTCGACGCCGATGAAGTCCTGCAGGGCGGCCTCGCCGTCGTCGCCCGAGCTCATCGCGGCGTCCAGCGAGTGGGAGTTGTAGCCGTTGGAGGCGAGCTGGGCCTCGCGGACCTCGTCCTCGGCCAGGCTCATCAGCTCGGAGAGCTCCTTGACGGAGGGGGTGCGGCCCAGGCGGCTGCGGAGCTCCTCGGTGGCCTTGGCCAGTTCGACGCGGGCTTCCTGGAGGCGGCGCGGCACGTGCACGGCCCAGGTGGTGTCGCGGAAGAAGCGCTTGATCTCGCCGACGATGTACGGGATGGCGAAGGTGGTGAACTCGACCTCGCGGGTCAGCTCGAACCGGTCGATCGCCTTGATGAGGCCGATCATGCCGACCTGGACGATGTCGTCCATCTCCTCGGGTCCGCGGCTGCGGAAGCGTCCCGCGGCGTAGCGGACGAGGGACATGTTCATCTCGATGAGCGTGTTGCGGGCGTAGCTGTACTCGGGCGTGCCCTCTTCGAGCCGTCCGAGGCGGTCGAAGAACACCTTCGACAGCTCACGGGCGTCCTTCGGTGCCACCTGGGACGGATCCTCGACCTCGGGCAGCGTTCTGCCCCGCGTGTGGACCGCCGTCGCGCCGATGAGCGCCATGTCGTTACCCCTCCCGGTTCCGGACTCGACCTTCGTCGTCCGCCGTGCGCGTGGCACAACGGCTGACGCCGCCGCGTCTACCCCTGGATTCCGCATCTACACCCTCACCACACGAACATGCGAGAAACGTGTCCGTTGTGACGCACCGTACGCGGTGAGGGTGTAGTGGCAGGGCGCGGGGCGCACTGCCATGATCGTCGGGCAGCAGTCGCCGAGACAGCAGGGAGACGGGACATGACCGCCAGCGACGAGGGCCAGTGGTACTACAACGTGAAGACGCGCAGCGTCGAGCAGGGCACCCAGAGCTCGCAGGCGGACCGGATGGGTCCGTACGCGACGCGCGAGGAGGCCGAGCGGGCCATCGAGACCGCGGAGAAGCGCAACGAGGACTGGAACGAGGACCCGCGCTGGAACGACGACAAGTAGACAAGTCGTCGACGAGTACGCGTAGGGGCCGCGAGTACGCGTAGGGACCGCCTTCAGCGGGGCGGGTCCCCGGCTGGTGGTCCGGCTTCGGCGAGGAAGTCCCTGACGGCCTCGGCCGCCGTCGTGTGCCAGTGGGCGGCGTCGCGCAGCATCGCGTGGTCGCCGCCGGGCACCCGCACCGTCCGGGCCCGTGCGCCGGCGGTGCGGGCGCGGCGTACGAGGTCGGCCGAGGCCGTGGGGTCGGTGATGCGGTCCCGGTCGCCGTGCAGGACGAGGACGCCCTTGCCGCGCAGTTGCGCGACG
Organism: Streptomyces sp. NPDC001941; assembly: GCF_040296945.1. Classification (NCBI taxonomy): domain Bacteria; kingdom Bacillati; phylum Actinomycetota; class Actinomycetes; order Kitasatosporales; family Streptomycetaceae; genus Streptomyces; species Streptomyces sp. NPDC001941. Next base: position 40,898 of record NZ_JBEOYE010000066.1, on the reverse strand, counting down.
GGTTCCCCGTCGGGGCACCAGGGCGCGAGGGCGACGACGCCGGCGACCTGGGGTGCGTCGGCGGCGCGCAGGGCGGCCCGTCCTCCCATCGAGTGGCCCACCAGGACGGTGGGCACGGGTCCGAAGCGGCGGGAGAGCTCTTCCAGCGCGCGGCGGGTGTCGCGCAGGGCGTCGGCGTCGCCGCCGTTCCACCCCCTGAGGCGGTAGCGGACCGTCGCGAGGAGCACGTCGTCGGCGGTCGTGCGGGCGGCGGCCCGGACGAAGGGCCGCATGCGCAGGGCCGCGAGGTGCCAGGGGCGTGAGGGTGCGTGGCTGTCCGCCCGGCCGCCGTGGAGGAAGAGGACGGCGGCGCGCGGGGTGGGCGCTCCCCGGCGGTGGACGGTGAGCGCGCCGGGCGCGGGGGGTGCGGGTTCGTGCCTCGTCGTCATGGCCCTCCTGGTCCGCCGCCTGGCCGCGGCCTTCCTCGTGTGACGTGATTCGGAGCGGCCGGGGGCCCGGATTGGTCCGAGCGGGGCGCCGGGGGCGGCCGGCCATTCCCGGGGCCGGTGTGGAGCGTATGGGCGGTGCGATTCCCGTGGGTGATGTGGTGCGCTCGCATGGGTACCTGCGCTTTCTTCTGCGATTCATGCGTTTCCGATCGGATTCGCACGTTCCCGATCGGCTGGTGACCGGAGGGGTACGGCGACTGGTGACCGGAGAGGTACGTCGACGTGCTCGCCGAAGGCGGCGGTGCCCCGTCTCTCCCCCTCGGCCCAGGCCCTCTGCCGTTGGTCGGAGCCCCGGTTTCGTCCCCCGGGCTGACCCCCGGGCGCTTCTCGCCTCCGAGACTGGATGCAGGGGCCCGAACGCCGTCGGCGGGCCGGTCCCGACTCCCCTCCGCAGCCCTTGGAGAACGCCATGCCGAACCGCGCCCGACTGAGCAAGATCGCCACCTTCCCTCAGCGCGGCCTGGTCGCCGCGGGCCGTTACGCGGACGCCGCCGTCGCCCGGGCCCACCGCCTCGGTTCGCCGGACGTGCTGCCCTGGCCGCACGAGGGGCAGGCCTGCGTCGAGGTCGTCGGGCTCGGCGGCCTGGGCTCCTCGGGGGACCGGACGCCGGTGCCCATCGCCAGCATCACCAAGGTCATGACCGCGCTCGTGGTGCTCCGGCAGCATCCGCTGCGGCCGCTGGAGCAGGGCCCGCTGGTCCGCGTCGACGCGGACGCGGCCCGCGAGTCGTCGTCGGCGATCGAGTCGGTGGTGCCGCTGGAGGAGGGGCAGAGTTTCCCGCTGCGGCGGATGCTGGAGTTCCTGCTCGTGCCCTCGGGCAACAACGTGGCGCGGCTGCTCGCCCGCTGGTCCGCGGGGTCCGAGGCCGCCTTCGTCGCGCTGATGAACCGTACGGCCGCCGACCTCGGCATGACCAGCACCACCTACACCGGCTCGTGCGGGATGGACCTGGGCAACCGCAGTACCGCGTCGGACCTGCTGAAGCTGGCGCACGCGGTGATGACGGACCGGGTCATCAGCGCCATCGTCGGCACCTCCGAGGTGGTCCTGTCCACCGGCGAGCCCGGGTTCACCACCAACCGCCTGCTCGGCCGCCACGGCGTGGTCGGTCTGAAGACCGGTACGACCACCCCGGCGGGCGGGAACGTGCTGTGGGCCGTGAACACCGAGGTCCACGGCACCCGTTACCTGGTCCTCGGGGCCGTACTCGCCCAGCGCACGGGCCACTCCCCCGTCCGCGGCCGGGCCGCGGTGTGGGCGCACACCGAGCGCATGGTGAAGGCGGTCCCGCCGGCCCTCGCCACCCTCCTGGCCCCGCCCGCGCCCGGCCGCCCCGCCGTCCCGGCGCAGGGCTCCGCGACACACGAGTCCGGTACCGCGCCCGCGCCCGCCGCGGCCGCCTGAGCGCGCGTCGGCGCCCCCGTTAGGATCGCCCGGTCATCCGTCGACCGAGGAGAGACCCCGGTGAGCGCCGCCGTTCCGTCACCCCGCACCGCCGCAGGTCCGCTCCCGACGGGTCCGCTCCGGATAGAGGCCCTCACGCGGATCGAGGACGGCGAGGTGCTGCCCGCGCACCTGTGGCGGGCCGGCACCGGCTGGCGGATGGTCAGCAGCGCGGTCCTCGGCGGGGGTGTCGGCGCCCGCGAGTGGGTCCTCAACGCGCAGGTGTCGCACGGCTACCGGCGCACCGATCCCGCCCGGCACCTGGCCCGCCTGGCGGCGGCCGCGGGTGCGACCGGGCCCGGGGTGGGCCTGATGACGGCCGCGGACATCACGGCGTACGGCCGGAGCGGAGACGGCGGTGTCGAGGTCGTGGCCACGGCGGGGCTCGGCGTGCGCGGCTGGGCGGCCTCACCTGCCGAGGGGTCGGCGGCGCCGACGCGGCCGGGCACGGTGAACATCGTGGTCGCCCTGCCGGTGGCACTGACCGACGGGGCGCTGGTCAACGCGGTCGCCACCGCCACCGAGGCGAAGGTGCAGGCCCTGCTCGACAGCGGCTACGACTGCTCGGGGACGCCGACCGACGCGGTGTGCGTGGCGGCGCGAACTCCGTTGCCCGGTACGGGAGTCGAGGCCTTCGCGGGCCCTCGTTCGACGTGGGGCGCCCGGCTCGCGCGCGCCGTCCACGGTGCCGTACGGGCCGCCGCGCCGATCCTCTGACGAGCGGTCCGGCGGGTGTCACATGTGGTTCTGGAACCAGACGACGAAGAGGCTGACGGCTCCGGATCCGGCGCTGTAGGCGGCGCCGCGCAGCATCTGGTGACAGACCGCGCGCCCGTGCCTGCGGCTCCACTGGCGCAGCGATGCGCGCAGCGCGGCCGGCAGTGCGGTGAGCGACGGACGCTTGTTGCTGGGCTGGTGCAAAATGGCATCTCCACTCGGTCTGCGACTCGGGTTGGCGGGGCGCCACGCGGGGAGTCCGTACCGGCAGGTTCCCGGGCCGTGAACCCGGGGAACTCCCCTTTGCGTTGTGGCGAGTCTACGGGCGGCGTCATAAATCAAGACATTTAACCGAGCACGCCACACCCAGATCTTTACGTGCGCAAACCGTTACTCTCGGTCACTGGATCCGGCACCGTCGCGCACGTCGCGCGACCTTGCCCTCGGGTGGACAAAACCGCAGATCAAGTAGCAACTGCCGCACAGTTCGACCACTCCCACCGCCGCATCGACGGAGCGTGGCACGGTCACGTCGGGTAGCCCTTGAACGACCGCGACCGCGTGAGGTTAAGGTAAGCCTTACCTTTTCATGATCAGGGGTGCGGCCTTGGGGACACGTGCCGGCCCCGGTGACACGGCGTGGGACGAGGAGCGGTTGGGGTGGGCGCAGACACGTCCGGGCGGGACGTCATACGCCGCGCTGTCAGGGGACAGCGCGGGGACGTGGTGGCCGGCTCCTTGCTGGGCTCGGCGCACCAGCTGTGCGAGGCACTCGTACCGGTGCTGATCGGTGTGGTCGTGGACCGCGCGGTCGCCCGCCCCGACGCGGGCGCGCTCGGCGCCTGGCTCGTGGTGCTCGCCCTGGTCTACGCCGTGCTCTCGTACGGCTTCCGGTTCGGGGCCAAGGCCGGTGAGCGCGCCGCCGAACAGGCCGGGCACGAGCTGCGCATGGATCTCGTACGCCGCATCCTGGCGCCGCGCGGCGGGGCCGAGGCGGGGCGTCCTCCGGGTGCGCTGGTGAACGTCGCGACCGAGGACGCGCGCCGGGTCGGGGCCTTCAACATGGCGCTGACGATGGGCGTCGCCGCGGTCGTCGGCGCCGTGGCGGGCGCGGTGCTGCTGCTCCGCGCCTCCGTACCGCTGGGCCTGCTCGTCCTCTTGGGCGCTCCCGCCCTGATGGCGCTCGGGCACTTCCTCGCGCGTCCCCTGGAGGCGCGCAGCGAGGCCGAGCAGGAGCGGGCCGCGGACGCGTCCGGCGTCGCGGCCGACCTGGTCGCCGGGGTGCGGGTGCTGAAGGGGCTGCGGGCCGAGGCCGCGGCGGTCGCGCGCTACCGGGGCACCAGCCAGGGCGCGCGGGCGGCCAGTGTGCGCGCGGCGCGCGCGGCGGCGCTGCAGACGGGCCTGATGCTGACGCTGACGGGCCTGTTCATCGCCCTGGTGGCGCTGGTCGGCGCGCGCCTGGTGCTCAGTGACTCGATCGGCCTGGGCGCGCTGGTCTCGGCGGTCGGCCTCGCGCTCTTCCTGCCGGGGCCGGTGGCGACGCTGGCCTGGGTGGGCGCGGAGCTCGCCAAGGCGCGGGCCTCCGCCACCCGGATCGCGCAGGTGCTCTCCTCCCCCGGCGAGGTAGCGGGGGGCACAGCCGAGCCCGCGCTGCCGACCGTCGGCGAGGTGCGGCTGCGCGCTCTGGCGCACGACGGCCTGCGGGACCTCGACCTAACCGTGCGAGCGGGCGAACACCTGGGCGTGGTGGTCACCGACCCCGCGCACGCGGCGGCGCTGCTGCACTGCCTGGCCAGGCGCCGCGACCCCGACGCGGGCGTCGTCGAGCTGGACGGCGTACCGCTCGCGGAGCTGGCGCCCGAGGCGCTGCGCGCGGCGGTCCTGGTGGCCGACCACGACGCGCAGCTCTTCGACGGCACCCTCCTGGAGAACGTCACGGCCGCCGCCCCCGAGGGCACCGACCCGCGGGCCGCGATGGAGGCGGCCGCGGTGGACGAGGTCGCCTCCGCCGTCGACGGCGGGGTGGACGGCCGGATCGGCGAGCGCGGCAGCGCCCTGTCGGGCGGGCAGCGCCAGCGGGTCGCGCTGGCCCGCGCGCTCGCCGCCGGGCGCGGCGTGCTGGTGGTCCACGACCCGACCACGGCCGTGGACGCGGCGACCGAGGCGCGGATCGCCGCCGGTGTGCGCCGTCACCGCGAGGGCCGTACGACGGTGCTGGTGACCAGCAGTCCGGCGCTCCTGGCCGCCACCGACCGGGTGGTGCTGATCGACGGCGGCGCGCTGGCCGCCGAGGGCGCGCACGACGAGCTCGTGCGCGACCATCCCGTCTACCGTTCGGTGGTGCTCACATGACCGCGTTCCCCGAGGGCGCCCAGGCCACCGCGGCCGCGCCGGAGTCCGGCCGCGAGCTGCTGCCGGTGGCCACCCCGGCCCGCACCTGGGCCGCGCTGCGCGTGCTGGTGCGGCCCGACCGGTGGCGCGCGGTGCTCGGCCTGGGGGTGCTGGTCGCCGCGACCGCGGTGGGCCTGCTGGTGCAGCCGCTGCTCGGCCGGGTGGTCGACATCGTCGCCGACGGCCGAGGCGCCTCCGAACTTACGCTTCCCATCGTGCTGTTGGCGGTCGTCGCGGTGGCGCAGGGCGTCACCACGACGGTCGGTCTGGCGCAGGTGGCCCAGCTGGGCGAGCGGGTGCTGGCCCGGCTGCGCGAGGAGTTCGTCGAGCGGGCGCTGGCGCTGCCCGCCGACCGCCTCGAGCGCGCCGGGGCCGGCGACCTGACGGCCCGGGTCACCGGTGACGTGGCGCGGGTGGCGGAGGCGGTGCGTTCGGCGCTGCCCGAGATGGCCCGTTCCACCCTGGCGATCGTGCTGACGCTGGGCGCGCTGGCGGTGCTCGACTGGCGGTTCCTGCTGGCGGCGCTCCTCGCGGTGCCGGTGCAACTGCTGACCGCGCGGTGGTACGTACGCCGCGCGCTCACCCTGTACGCGGAGCAGCGCGTCGCCAACGGGGCGCAGCAGCAACAGCTCCTGGAGACCGTCGGCGGGGCGGCGACCGTGCGCGGGCACCTGCTCGGCGCGGAGCACACCGAGCGCAGCGCCGTGCGCTCGCGCGACGCGGTGGCCCTGACCATGCGCGGGGTCGACCTGGTGCTCGGCTTCTACCAGCGGCTGCACATCGCGGAGTACCTGGGCCTGGCGGCCGTACTGTTCGCCGGGTACTGGCTGGTGCGCGAGGACGCCGTGTCGGTGGGTACGGCCACGGCGGCAGCGCTGTACTTCCACAGCCTGTTCGGGCCGGTCAACGCCGCGCTGGTGCTGCTCGACGACGCCCAGTCGGCGGCGGCGGGCCTCGCTCGCCTGGTGGGCGTGACCGATCTGCGCGAGGAGGCGCCCCTGCCGCGTACGACGGGTGGGGTGGGTACGGCGGGTGGGACAGGTGCGGACGACGCGTCCGCCGCCGTCCGTGCGCCGGGCAAGCCGGCCGTCACCGTGCACGCGGTCGGCCACTCCTACGGCCCCGGCCGCCCGGTCCTGCACGAGGTGTCGCTCACCCTCGAACAGGGCGAGCACGTGGCCCTGGTGGGCACCAGCGGCGCCGGCAAGTCGACGCTCGCCCGGATCGTGGCGGGCGTCCAGCGGCCCACCGAGGGCGAGGTGCGCCTGGCGCCCGCCGCGACCGGGACGGAGGTCGCGCTGGTCACGCAGGAGGTCCACGTGTTCAGCGGGACCCTCGCCGAGGACCTGCGGCTGGCCCGCCCGGGGGCCGCCGACGACGAGTTGCGCGCGGCGCTCGCCACGGTGCACGCACTGGAGTGGGCGCAGGCGCTGCCCGAGGGTCTGGACACCGTGGTCGGCGAGGGCGGTCACCGGCTCGACCCGGCGCGCGCCCAGCAACTCGCCCTGGCCCGGCTCGTGCTTGCCGACCCGGCCGTCGCCGTGCTCGACGAGGCGACCGCCGAGGCGGGCAGCGCCGGGGCCCGGGTCCTCGAACGCTCCGCCGAGGCCGCCCTGTCCGGACGGACCGCGCTGGTGGTGGCCCACCGGCTGACGCAGGCGGTCGCCGCGGACCGGATCGTCGTGCTGGAGGCCGGGCGGGTCGTCGAGGTGGGCACCCACGAGCGGCTGCGCGCGGCCGACGGCCCCTACGCCACGCTCTGGCGGGCCTGGTCCGGCAGCCGCACCGCCCACTGACCGCCCGCCACCGCCCCCGCGTGCGGCCCGGATCCGGGAGGACGCCACCGGTGCTCCGCCTCCGCCGGCGGCCTTCGACGGGCCGCTGGGGCGGAGGGCGGACGGGGGTCTCACGGAGGCGCGGTGGCAGCGCACTGTGGGGCTCGTCATGGACGGATCCGTACGGGGCGAGTAGATAGGGACGACGCGCGGGAGCCCCGGGGGCACCCCACGGCGGTGGCGTTCGGCACCGTCGCCTGGCGGGGCGCGGCGGGACGAGACAGGAGTGGAACATGCTGGTCTGGCGCCGTATCGCGACCGGTGTGAGGCCCGTGCCCTCACCGGCCGCCGCGCCCCTGACGTGGACCGCCGCCGCGGTCGGCGCCGCCGCCTTCATGGGGCTGCTCTACGCCCTGGACGCCGGGGACGAAACGGGGTTCGCGCTCGCCGTGCTGTCACTGCTCGCGGCGCTCCTCGGGCTGCGCGGCCGGTTCACCGCCGCCCCGGGTACGGCGCTGCTGTGCTGGATGTTCCTGAACGTCTTCGGCACCGCCCCCACCGGCGAACTGTCCTGGGCCGGCCACCGGGACCCCGAGTGGATGGCGTGCCTGCTGGGCGCCGCGCTGCTGGGTACCGTGACCGGCCGCATCGCGCACGCCCGGGCCGCCTATCGGAGGGTGACCCCGTACGACGGGCGTTGACCGGGTTCCTCCGTACGGGTGCCGGGTCCGCGTTGCTGCGCCGCACGGGTGATATCCACGGGAACAGCGTGCCATTCGGACCTCCGGATTGTCCGACTTGTCATGAGTACACATGAAGCCGTACGGCACGTCGTCCCCCCGCGCCACTCCGTCGCCCTGCCCCCGCCGCGCCGCCGTCAGCAGGTGCGCGAGGCCTGGGGCCTGAGCCGTCAGCAGGTCGCCGAGGCCTTCGGCGTCACGACGGCGACCGTCCGGTCCTGGGAGACCGGCCAGAGCGAGCCGCGCGGTGCTCGCCGTGCGGCGTACGGCCGGTTCCTGGCGGGTCTGGGGCAGGGGCCGGGGCTCGGGCGGGACTTCGGGCGGGGCTCCGCGCCGGGGCAGCGGCAGGAGCCGGGAGGGGCGACGGGCCTGTGGTCGGGCGCGCGGCGGGAGCCGGACGCCGGACCGGGGGCACCGGCCCGTCCCGTACCGGCGCAGCAGGTACGGCTCCGGGTGCCCCGGGCCCTGGTGACCGGGCGGCGCCCGCGGGTACCTGTGGTGGCCGTGGGCGGGGGCGTCGACCCGGTGTCGCCCGCGCGGCACAGACGGCTGAGGCGCTGCGCCGCGGCGACCGGGGTGTGGACGGCGCTGCTGTACCTGTGGCTGACGGCGCCGGTGTCGGCCGCCGCGGTCTGGTGAGCCGCTGGTGACGGCCGGGCACCCGGACGGGCCTTCCCGCCGGGTGCCCCGCGCGGTCACACCATGCCGGTCACCGTCACCGTGACCCGTACGTCCCGCTCCGGGTAGGCGAGCGCCAGGTGGGGTCCGAGCGCGGTGCGGATGGCCCGGGTGACGTCCAGGGTGCGGGTGTTCGCGCGGGTGACGACGCGGACGTCGACCGTCGCCGGGCCCGTGCCGTCGGCGGCGCTGATCCGCACCGCGGCGGACGAGGCGCCCGGGGCCCGGGAGCGGTCGAACGCCGACAGGAGCCGGTCGGTGATGCCGGGGGTGAGGAAGGCGACGCCGGGCACCTCCTGCACGGCCGTGGCCAGGGTGTCGCTGAGCGGGTGCGCGGTCATCGGCCGGTGCCCTCCTGGCGGTCGTCCGCCGCGTCGGTGAAGTCGGTGACGTGCACGTCGACGCCGACGACGTCCAGGCCGATCCCGGCGTCGGCGGCCCGCCTGACCCGGGCGCGGATCCGGTCGGCGAGTTCGGGCAGGTGGGCGGTGGTGAGCGGGACGTGGACGCCGAGGGTCACGGTGACCCGGCTGGTGTCCGCCCCGGGCACGGGTTCGATCCGGCAGGAGCCGGCCCGTACGCCCGGGACCTCCTCGGCGGCGGCGCGCAGCGCGCGGGCGGCCACCGACTCCATGACCCAGCTGTCCTCCTCGGGTCCGCCCAGCGGCAGCGGGCGGCCGGGGCGCAGTTCCAGGCGTACGACGTCCATGACGCGCTCCGTCAGCGAGGCGGCGTCGTACCCGTCCTCGTCCTCGGTGGCCTCGCGCAGCCGCCCCACGGCCGTTTCCAGGCGCTCCAGTTCGGCGACGGCCTCCCGGCAGTGCGGGCAGGTGTCGCGGTGCGGGTCGGTGACGCCGTCCTCCCAGTCCGCCCAGACGTCGGAGAGCAGCCGTCCGCAGGGGAGCTGTTCGTCGTCGGGCGGCGGGGGTGCGTCGGGCGGGTGGATGCGTGTGGTCATCGCCAGGCCCCCAAGGAGTCGGTCAGTTGGCGTCGGGCGCGGAAGACGCGGGCGCGGACGGCCTGCTGGGTGATGCCGACCGCGTCCGCGATGAAGTCGTAGGACTGGCCGTCCAGCTCTCTGAGCACCCAGCAGGTGCGTTGTTCCGCGGAGAGCTCCGCCAGTGCTCCGTACAGCGCGTCCACGGCGGCGCGCCCCTCGGTGATGCGGTCGGGTGCCACGGTGTGCTCGGGCGCGGCGAGAAGTTCCGCGTCCTCCAGCTCGGCGCGGGGCCTGCGGGCCCGCAGGACGTTGAGGCAGCGGTTGGTGACGATGCGGTAGAGCCAGGTGCCGAAGGCGGAGTCGCCGCGGAACTCGGGGAGCCTGCGCCAGGCGCTGATGAGCGCGTCCTGCACGGCGTCCTCCGCCTCCGTACGGTCGCCGAGCAGCCGTACGGCCAACCGCACCAGGACCGGGGCGTGCTGACGGACGAGTACGGCGAAGGCCTCCTCGTCGCCCTCGACCGCCCGCACGGTCAACAGCGCGTCATCGGATACCACCTGATCGGGTGGCCTGGTCGGTGTGAGATCCCCCGCCACGGGGCGACTCCTCTCGTTTCGGTGCTACTGGTGGGACACGTCGGCCCGGCGTGTGTGACGGGTGTTCCGGTCCCTCATTGTGATTCCTCCGCGGCGCGGCGCACCGCGGGGTTCACCCGGCCGGGTCCCGGGCCACCGACAGTGTGCGGAATCAGGGCCTCCGGCCGGGTGTCCGGACGTGGGTGCCGGAAGTTTTTCCGGGCAGACGCGTCACAGCCGGCACTCGCCGGTGTCCCTTGAGTGACAGCACATCGCGGCGCCGCACCGTGCGGCGCCCGGCGAGAGGACGTACAGCCATGACCATCCAGCAGTCGGCTCCGCAGGCCCAGGGCATCTCCCTGCCGCGTACGGACAAGCCGGCTTCGGGCACGACCGACGTCGCCCTGGGTGTCGCCGGTGTGAACGAGCCCGCCGGGACCCGGGGGAAGACCTCGATCGCCGACGTGGTCGTCGTGAAGGTGGCGGGCATCGCGGCGCGTGAGATCCCCGGGGTGCACGACATGGGCGGCGGCCTGTCCCGGACCATCGGCGTGGTGCGCGACCGCGTCCCCGGCGGACGCCCCAACGTCAGCCGCGGCGTGAAGGTCGAGGTGGGCGAGCGGCAGACCGCGATCGACCTGGACCTGGTCGTGGAGTACGGCGTGTCCATCGCGGACGTCGCCACCGACGTGCGGGAGAACGTGATCGGCGCGGTGGAGCGCATCACCGGCCTCGATGTGGTGGAGGTCAACATCACCATCAACGACGTCCACCTGCCCGACGACGGCGACGACGAGTCCCCGGCCGAGTCCCGCGTCGAGTGACCCGCGGGCGGACCGGCGTTGGACGACAGGTGCGCGGCGCGGCGCTCCGGTGAACCCGGAGCGGCCGGCGGGAGGCGGGAGAGATGAGCAGAGCGGTTGTCGGGATGTTCGTGGGAATGGCGCTGGCGTTCGCCGGCTACTTCGGGGGGTTCTTGGCCTTCCTGCTCGTCGCCGCGCTCGGCGGCGCCGGGTACGCCGTGGGTACGTGGCTTGACGGCGGCGGGCAGCCGCGCGACCTGCGTGACCTGTTCGAACGGGGCCGTCGATGACGACCCCGGCGCGGCGCTCCCCCGCCACCGGGGAGCCGCACGCGGCGGTCCGTGCCGCGCGGGAGCCCGCACGGACCGCCGCCGCCCTGCGCGGCACGACGACCGTGTCGGAGAAGGCCGTGCGCAAGATCGCCCAGCGGGCGGCGGGCGAGGTGCTGCCCGCCTCGGCCGCCGGTGACGTGCGGGGTTCGGCGACCGTGCGCGGACGGCGGGCGGCCGTGGCCCTGCGGGTGACGCTGCCCTACCCGGCTCCGCTCTCGGAGACGGCGCGCGACGTGCAGGCGTACGTGGCCGAGCGCACCGGGCAGCTGACCGGACTGGACGTCGCCCGGCCCCGGCTGACCACGACCCGGCTCGCCGCTTCGGCGGCCCGGGACGTGGAGCCGGTGGCGGCCGACGGGCCCGGGGCGCGTGCCCCGCGCCGCTGGTGGTCGGCCCGGCGCGGCCCCACGGCGGTAGTGCTGCTCCTTGCGGCCGCGGCCTGCGGCGCGGTGACCGCCGATGTCGTACGGGTGCACGCCACCGGCGCCCCGGCCGCCCTGTGGCGGACCCGGGCGGTGGACTGGCTGGCCGGGCACGGTCCCGGCCAGCTGCCACTGCGCGTGGCCGGTCTGGTGGCGGTGGTGCTGGGCGCCTGGCTGCTGGTGCTCGCGCTCACCCCGGGGCGCCGGGGGCTGCTGGTCCTGGCGGCGCCCGGGGGTCCCGTCACCGCCGTGGTGGACCGCCAGGCGGTGGCGTCGCTGGTGCGCGACGCGGTCGGTGACGTCGACGGGGTCGCGGCGGTACGGGTGCGGGTCGGCCGCAGGCGGGTGCGCGTCCGTGCGGTGCTGGCCTTCGGCGAGGTCGGGGCGGCGCGCGCGCAGGCCCTGGAGGCCACCGGGCTCGCCCTGCGGGGGTGCCTGCTGCGACGGCCGCTCCGCCCGAAGGTGTCGGTGGTGCCGGACGCCGCGTGGCAGGCGCCCGAGGAGACCGCGTCCACCGGGGGCGCCTCCGCGTACGACCCGTCCGCGTCCACTGACGGCACGCCCGCGTACGGCACGCCCCCGCACGGCACTCCGCCCGTTCCGCTCAGGAAAGACGGCCCCTGATGCCCCAGCCGCGTACCACCGCCAACCGAGGCGCACTCGCCGCCGTCGGTCTCGCCCTGCTCGCCGGTGGCGCCTGGCTGGCCACGGCCGGGACCTCCGTCGTCGGCCGGCTGCCCTCGTGGTGGCCCGTCCCCTCCCCCGACAGCGCGCTGTGGGACCGTGACGCGCTGGCCGACCTGCGGGCCCACGACTGGTGGACGCCCGCGGTCATCGCGGGCGGCGCGGTCCTGACCCTGCTGCTCGTGTGGTGGTTCGCCGGACAGCTCGTCGTCCGGGGCCGCTCCCGGCTGCCGCTCGCCGCGCCCGGCGGATCCCTGCGCACGCACGCGCTGTCGGCGGCCCTGTCCGAGCGCGCCGCTACCATCGACGGCATCGCCCATTGCCGCGCCGACCTGCACGCACGTCGACAGCACCTGCGGCTGTCCCTGTACGTGCGGCTGGACCCGGACACCCCACCGGAGACCGTCATCGAACCCCTCACGGCCCTCGTCGCCGAGGCCGAACGCGCCACCGTCCCCTACACGCTCGACGCGCGGCTGCGGTTCGGCCACCGCGCACACCGGAAGCCGCATGTCCGCTGACGCACAGCCCGCCGCCCACGACCACGCGACCGATTCCCCCCGCTCCTCCGCCCGGTCCGGCCGGCGCTGGTGGCCCGCCCTGCGCCGTACGCCGGTGACCATGTGGAACGACGACGTCGCCGACTACGCGGCGGCGCTCACGTACTACTCGATCCTCGCGGTGCTCCCGGCGATGCTGGTCACCGTGCTGTCCTTCGGGCTGATCAGCCCGGACACGGCGGAGAAGTTCATCGCTCACGTCACGCACTACGCGCCCGGCCAGTCGGGCGCCTCCCTGCACGAGGTGCTCGCCGGGATGCTGACCGAGCAGAAGGCGGCCTGGACGCTGCTCGCCGCGGGCGGCGCCAGCGCGCTGTGGTCGTCCTGCAGCTACCTGGCGGTCTTCCGACGGGCGCTGCACAGCATGCACCGCATCCCGGACCGGCGCTCGCCGTGGCGCAAGGCGCACCGCATCGTCGCCACCGCCCTGGTGCTGCTCTCGCTGCTGCTGGTCAGCGCGCTGGTGCTGATGCTGACGGGTCCGATCGCGGAGGCGATCGGGGAGTTCCTGCACATGGACGGAACGGTTCCGCTGATCTGGGGCGCGGTGCGCTGGCCGCTGCTGCTCGTGCTGGTGGCGGTGCTCGTGGTCATCGTGTTCCACACGGGGCCGCCCCCGGCCCGCCGGCGCCGCTACAGCTTGCCGGGCGGGGCGCTGGCCGCCGCCCTGTGGCTGATCGTCTCCGCGGGCTTCGCCGTGTACACCTCGGTGCTCGGTACGTACAGCCGTCTGTACGGGTCGCTCGCGGGCATCGTCGTCTTCCTGATCTGGCTGTGGCTGTCGAACCTGGCGCTGCTCGCGGGCGCGCAGTTCGCGGCGGAACTGCGCGGCGCGGACAGGGAGGCCGCGGCGGCCGGGGCGCGGACGGAGACGTAGCGGACGAGGACGTGGTCCGGGGACGCGGCCCGGAGCCGTCGTCGCAAGCCGGGCCGGGTCAGCTCGTGCGGTAGCGGGAGGCCAGCGCCGGGCTCTGGCCTCCGAAGGCGGCGAGGTCGGCGGAGAACACGGTCCGCAGGAGGTCGTAGTCCTCGACGCCGGGGGCGCTGACCGTCTCGCCCAGCTCGATGCCGCGCAGCGCCCCGGTCACCACGTCCTCCGGGCTCATCCGGGGCACCGCGCTCAGGTCGAGGCCCTGGGCCGAGTGGAACTCGGTGGCCACCACGCCCGGGCAGACCACGTGCACGCCGACGCCCGTGCCGTCCAGCTCGGCGGCGAGGGTCTGGCTCATGGCGACGAGGTGCGCGAGGGTGCCGGTGTAGATCGCGCGGCGCGGCATCACGGAGGGGTCGGCAGGGCCGCTGAAGGCGATCATCCCGGCGACGTTGATGACGGTGCCCAGGCCGCGCTCCAGCATCCCGCCGACGACGGCGTGGGTGAGCAGGGTGGGCGCGAGGACCTTGACGCTGACCAGCTCGCGGGCCTTGTCGGCCGGCAGGTCGGCGAGCGGCATGTAGTGGGCGACGCCCGCGTTGTTCACCAGGACGTCCAGCGGTTCCCGGGCGCAGAGCGCGGCGACGGCGTCCACGCCCTCACTGGTGGCCAGGTCCGCCGTGACCACGCGGACCGCGACCTCGGGGTGGGCGGCGGCGAACTCCTCCAGCCGCTCGGTGCGCCGTCCGACGACGATCAGGTCGTGTCCTTCGGCGGCGAACCGCTCGGCGAAGGCCTTGCCGATGCCCGAGGTGGCGCCGGTGACGAGGGCGAGCTTGCTCATGGGGTGGTCCCTCCGTGGTGCGGGTGGTGCGAGTAGTGCGCGTGGTGCGACCGCGTGGCGGTCCTGGTTCCAGCGTGCGCGTCGCGGGCGGCCGCAGACAGTAGCCCCGCCGTCCTGGGACCGGCAGTACCAGGAAAACCCGCCGTGCGGCGCCCACAATGGACGCATGCCTCGAACGGAACTCGGTGACGCGCTGCGCGTCTGGCGCGACCGCCTCGCCCCCGGCACGGTCGGCCTGCCCTCCGGCGGACGGCGGCGCGCGCGGGGGCTGCGCCGCGAGGAGCTGTCCCAGCTCGCGGGCATCTCGGCGGACTACCTCGTCAGGCTGGAGCAGGGGCGCGCCGCCAACCCCTCGTCCCAGGTCGTCGAGGCGCTGGCCCGCGCGCTGCGCCTGGACCGGGCGGAGCGGGAGCACCTGTTCCACCTGGCGGGCCTGGCGGTGCCCGGGCCCGGGGTCGTTCCCCGGCACATCACGCCCGGGGTGCACCGCGTCCTGGACCGGCTGGACGGCGCGGCGGTCGCCGTGTACGACGCGGCCTGGACCCAGTTGCTCGCCAACCCGCTACACGCGGCGCTGATCGGTGAGTGGGAGGGCGACGAACTCAACGGCGTCTGGAGGGCGTTCATGAGTACGCGGACGCGGGTGCGGCACACTCCGGAGTCCAACGGCGCGCTGCAGGAACTCCTGGTGGCCGACCTGCGGCGCACGGCGGCCCGCTATCCCGACGACCCGGCGCTGCGGAGCCTGCTGGCCCGCTTGCGGGCGGGCAGCACCCGCTTCGCCGAGCTGTGGTCCAGGGGCGCGACCGCCGAGCACCGGGCCGCGCGCAAGACGATCGACCACCCCCTGGTGGGGGCGCTCACGCTGGACTGCGACGTGCTCCAGGTCGCGGGCGACGACCTGCGCATCATGGTCTACACCGCGGAACCTGGGTCACCGGACGCGGAGCGGCTGGCACTGCTGTCCGTGGTGGGGACCCAGTCACTGGTGGAGTGACGCGGACGGCCCTGCGTACGCGCGATCACCTTCGTGCGCAGGCTCCTCGTCGCACGCGGACTGCCCTGCGTACGCGGGCAGTTCGGGCGTCAGGGCCAGTACGCGCTGCGCAGGATGGCGATCGCGGTGAGCGTCTCGGTGGCGCGTGCCAGCAGGCGGCCGCGCGAATTGTGCACGTCCCAGCCGGAGTTGTCGGCGGAGCGGCTCGCCGTCCCGATGGCCTGGTGGCGGAACGGGTCGGTGATGTCGCGGAAGCAGACACCGGTAGGGGTGGGGTCGATGCGGTAGACGCGGCCCATGCAACGCACGGGCGTCGCCTGCGAGTAGCGCTCGCGGGTGGTCGGGTCCAGCCGGTCGTTCCCGGCTCTGTCGTGGTGACTGGGGGCTGAGCAGCGTTCCATGACGTGGTGGTTCCTCGTGTGCGGAGCAGGAGGCGCGACGACGGCCTCCGAAAATGATCGTAGGGGAGCTCGCTTCGGGGCTGCGCGCCGAGCAGGGGCATGAGCGGTGGCCTTTACCGGATCTTGGACACCGCAAAACCTTCGCCTGAGTGATCACCCCAGGTGGGAGCACCTGTCGACCGGTTGGACGTTACTCGCACAGATGGCGGAAGCCCGGGCGCGGGGGCCGTCGGTCAAGGAATCGGCACGGCCGGCGGAGGAAGGTGACCCCGCCCCCGCGCGCCCCGCGGCTACCAGGCCACGACCCGGCCCAGGTGGTCCACGAAGTGGAGCCCCCGCTCGCCCCGGTGGCCCTCGATGGTCGCGGTGACTCCGGGAATGCTCTCCTCGACGCTCAACTCGGTCTCGGGTCCGCCCAGTTCGGTGCGGACCCAGCCGGGGTCCATCAGGAGCAGCGTGTACGCGTCGTCGGCGTGGCGGGCGGCGAAGCTGCGCATCAGCTGGTTGAGGGCGGACTTGCTCGCCCGGTACAGGTCCTGGCCGCCCCGGGCGTTCAGGCCGACGCTCCCCTGTTCGGAGCCGCGCGCCAGGTAGTCGGCGGCGAGGGCGAGGCCCAGGGTGCGGGAGGCGCCGACGATCAGTGCGGTCCTGCGGGTGTCGGTCATGGGGTCTCCTCAAACGGGTGTGCGCGGGTGCAGCGCCGTCGGGTGGCGTGCCGCGGCCGTGACGTGGGGGCGGGTGCGCCGGGGCTGTGATGTTCACGACAGGGGGCGCGGAGAGGCGGGTTCCGGACAGGCTCGGACCAAGCGCTCGCTCACCCGGAAGCCCGGCGGCGATCACGGGTCGAGTCTCCGAGGCGCCCGTCCCGGCGTCCAATACCCTTGCGTCCCCATTGATGCCACCAGGGCATCGGTGCGACGCGGCACTGATGCCGTACGGGCATGGGTAGCTTCGGGGCATGGACCTCGACCTGCGCGAGGGCCGGGCCCACGTGGCCTACCTGCGGCGGCCGTTCGACGACGCGGGTCTGCACGCGGTGCCGGTGGGCCACGAGGCCAAGCTGGTCTGCCTGCCCCTGACGCACCGCCTGGCGGGCCGGCCGGAGGTCACACGGGCCGACCTGGAGGGTGAGCCGCTGCTCGACGGGCGTACCCGTCCGGTGTCCTCGCTGGACGAGAAGTTCGAGCTCATAGCCTCGGGCCAGGCCGTCGCGCTCGTCCCGGTCAGCGTCGCGGACTCGCACCCGCGCGGCGACCTG
This sequence comes from Streptomyces sp. NPDC001941, assembly GCF_040296945.1. Lineage (NCBI taxonomy): Bacteria > Bacillati > Actinomycetota > Actinomycetes > Kitasatosporales > Streptomycetaceae > Streptomyces > Streptomyces sp. NPDC001941. Next base: position 23,978 of record NZ_JBEOYE010000066.1, on the reverse strand, counting down.
ATGTACCGGCCCGTCACCGACGCCCCGCCGGTGGAGCTCTGCCTGGCCGTCGCGGAGGACGAACACGACCCCCTCGTACGGGACTTCCTGGAGGTCGCCGTGGACACCCTGCGGAGCCGTGCGGAGTCCGCCCCACTCCTCTCCCATCCGTAATCCACGCCGCTCCCGCCCCACCCGTGACAGCCGAAAGTCGACTGCTGCGGCCCGGCGGCGAGGTGCAGAATCACCCCGGTCGTTCCCCGTCCGCCCCGTCACGCCCTTTGACTCGCACCACCCGTTTCGCACCTTCTCCCGTCGCCGGTGCTTCACCGGGGACGCCCCCTCGCGTCGCCGTCGGTTCACACGGGCTTGTTGGAGTTCCGACAAGGCCCGCTGACCACCGCAGGCCCCCTGATCTGTTGAGGAGCTCCGCATGTCCACACTTCGTCCGTCCCGCCGTCAGGTGGTGGCCGCCACCGCCGTCGCCGCGGCCACCGCCGCCGTCGCGTTCTCCGCGTCGGCCGGCGCCTTCGGGCCCAAGGAGCAGGCGCAGCACGCCATCAAGGGCGGCAAGGCGAAGAACGTCATCCTGCTCATCGGCGACGGCATGGGCGACTCCGAGATCACCCTCGCCCGGGACTACACGGTGGGCGCCAACGGCCGTCTCAACATGGACAAGTTCCCGCTCACCGGCGCGTACACGACGTACGCGGTGCACGCGGACGGCACGCCGGACTACGTCACCGACTCGGCCGCCAGCGGCTCCGGCTGGGCGACCGGCGTGAAGACGGTCAACGGCCGCATCTCGAAGACCCCCGGCACCGACAAGGCCGTGCCGACCATCCTGGAGCTGGCGCAGAAGGGCGGGTACGCGACCGGCAGCGTCACGACCGCCGAGCTCACCGACGCCACCCCGGCCGTGCTCGCCTCGCACGTGACGGACCGCTCCTGCCAGGGCCCCGCCGACATGGCCAAGTGCGCGTCGGACACCATCGCCAAGGGCGGCCCCGGCTCGATCGCCGAGCAGAGCGTCAACCACAAGGTGGACGTCCTGTTCGGCGGTGGCAAGCAGCGCTTCGACCAGAAGGTGACCGACGGGAAGTTCAAGGGCCTCTCCGTCACCGAGCAGGCGCGGAAGCTGGGCTACCAGGTCGTCACCGACAACGCCTCGATGGCCGCGTTCAAGGGCGGCGCGCCGGTCCTCGGCCTCTTCGCCACCGGCAACGTACCGACCGAGTGGACCGGCAAGACTGCCGCCGTCGGCGGCACCGCGCCGCAGCGCTGCGTCACCTCCAACCCCGCCCGCCCCGCCTCGACGCCGAACCTGGCCGACCAGACCACCAAGGCCATCCAGCTCCTGGAGGCCAAGCAGAAGGCCCGGCACGGGGGCCGGGACAAGGGCTTCTTCCTCCAGGTGGAGGGCGCGTCGATCGACAAGCAGGACCACGCCGCCGACCCGTGCGGCCAGATCGGCGAGACCGCCGCGTTCGACCGCGCGGTGGCCGTGGCGCGCGCCTACGCGGCGAAGCACCCCGACACCCTGGTGGTCACCACCGCCGACCACGGGCACACCAGCCAGATCGTGCCCCTGGAGGCCAACCCTCCCGGCCTGTCCTCCGTCCTGGTCACCGACGAGGGCCAGCAACTGAAGGTCAACTACTCGACCAACACGCCGGGCCAGTCCCAGGAGCACACCGGCACCGAGGTCCGCATCGCGGCCCAGGGCCCGCAGGCCTTCCGGGTGCTGGGCGTCACCAACCAGACGGACCTGTTCACCACGATCCGCGAGGCGCTGCGCGTGCGCTGAGCCGACGAGACGTGCCGGAAGGCGTCCTGGGACGCTTTCCGGCACGTCGTCATGCGGGTGGTGCCCCTGTCCGTGACCGTCGGGGTGGTATCACTCGCCGGTCGGGATCACTTGCCGAAGTAGGCGTCCCGGATGGTGACCTCCGACTTGTTGCCCTTCTTGTCCGTGACCTTGGCGCGCAGTGAGATGCCCTTGTCCTTGGCCGGGTTCTTCACGGAGATCTTCCCGCCCCGGACCTGGACGGCCTTCCAGGTCTTGCCGCTGTCGTAACTCACGTACACCGTCAGCGACTTGAGGTTCTTACCGGCCGCCGCGCCCTGCACCACGACGGGTACGGAGACCCGCTTGCCGGCCTCGGCGCGCGAGGTCAGGTCGACCGGGGCGGCGAAACGGACCGTGGAGACGGGCAGCGCCGTGGGGGCCGCCACCTGCTTCGAGCGGAACGTGAAGCTGACGTCGACGCGCGAGGAGACCGAGGCGGCCTTGAGCGAACGCTCGATGGTGCTGGTCAGCCGGTACTCGGCGGCCTCACCGGTCACCGGGAACGTCTCCTGTCCGGAGAGCGGGTCCGTGTTCTCGCCGACCTTGACGCCGTTGCGGTAGAGCGTGGACTTCGCGGCCGTGTACGCGGCGAAGCCGGGGTGGCCCGCGCCGTCGGCGAGCAGCGAGAGGCTGCCGTAGATCCGCTGGTCACCGGTGACCGGGTCGGGCGCGGTGCGGAAGACTCCCTCGTTGCGGCCCACGACCGGTCCGAAGACGGCGGTGTTGAACGTGTCGTGGTAGGTGCGGCCCGCCCGGTAGTGCTTCTTCTGGCCCACGTAGTACGCGTCCGAGGTGGGCCAGCCGTCCGGGTCGGGCTCGCCGCGCTGCTCGAACGACACCTCCCACTGGATGCCGTCACCGGTGGAGAGGTGCACGGTGCGCACTCCGGGTGCGGCCTGTCCCGCCGTGAAGCCGACGGTCGAGACGGCGCCGGGCAGCCAGCCGAACGGGATGGACGAGGACTCCTTGCCGGGGACGGACGCCCCGAGTCCGGTCTTCAGCGTCGCCAGTTCACCGGCCTTGACGTGCTTGGTGTAGCCGGTGGCCAGCTTGCGGGTCTTCCCGCCGAACATCACCGAGTACTGGGTGGTGGCGTCCTTGAGGAAGTGCCCGTCCCAGGTCTGCTGCAGCGAGCCGTCGCTGACCGCCGGGCCCAGGTGGGCGCTGCGGAACCCGGTGTAGTTGTCGAGGAACCAGCCGAAGCCGGTGTAGTTGCCCTCCGCGTTGACGTCGTACCCGGGCCCGGCGAAGTCGGTGGTGCTCAGGCCGGGGACGGTGATGTCGACGGGCTTGGCGGTGCGGGCGTCGGAGGTGACCGTGGTGTCGCCGGTGACGGTCAGGTCGGGCCTGGCCAGCCAGGCGACGCCGCCGGTGGGGCTCGACGGGTCGAGGTAGGTGCTGCCGTTCAGTACGTAACGGCCCTTGGGCACGCGGATCTTCACCGGGCCGGACTGGCCGGAGAGGAAGGCCTGGTAGCCCCGGGCGTTCCCGGTGAGGCCCACCAGGAAGTCGAAGTAGGTCGTGGTGTCCTTGCCGTCGGCGCCGAGGTGGCGGACGGTGAGGTCGTACGACTCGACCTCGCGGACCACCGCGGCGGCGGTGCGCACCGACTGGCCGCCGCCGGTCGCGGTGACGTACGCCGAGTAGGAGCCGTCGGTGTCGCCGCCGAGGCGGGTGTCGGCCGTCAGGCCGACCTCCGCGCGGCCGCCCGCGGGCACGGTCACCTTGGTGGCGCCGAGGGTGAAGAAGCCGGCCGGGGCGGGCTTGCCCGTCGGGTCGAGCGCGGCCACCGACAGGTCGAGGGTGACGTCGGTGGTGCCGAGGTTGCGGTAGCCGACCTTCTTGGACACCGGCTGGTCGTCGGTGTGCGGCCACTGGGCGACGCCGAGGCTGACCGACACGGGGTCGGCGATGACGCTCTGGGCGATGGCCCGGTCGACCTGGATGCGGCCCGAGCCCTGCTGGAAGGCCGTGTAGCCGCCGTCCTTGGCCGATGCCGTCAGCGCGCCCTTGAGATCGGCGGACTTCCAGCCGAGGTGCTGCTGCTTGAGGATCGCGGCGGCCCCGGCCGCGTGCGGGGTGGCCATCGAGGTGCCCGAGATCGACAGGTAGCCGGGGGCCGGGTGCGGGACGCCGGGGTCGCTGTCGATCAGGGTGCCGGGCGCGGCGGCGGCCGTGATGTCGACGCCCGGCGCGGTGACGTCGGGCTTGATCGCGCCGTCGCCGACGCGCGGGCCCTTGCTGGAGAACGAGGCGAGCTTGTCGTCCTTGTCCACGGCCCCCACGGTCAGCGCGGCGTCCGCGCTGCCGGGCGAGCCGACGGTGGAGTCACCGAAGTCGCCCTCGTTGCCCGCCGCGATCGCGAACAGCAGGCCCTTCTCGGCGGAGAGCCGGTTGACCGTCTCCTCCATCGGGTCGACACCCGGGGTGTCGCCGCCGCCCAGGCTGAGGTTGACGACGTCCGCGCCCTCGGCCGCGGCCCACTCCATGCCCGCGATGATGCCGGACTCGTCGCCGTAGCCCTGGTCGTCGAGCACCTTGCCGCTGATCACCTTGGCGCCCGGGGCGACGCCCCGGTACTTCCCGCCCGACTTCGCCCCCGTACCGGCCGCGATGGACGCCACGTGGGTGCCGTGGCCGACGCGGTCGACCGCGTCGGCCGAGGTGGAGAAGTTCTTCTCCCCCACGACCTGGTCCTTGAGGTCGTCGTGGGTCTTGTCGACACCGGTGTCGAGGACGGCGATCTTCACGCCCTTGCCGTCGTAGCCGGCCTGCCACGCCTTGTCGGCGCCGATCTGCTTGACGCTCTTGTCCAGGCTGGCCCTGCGCACCCCGTCGAGCCACACCTTGCCGATCCCGGACGCGGTGGAGCGCACGCCGCGTCGCTGGTCGGTCAGCGCCTCCCACACCTTGGCCACGCCGTCCCGCGAGGCACGGACCGCGTCGGCGTTCAGCGCCGGGAACGTACGGCTCACCCGGGTGTCCCCGGCCGCCCGCACCCCGGCACGGGCCGCGGCCGCCCCGCCCTCGTACTCCACGATCAGCTTGAGACCGTCCCCGTGGCTCCTGCGCAGCTGCGCGTCCGAGAGCTCGGTGACGTCGAAGAGCCGCTGGTCGAGCCTGCCCCGGGCGACCAGGCCCTGGGCGTCGGCGGGCAGGACCAGCGTGTGGTCCTTGCCGCGCCGCACCTGTACGGGGATCCGCTCGCGGCCCTTGGCGGGCTCGAAGCCGACCACCTGGCCCCCGGCACCCACCACCACGCGGTCACCGGTGATGAGTGGTATTCGCTGGTTGCCCTCGGCGCGCGCGGCGCCGGGGCCGATGCTCCCGCCGCCCGTCCCGGTCGCCACCGCGGGGCCGGTCATGCCTGCGGTGAGGGCCAGTGACGTGGCCGCTGCGACGGTGAAGGCGGCTGCTCTGTGCACGTGTCTGCGCAAGTCTCCCCCTGGAGCCTGGTCGGTCAACCGATCCGTGCGGCGGTGGCGGCGCACAAGGCGCCGCCACCGGTCTGCGCAGTATGGGTCGCACGGAACAGGTGCTCAACCGCGATACACAGGAGGGGATTTGACGCTTCTGGTTTTCAGGACATTTTTGATTCTGTTGAGACAGAAGTGTCCATCTCGTGAACCCCCGTGAACTCAGGACACCTGACCCTGTCCTTCCAGTTCGCTGAGCCGTACGGTGCACAGGCCGCCCCGCTCGGCCTTCACCTCGGTGACCTTCAGCCGGGTGCCCGGCGTGAGCAAGTACTCCTCCTCGCCCGTGAACGCGGAGAACCTGCGGATGCCGACCGCGCGTGCCGGGGTGACCTCGAAGAGGGTGCGCTTGCCGCGGCTGCCGAGGAACGACCTGGCGACGCCCGGCTCCGACGTGCACGAGGACACGCCCCACCAGGTCACCGTCCGCCCCAGCGGGTACTGGGAGCGCAGGTCGAGGGCGACGCCGCGCCAGAGCGGCTCCTTGCGCACCGGCAGTGCGTCCACCGCCGAGAACAACAGCCTCAGGTACGGCAGGTAGGGCGCGACGAGGTCCCGGTCGGCGGACCTGAGCACCGCGTTGATCTCGCGGTAGAAGGCCGACTCGCAGGTGTAGAGGTACAGCGCCGACATCGCGTCGGCGCTCAGCCCGTCCGCGTACTCCTCCTGGCCGCTGAGCGCGCCCTGCGCTGCCGCCGCCTTCTTCTCGCCGAAGGCGCTCGACCGCTCGATGTGCCGGGAGAGGCCGGCCAGTACGTCCGACACCGGTGCGACGGCCTTGCGGAAGTCCATCAGCGGGGTGTCGAACACCCCGGTGACCGGCGGCAGGACGAGGCCCTCGTCCTTGACGCTGGAGAGGCGCTCCAGGTAGAGCTGGTGCAGTTCCATCGTGGAGGCGATGAACGCCCCCATCCGCTCGGCGACACCACCGCCCTGCCCGGTGCCCGCGCCGGACGCCTGCTTGTCCCAGCCCTTGCGCGGCAGCCAGTCGACCGGCTCGGCCCCGACCGCCGCCAGTGCGTCGTTGACCTGAGCGAAGTGGTCGCCCTCACAGAAGACGTCGCCCTGGGCCGCCGGGTTGGCGTGGTCCAGGTGGCGCACCTCGACGCCCGGGTACTTCTTCTCCAGCCGCTGCACGACCTTCTTCAGGCTGCGCGCGTGCGCTCCCCACCAGGCGAACACCACCCCCCGGTCCTGTGGCGCGGCGTCCTGCTTGGCCCGCAGGATCTCCTCGACGATCTGCTCGGCGACGGGACGCCAGAAGGCCGTGTGCTGGTCGGTGGCCGTCGAGCCGTCCGCACTGGCCGTGAGTGACGCGTTCAGCAGGAGGACGCCCTGGGTGAGCATCGCCTGGAACCACTCCGGCGGCTGGACCGTGTCCTCCTTGGCCAGCAGTGCGCGCACATCGGCGATCGGCGTCTTCTTGGCGATGCCGTGCTTCCACATCGCCGCCGCCTTGATGAGGCAGCGGATGCTGACCACCCGGCCGAACTGGCTGTCCTTCCAGTCGTTGAAGGTGTTGTCGAACATCGCGATGCCGGTGGCGCTCTCGGCCCGGGGGTACGGGTTCTGTCCGAAGACCACCACCTTCCACTGGTGCGGCGCGTGCGGTTTCAGCGCCTGGAAGGTGAGTTCGCGCACCGGGACGACCTCGGGGCCGCGCTGGGGGCCGATGAAGGCGGCCGCGCCCGGCCGGGCCTCGATCACCGGGCGCAGCAGCGGGAGCCACGGCTCCCCGCCCCCGGTGAACAACTCGGTGAGACCCAGCGGGTCGTCGGAGGCGGCCGGCGTGGCTGAGCCCTGGCAGACGCCCTGCACGGGTCCCGTGGCGGCGACGCCCGGCACGGTGATCCGTATCCGCTTGGCGGGGCCGGCCGCCTCGATGTCGTCGAGGTGGGCCAGAACCGCCGCGCGCAGGGCGTCGTAGTCGGGGAAGTCGTGGTCGTGGAAGAGGGTGTAGCCGGTCCACATCAGGTTCGCGCAGACGCTCGCGGGCACCTTGCCCGTGCGCGCGCCCAGTCCCACCAGCGCCACGGAGCGGATGCTGCCGGGCTTCTCGCGGTTCTGCAGGTGCACCGCCTGGAACGCGGCGGCACACGCCAGCGCCACGTTCATCGTCTCGCTGACGTCCTGCGACGACTGCCGCATGGTCGGCGTCGAGATGAGGTAGCGCGGTACGGACGCGCCGGACGGCACGCACACCGCGCTGCCCACCGGCAGGCTGCCGCCGAACCGCGTCCGGATCACGCGCTGGACGCGCGCCTGGATGCCCGCGCCGAGGCGGCGCTTGACCAGGGCGTCGACGCCGCCGTCCATCCGCCCCAGGGCGTTGGTCGGCGACACCCACGCGTCGACGTCCTCGTCCAGCAGCGATCCCCGTCGGATCTCGACCCCGGGCGTGTCCGCGAACGCGGACCTCCAGGCCGCGACCACCTCGTCGTTGACATCGACCAGCACCACCCTCAACGTCCCCGCGACACCCACGAGATACCCCCCTTTCGCACAGCTCCTCGAACACTTCAGAAGCTATCGCGCACCACTGACAACGCCGTGGGCCGCCGCTGGCCGTGGGCGTGCGTGGGTGGGGTCAGGTGGAGTGGCGAGAGGTGGTGCGGGGTGAGGTCACGCGGTGCGGGAGGAGGCGCGGGCTCCGGGCGCCGGTGGGATGGTCGCTCCCGCGGTCAGTCGCGACGCTTCGCGGTGCGGCGCGGGCGCCGCACGTTGGGGGCGCGGACGTCGTCCATGGATCCGGCGGTCGGCGAGGAGAAGCCGCCGGGCACGATCGGGCGGGCGGCGGCGGGCTCGGTCGACGGGGGCGCGGGGGTCTCCACGGTGCGGCGCGGACGTACGGCCCGGGCGACGACGGCGGCGTGCGGGATCAGCGGGGCGCAGGCCTCGCAGACCTCCTCGACGCTCCAGACCCGGCCGACGGAGGCGTCGTGACGGAGGATCAGCAGTACGGCCCCGGCGCAGTACGCGCGGGTCTCGGAGTGGGCGGCGCACTGTTCGGCGCGGCAGTGGCAGGAGGCGTGCGGGCGCACGGTCGCGGCGCGCGCGTGGGCCTGGGCGTGCCGGGCGGCGAAGGCCCGGAGTGCCGCGAGGTCCCTGGAACGCGCCGGCATCCGGCAGGCGCCCGTGCTGCAGCTCAGTGTGGCGGTGCGGTCGCTGTGTCCGGTGAGGCGGATGGTCCAGGCGCGCCCGGGGGTGCGCTCAGTGGTGGTTTCGCTGGAGACAGTCGTCACGGCCGTCCTCTTGGAGGGTGGTGAATGGGGATGCGGCTCCACTATGAGTTACCCATCCGCGGGCCCGGCAACAGATTTCTGGCAGCAACCCACGCATCGGCCGTATCGGACGCCCAGTCAGCCCCATCCGTCACACGGGGCGGCCGCGCGGCGGCGGTGTCCGCCGGAACATCCCGTTGCCTTTCGCAAGCCCGCTCGATCGGTATACTCGGATCCGAGTAATCGAGACCGAGCATTCAAAAGACTGCCGCCCGTCCGCATCACCGACCCGCGGTCCTGACGATCGACCGTCCACACGACCACGCAGTCCCTCGCCGTCTGGAGCCCCATGCCCTCCGCCCCCGACCCCTCCCCCAAGCGCCCCGCCAACTCCCTCGCCCTCGCCGTGCTCGGCCTGCTCCTGGAGCAGCCGATGCACCCCCATGCCATGGCCACGGCCCTGCGCGAGCGCGGCATGGACCGGGCCTTCAAGCTCACGACCGGATCGCTCTACGACACGGTCCGCGCCCTCGCGCGAGACGGCTGGATCGAGGCGGACGGCACCGAGCAGGTCGGCAACCGGCCCGCGCGCACCGTGTACCGCCACACCGCGGCGGGCCGGGAGGGCTTCACCGCGTGGCTGGACGAGCTGATCAGGGAGCCCTCCCTGGAGTACCCGCGCTTCCTGTCCGCGGTCGGCTACCTCGGCGCGCTGGGACCCGTCCGCGCCGCGCAGGCCCTGCGCGAACGGGCCGCCGCGCTCGGCACGCGGATCGCGGAGGCCACGGAGGCCCACCGCGCGGCACGCCAGGAGCACGGTGCGCCTCGCCTGTTCGTCATCGAGACCGAGTACGCCCTCGCGATGGCCCGCGCCGAGCGGGACTGGGCGGAGGGCACGGCCGCCGAGATCGAGCGCGGCGCGCTGACCTGGCCGCGGGGCGCGGACGAGGAGGCGGGCGCGTGAACGCGGAGCCGGACGTGGACGCGGACGTCCTCATAGCGGGGGCCGGGCCCGCGGGCCTCGCCCTCGCCGCCGAGCTGGGGCGCGCGGGAGTGCGCACCGTCGTCCTGGAGCGCGACCCCGAACCACCGGGCTTCTGCCGCGGTTTCAACCTCAACGCCCGCAGCCTGGAACTCCTCGGGCGCCGGGGCGTCGTCGACCGCTTCCTCGCGGAAGGCCCGACCGTGCCGTCCACGGCCTTCGTCGGGGCGTCCCGCCTCGACCTCACCGCCATGCGGACCGCTCACCCCTATGTGCTCGGCATCCCCCAGACCCGGGTGGAGGAGCTGCTCGCCGAGTGGGCGCAGGAGCACGGCGTGCGGATCGTCCGCGGCAGGAACCTGACGGGGCTGCGGCAGGACGACGAAGGCGTCACGGTCACCACAGATGGAAATGATGGTCCATCAGTTCACCGTTCCCACTGGCTGGTTGGCTGTGACGGAGGCCGTAGTACGGTGCGCAAGGCCGTCGGGATCGCCTTTCCCGGGACGCCCGCGCGGACGTACACCCTGCTCGGGGACGTGGTGCTCGCCGATCCGTCAGCCGTGCCGTTCGGCCCCCACACCGGCCCCGGCGGCGGCAGCGTCTTCGCGATCCCGCGCCCCGGCTACGTACGCCTGATCACCGCCGACCCGGCCCCGCCCGCGGATCCCCGCGAAGCGGTACGGCCCGAGGCCTTCCGGAACGCCGTCGAGTCCGTCCTGGAACGGCCCGTCGAGATCGCCGAGGTGCGGTGGCTGACGCGGTTCGGGGACGCGGCGCGGCTCGCCGAGCGGTTCCGCACCGGTCGGGTGCTGCTGGCCGGGGACGCCGCGCACGTCCATCCCCCGGCGGGCGCGATCGGGGTGAACGCGGCGCTGGACGACGCCTTCAACCTGGGCTGGAAGCTCGCGCTGGTCGCCCGCGGGCAGGCGCCGGACACACTCCTCGACACGTACCACGACGAACGCCACGCGGCGGGCGCACGGTTGCTCCGCAACACGCGCGCACAGGCCGCCCTGGCCGGCGCGGGGGCGGACGACCACCCGCTGACGCCGGTCCTCGACCTGCTCGCCGAGCTGGCCGGGGACCCGGGGACGGCCGGGCCGCTGGCCGAGTCCGTCACCGGCGTGGGGACGCGCTACCCGGCCCTGGGCGCGCCCTCGCCGTGGTCCGGCCGGATGGTGCCGGACCTGGAGCTGGCAGGGGGCGCGGGCGGCGACACGCTCGCCGGGCTGCTGTCACGCACGGTCGGCGGTGTACTGCTGCTGAGCGGGGGCGAGTTGACCGAGGACGCCCTCGCTTCGGCCGCCCGGCCCTGGGCGGACCGGGTGACGACCGTCGTGGTCCCGGCGGGCCTGCCGGAGGGCGCGGCGGCCGTGCTCGTACGACCGGACGGGCACGCGGGGTGGTCCGGGGCGCGGGACGTCGCCCCGGACGAGGTGGAGAGGGCCTTGACGCACTGGTTCGGTCACCCGGCCGCGCCTGGGACGGATCAGCCAGGATGACCACCCGCGACAGCAGCCCCGTTGCGGTGGGGAGGGCTCAACAGCGCCACTTCGAGGCGTAGATGGCTCCCTTGTACGACATCACGCTGCGGATGCAGGTCTCGACGGACTTCCCGGCCACGTGACCGCAGAGCCGCACGTAGCCATTCCTGGTCGCCTTCGAGCCCCACCAGCGTCTGACGTCGACGCTGTCGCTGTTCTTGAGCCCGAGTTGGTACCCCAGGCGCGGACGGATCTCTCCGGCCGTGCGGGTGCGCCAGTAGCTCGCGCAGTAGAGACCGGCCACGGGGAAGGGGCCGTCGACGCACAACTGGCCGTTGCTGGTGTCACCGCAGCCCCGGGGGGTCGCGCCGGCGGGCGGCGCCGCGACGAGGAGGGCGGCGAGGAGCGCAAGGACGGCCGCGGTGCGCCTCACGAGCCACCCCCGCGCGAGCACGGCCCCACGGCCGGAACGGGGACCACAACGGGTACCGCAGCGGGGACGGGGCGGGACGCACGGGACGCGCGGGACGCACGACGAACCAGGGACGAGCGGAACGGGGACATACGGACACGACAGCAGACGGTCGCGCCCCGCGCCGGGATTGCCGAGGCAGAACAGATGATGATCACCCGACTGCCGGGGCCGGTCCCGAAGTGGAGCGATACCGTGCGTGCCCCGGCGCTCGGGTAGCATCGCGCTCTTCGGGCGGCGTCGGCCCCCGGAGCCCACCCGGAGTCACCGGCATGCCGGATTCGCACCACGCCCCCGCGCTCACCCCCGACCGCGCCCGCCTCGACGCCGCGCTGCACGGGCTCGGCTCCGTCTTCCGCGGGATGACCGCGCGCCCGGAGGAGGACAACTGCGTCTGCCACTGGGGCAGCGCCGAGGAACTGGCGCTGCTCAAGGTGCCGGACGTCCCCCTCGACCCCGACCTGTTGCGCCGCACCTGGCGGGCCGTCGACTGGGACGACCACGCCGCCGTACTGCGCCGTGTCCTCCCGCAGTTCGCCCGGTCGCTGGTCGACGGCCGGGGCGCGCGCGACGTCGACCCGGCGGAGGCCGGACGGTCGTTCGCCCGGGGCCGGTGGCGGGAGTGGCCGCGCCGCCAAGCGGCTGCCGTGGACGCCTTCCTGCGGGCCTGGTGGACGTGGGTGCTGGGCGACCCGGCTCCGGCCGTGCCCGCGCACGACGTCCTCGTCGTCTGCGCCGAGGCGTCCGGCACGCTCGCGCCCTGGCTCGGCATCTGGAACGGGCGCACGGGTCACCCGGCCGACCGGCACCTGGCGCGGGCGGTCGGGCAGTGGGAGTACGACCTGCTCAGGGACGAACTCCCCTGGCACACCGGCGAGGGCGAGGAGCGCGAGGAGGCATGGCGTACGGAGCTGACGGGCTGGCTCGTCGGCGTCGCGCCGGAACGGCTCCGGAATGCGGGCGCCTCCGGTCAACTGGTGCACCGCGTCCGCCTGATGGGGATCGCCGGGGACGCGCGGTACGAGGATCCGCACTGGTAACGGAGCCTTCCGTGACGGGACTCGCACCACCGGGCGCCGACCATACGCCCCCTGACGCACCCTCACGCACCCCTGCGACGCCGTCTCACGCACCCCTGTCACGCCCTTGACCGGATCCGTGTGGCGGAAACACGCCTTGTGCGCATGCCGCACCGGCCACAAGGCTTCACTCGCTGCACTCACTTGACAGCAGTAGGTGTCGCCCAGGGGGAGGGCGTCCTCGGCCTCCCTGCGGCGACGCCGTGTTCCGTCACCGAATGCGAGGCGAAGTACCTGTGCCACGTGTGAACTCCAGATCGTCGCGGCCCGCCACGGCCGCACCCCGGGCACCACGGGGCAGGACCCTCGGCGCGGTCGCCGCAGCGGCCGGCGCCCTGGCCCTCTCCCTGCCGGTCACGGCCGCGCACGCGGCCACCGTGCCCGCGCCGCGCGCGGCCGCGACGGCCGACGCGGTGGCCTACGCCGCGAACGTCTTCGACGGCACCGTCTCCGTGATCGACCTCGCGACCCGGGCGACCGTCGGGACGATCCCCGTCGGCGAGCGCCCCGACGACATCGTGCTCGCGCGCGACGGCGGCCGGGCCTACGTGGCCAACGGCGGGTCCGGGTCGGTGTCCGTGGTGAACACGGACAGCCGCGCCGTCGTCGCGACCGTCGCGGTGGGCGAGGCGCCGCAGAACATGGCCCTGTCACCGGACGGGGCACGCCTGTACGTGCCCAACTCCGGTTCGGATTCGCTGTCCTTGGTCGACACCGCCACCCAGACCGTCGCGGCGACGGTCCCCCTCGGCGCCCGGCCCACCTCGGTCGCGGTCTCCCCCGACGGCTCGCGCGCCTACGTCGCCGCCGGCCGGTCGGTCCTGGTGGTGAACACCGCGACCCGCGCGGTCAGCGCCACCGTGGCGTTGTCGGCAGACGTGAACACCGTGCTCGCCTCCGCCGACGGGGCACGGCTGTACGCGACGACCGAACTGGACGGAGACCAGGACGCGGTCGCCGTCGTCGACACCCGGACCCTCACCCCGAGTACGGCCATCCCCGTCGCGAACCGCCCCTACGGGATGGCCCTGTCACCGGACGGGAAGCGGCTGTACGTCACGCGCGAGCGCGCGGGCGCGCTGGCCGTCGTCGACACCGCGACCAACGCCGTGACCGCGTCGCAGCCCGTGTGCGCGTACCCGCTGGACGTGGCCGTCGCCTCCGACGGCGCCAGTGCCTACGTGGCGTGCGGCGGGGACGACAACGTGACGGTCGTCGACGCGACGGCGCTCGGCAAGAAGGACGCCTTCCCCGTGGGCGACGGCCCGTTCGCCGTCGCGCTGGTGCCCACGCGCCCCGCGGACCTGGGCCTGTCCCTCACCGCGACACCCCGGCCCGGCCTCGGCGGCAGCGTCGACTACACGCTGACGGTCACCAACAACGGCCCCGCGCCGCTGACTTCGGGCACCATCTCGGTGACGCTGCCCAACTCCCGTCCGACCAGCCCCGACTGCGCGGTCTCCGGCACGAGGGCGACCTGCGCGCTGACCTCGCTCGCCCCCGGGGCGACGACGACGCGGCGCTTCCACGTACCGGTCGGCCTGCTGAGCCTCGGCACGCCGTACACCGTGACGGCCACCCGCACGGTCTCGGCCCCGGTCGACGGCAACGCGGCCAACGACACGGCGAGCCGCACCTGCACGGCGGTGACTCCGCTGATCATCACCTGCCGCTGACGGCACGAGCGCGACCGCGGGGCCCTGGGACGACCACCGGGCCCCGCGGCCGCGAACCCGGGCTCCCTCATCGGCGCGTGCGACGAGGGGCCGGGAAACGGGGCGCGTCACGACCGCGAGGAGTCGGCCGCGGCCCCTCAGCGGCCCGCGCCGACCACGTCCGCCTGTTCGTGGGCGCGGCGGGCGTCGTCGAGCACCTCGCGCCAGGACGTGACCTTGGGGCGCCTGCGGACCAGCGCCCGGCGTTCGCGTTCCGTCATGCCGCCCCAGACCCCGAACTCGATGCGCTGGTCCAGGGCCTCGACCAGGCACTCGGTACGTACGGGGCAGTGCGCGCAGACTTCCTTGGCCCGCTTCTGGCGGTCGCTCTCCGCGAAGAGGTCGTCGGCGTCGCCGCTGTCGCACGCGGCTCTCTCGCTCCAGTGCCCGGCGGTCGTCATGGTGGCCCTCCCCCTTCGTACGGCTGAGCACAGCCGTGGTGATCCGCGATCGCAGATCCCGGTTTCCCCGGGAAGGCCCGCTCATGCGGCCGAGAAGGGTGCCGTATCGTCCGCCCGGAGCGTGTCAGGCCTCCTTGGCCACCGGGCCGGCCGTCGGTGCCTCCGCGTTGCGGCGCGTCTTGGCCCAGCCGTTGCGGCCGCTGAGCATGCGGCCGACGGCGCGCCAGGAGACGACGTACAGGAACATCAGGTACAGCGGGTAGACGAACCCCCAGCCCAGCGCGCGCCAGAAGCCGCTGTCCGGCTCGCACTTGCGGCGGTAGATCGGCCCCCAGACGACGAACTGGCCCAGGGCCATGGCCACGTACAGCGCCACTCCCCGCCATCCGCCGCCCGTGAAGTACGCGGCGGCGGCCTCGGGATGGCGCGCGTAGGACAGCCCGAGGGCGATCAGCGGGATGGGGTAGAGCAGCGCGCCGAGCATCTGCAGCCAGGGCTGGCTGAGGAAGAACGTGAGTTCCAGGAAGCCCACGTTGGGGATCTTGTTGCTGCGCCAGATCGCCGGGATGTAGCCGAAGCACTGCATGACGCCCTGCGCCCAGCGGGTGCGCTGGGTGAGGAAGCGCTTGGTGTCGAAGAGGGCCTCCTGCTCGACGTAGGTGTCGGCGCAGAAGGAGTTGATCCAGCCGACGAGCATCAGGTGGATGCCGAGTTCGAAGTCCTCCAGGAGCCGTCCGGTCCAGGGGCGGCCGCGCTCGGCGTTCAGGTCGTCGAGCGCGGAGAGGCGTACGAACTGCCCGTTGCCTCCGAGGCAGACGGTGCGGGAGGTCTTGCGGGCGTGCTGCAGCGCGGCGACCGGGGCGCGGAACTCCAGGTCCTGCATACGGATGAGCAGCCGGCTGTAGAGGTTGCGCAGGGCCCCGCCGTCACGGGCGGGGCGCGGGTCGTCGCGGTTCATCATGCGCACCTCGATCTGTACGCCGCCGATGTCCGGGCGCCCGAAGAAGCGGCGGGCGGCGACGTGGTCGAGGCAGCCGGGCGCGGGCCGGCCGTCCGCGTCGAAGACGCCGACGACGATCCGGTCGCGGTCGGCCCCGGGCGGCAGCAGTGAGGTGAGCGTGTCGTAGGCGGCGTTGAGGGCCTCGCCCTTGCCGAGGCGGGCGTTGGGGCGGCGGCGCTGGACGAGGTGGACGCCCGGGTCGTGGGCGGCGGCGCGCCGGACGATCTCGCCGGTGCGGTCCTCGGAGTCGTCGTCGATGACCCAGACGTGCGCCTCGGGACAGGAGGCGCGCAGGTAGGCGATGGTGTCCCCGATGACGGCCTCCTCGTCGCGGCAGGGCACGAACAGGTGCCACTGGTAGTCGCCCGCCTTGCCCTTGCGGCGTTTGCGGCGCACGAGCAGCGGGAGGACGAGCCCGAGCAGGTACAGCGGGAAGAACAGGCTCAGGACGAGGCTGAAGTCGGAGAGCAGGCCGAGCAGGCCGGAGGGCTCGGAGGACGTCACGGGGGTTCCTGGGTCGAGGCGGGGCAGGGCGGTTCGGGGCGGGGGCCGGGCGGATGAGGGGGCCGGGCGGGTGAGGGGAGGCCGGCCCGGCCTGCGTGGGGCGGGCGGGCCGGCCGGGCTGGTTCAGCCCCTGGCGGCTCTCAGGCGCGCCGAGCGCATCATCAGGGCGCCGCCGAGGAGCAGGGCGACGGCCAGGAGCGTCGTCGCCACCCCGAACGTGCCGCCGGTGACGGCGAGCTGGCCCCCGCCCACGACCACTCCGGCGCCCACGGCGCCCTTTCCTGCCGACCCGTACACGGGTCCTCCTTTCGTCGGGGAGCCCGGCGTTCGCCACGCCGTGCTCCGGGTCCGCCGCGCGGTCGGCGGCGGCTGCTGTGAGTTGTTCGACGAGCCCGTTCTATGTCCGGTGGGACGACCACCCCAACGGCACGCTTCATGCGGCGCGGTTCACGCGGCACGCTTCACACGGCGCGGTTCACGCGACGCTGTTCACGCGACGCGGTTCACTGGCCCGCTTCGATCCGCGGCAGGGGCTCCCCGTCCGCCAGGGCCGTGGCGAGGGCGTGGATCCGGCGCGAGGCGCTCCCGTCGCCGTACGGGGACGCGGTGGCCCGCAGCCTCTCGTCGAGGTCGCCGTCGTCGAGCAGGGCGCGGGCGGCGGCGACGAGCGGCGGCCCGGGTTCGACGAGCCTGCTGAAGCCCGCGTCGACGGCCTCGGGGCGCTCGGTGCTGGTGCGCACGACGAGCAGCGGCTTCTTCAGGACGGTGGCCTCCTCCTGGACGCCGCCGGAGTCGGAGACGAGCAGCCGGGCGCGGTCGGCCAGGGCGAGGAAGGTGGGGTGGTCGACGGGGTCGACGACCCGGAGCCGGTCCAGGAGGCGTTCGAGGCCGAACTCCTTGGCCTTGGCCCGGGTGCGCGGGTGCAGGGGCATCACGACGGGCGCGCCGAGGGCGGCGAGGGAGGTGAGGAGCGCTTCGAGGCGTTCGGGCGCGTCGGTGTTCTCGGGCCGGTGGACGGTGGCGAGGACGTACGGGACGTACGGTTCGCGGGTGCCGTGCTCGCGGGCGATGCGCTCGCGCTCGGCGGGCTCGGGCAGCGACATCAGGGTGGCTTCGACGACCGTGTTGCCGGTGACCCGGATGCGGTCGGGGGCGGTGCCGGTGGCACGCAGGTTGGCGGCGGCCCGCTCGGTGGCGGCGCAGTGGACGTCGGCGAGGACGCCGACCACGAGGCGGTTGATCTCCTCGGGCATGGCCCGGTCGCCGGAGCGCAGGCCGGCTTCGACGTGGACGACGGGTATGCCGCAGTAGTGGGCGGCCTGGGCCCCTGCGGAGGTGCTGTTGGTGTCGCCCTGGACGACGACCGCGCGGGGCGGGTCGGCGACGAAGGAGCGGGCGAGTTCGGCGGTGAGCGCGCCGATCTGCGCGCCGCGCCCCCACGGCCCGGTCGCGCCGTCGAGGAGCAGGTGGGGCGCGGGCAGGCGGAAGTTGGCGAAGAAGGTGCCGGACAGGGCGCTGTCGTAGTGCTGTCCGGTGTGGACGACGCGGGCGCGGGCGCCGAGCAGCCGGATGAGCGGGGCCAGCTTGATGATCTCGGGCCGGGTGCCGAGCACGACGGCGACGTCGCGTCTGCCGGAGGGGCTTGCGTCCATGGAGGGCGTCCTGCCGCGCGACGGTGCGACCGGTGCACGTGCGCGCGGCCTGGTACCCGGAGCTGCGACACGAGCCGCGCGACAGCCGAGCGAAGCGTATGAGCCAGGAGATGGCCGAAATCACCAGTTCCGCTGTTTGTGATCAAACTGTGTTCGTTCCTGGAAGATTTGACACCCTTCTCCTCTGGGCAAATCCGGCGTGACGGCCTAAAGGGGGTGCCCGCGGGTCACGCCTCCTGACCCGTGGCGGCGAGGACGATCTCGCGGATCGTGACGTTCGGGGGCTGCCGGTACGCGTACGCGATGGCCTCGGCCACCACCTGCGGGTCCAGCGCGCCGCCCGCGGACTCCTTCCACTCCTGGTAGTCCGCCTTGATGCGCTCGTCGCTGGTGTGCGAGAGCAGTTCGGTCTCCACCGCGCCGGGCGCGATGGTCACCACCCGCACGCCGGACGGCGCGACCTCCTCGCGCAGGTTCTCCGACATGGCGTGCACGGCGAACTTCGTGCCCACGTACGCCGTGTGGTTGGGGAAGGTCTTGCGGCCCGCGATGGAGCTGACGTTGACGATCGTCCCGGCGCCCCGCGCGAGCATGCCCGGCAGGACCGCGTGGATGCCGTACAGCACGCCCTTCACGTTCAGGTCGATCATGCGGTCCCACTCGTCGGGGTCCTGGTCCACGAGCCGGCTGAGCAGCATGGCCCCGGCGTTGTTGACCAGGGCGTCCACCGGGCCGTGGCGCTCCTCCGCCTCGCGCACGGCCGCCCCGACCGCGTCCCGGTCGGTGACGTCGACCTTGCGGCACAGGGTGTCGGGCAGCCCCAGCGCCTCCAGCTTCTCCAGCCGCCGGGCGAGGAGGAGCAGCGGGTGGCCCGCGCCGGACAGCAGGCGGGCGGTGGCCGCGCCGATGCCGGAGCTGGCACCGGTGATGACGATCAGGGGCTTCGACACGGCACTACCTCTCAAAGTGGCTGAAAAGGGTCTCGGGTTCCAGACAACCACTGTCCACGGCCGGGTGCCCACACGACGGGGTGCGGGCGGGCCTTTCGCGACGCGCCCGAGGGCCCCCGCGCCGTTTCGCGCCCGAGGTGCTTGGAGTGGTCCCGCCCGAGTGCTAGGCAGGCCCCGTGGCACGATCCCTTCACTGGCTGTTCGGCGACCAGCTCGGACCGCACTTCCTCGCCCCCTCCCCCGGCGGACCCGACGCAGCCGACGGGCCCGAGCCGGGTCCGGGACCCGACACCCCCCTGGTCATGGTCGAGTCCCGCGCGGTGCTGCGGCGCAGGCGGTTCCACCGCGCCAAGGCCCACCTCGTCCTGTCCGCGATGCGCCACCGGGCGGCGGAGCTCGGCGACCGGGTGACGTACGTCCGCGCCGCCACGTACCGCGAGGGCCTCGCCCGGGCCCTCGGCCACCGGCGGGCCGACGTCACCGTCAGCGCCCCCACCACACGGGCGGCGCGGGCGCTGGTGGCGGACCTGGAGTGGGTGCGGACGCTGCCCGCCCGGGGCTTCCTGGTGGGCGAGGACCGGTTCGGGGAGTGGCTCGCAGGGCGCGACGGCCACCGGCTGCTGTTCGAGGACTTCTACCGCTGGGTGCGCCGCGACCAGGACCTCCTCATGGACGGCGACCAGCCGGCCGGCGGCCGGTGGAACTTCGACCACGACAACCGCCGGCCGCCCCCGTCCGGGGCGCGGGTGCTGGGCGCGCCCGCCCCGTGGACCGCCACGGAGGACGAGATCGACGAGGAGGTGCGGCGCGACCTCGACGCCTGGGAGCGCTCGGGCGAGGTCGCGTTCACCGGTGCGGACGGGCCGCGGGTCTTCCCGGTGACCCGCGCCGAGGCGCTGGAGGCGCTGCACCAGTTCGTCGACTTCCGCCTGGCGGACTTCGGCAGGTACGAGGACGCGATGCTCGCCCGCGACCCGTGGATGAGCCACAGCATGCTCTCCGTACCGCTCAACCTCGGCCTGCTGGACCCGTACGAGGTCGTGGAGGCGGCCGAGCGGGCGTGGCGGGAGGGCCGGGTGCCGCTCGCGTCCGCGGAGGGGTTCGTGCGCCAGATCGCGGGCTGGCGGGAGTACGTGTGGAACCTGTACTGGCACTTCGGCGAGGACTACCGGCACCGCAACGTGCTGCGCCACCGCAGGGTCCTGCCCGACTGGTTCCAGGAGCTCGACGCGGACCGGGTGACCGCGCGGTGCCTGAGCACGGTGCTCGCGGACGTCCGCGACCGGGGCTGGGTGCACCACATCCCGCGCCTGATGGTGCTGGGCAGCTACGCGCTCCAGCAGGGCTGGGACCCTGCCGCCGTCAACGACTGGTTCCACCGCAACTTCACCGACGGCTACGACTGGGTGATGCTGCCGAACGTCATCGGCATGTCCCAGTACGCGGACGGCGGCCGGATGACGACCAAGCCGTACACCTCCGGCGGCGCCTACATCAACAAGATGAGCGACCTGTGCGAGGGCTGCGCCTACCGGCCCTCCCAGCGCGTCGGCGACACGGCCTGCCCGTACACCACGGGGTACTGGTCCTTCCTGCACCGCCACCGCGAGCGACTCTCCCACAACCACCGCATGCGCCCCATGCTTTCGGGCCTCGACCGCGTCGAGGACCTGGAAGCGATGCTCTCCCAGCACCGGGAGCGAGGTCGTGAGGCACCCTGACGTTCCGTCACATCGACCTGGAAGGAGCCGACGGCCGATTCGGAGATGAGCGGTTCCGGGAACGGGGGGATCCGGACTGCCCCACGTGCCAGAATGCGCCCATGGGGGACGTGAGGCTGACCTTCGAAGACGGTTCCACGGTGCGGCTGCACCTGGCGCCGGAGAGCAACGACATCGTTCCGGCGGTCCCGGCCGACGAGGAACCGGCCGACGAGGACCTCGACCTTCCCGACGGCTTCGGCTCGGCGCGGCCGGTCAGCGCGGGCGGCCGCACGGCGCAGGCCCTGACCCGCAGCGGCCAGGCCCTCACCGACGCGCTGCGTCCGCTGGGCGGGGTGCTCGGCGGCATCCACCGCAGCTTCTCGCAGTTCGCGCAGCGGCCTGACGAGGTGACCGTCGAGTTCGGCGTGACCCTGGGCTCGGACCTGAGCCTGGGCGTCTTCTCGGGCAGCGGCGAGGCCAGCTTCACGGTCTCCGCCACCTGGAACCTGGCCGAGCCCAGGACGCCGACGCCACCGGCCACGGACGGCTCGGCCCCGGCGGGAGCCACCGCCGTGCCCGGCCAGCAGCACGGCTGACGCGGCCCCGCGCGCACACCGCCGCCGGCAGCCGCGCTCCGCGCCGGTCCCCGCTCTTTGGACCTTCCGCCGAGCGCCGCCCGCCCGCGTGGTCGGGACAGCGCATTGCCCGTGGCGCACCCGGCGGTTTGGATGGCCGGGTCCGGGGCGGCGCGGACTCCCGGGGACCGGCAACTCCCTTTCGCGACCGTGCCGTACGCCCGCGAGGACCGCACAGGAAGCGACTGGCACCCATGCTCCACGGCTGTACACCCTGGCCCGAGGAATTCGTCGACCGTTACTGGCTGGCCGGGCACTGGCGCGGCGTCACCCTGGACGGCGTGCTGCGGGACGCGGCGCGGGAGCACGGCCCGCGCACCGCGCTCGTCCAGGGTGGGACGCGCCTGACGTACGCGGCCCTCAACCGCCGGGTGGACCGCGTGGCGGCCGGCTTCCGGCTGCGCGGCCTCGGCCCGGGGCAGCGGGTCGTCGTCCAGCTCCCGGACGTCCCCGAGTACGTCACGACCGTCTTCGCGCTGCTGCGCGTGGGCGCCGTCCCGGTGCCCTGCCCCGTGGACGCCCGCGCGCCCGAGCTGTCCCGGCTCGTGGAGGCCGCCGAGGCCGTGGGGTACGTCGGCCCGTCGGCGTACGGAGGCCACGACCACGCGGCGGCGGTGGCGGACGTCGCCGCCCGACGTCCCTTCCTGCGCAGGGTGTTCACGTACGAGCCGCCGAACGCCCCGTCCTCTTACGGCGGTCTCAGGGCGGACGCGGCGGGCTGCCACTACTTCCCCCTGTCGTCCGTCGACGCTCCCGTGGAGCCTCCGCCCTCGCACGCTTCCAGCGAGGTGGCGTTCCTCCTCCCCTCCTCGGCCGGCTCCGAGGGCGACGCGGGGGCCGGGCCCCTCCTGGTGCCGCGCACGCACAACGACTACGCGTACCAGGCGCGCGCCGCGGCCGGGGCGGTGGCGCTCGGTCCGGACGACGTGTACCTCGCCGCGTCGCCCCTGGGACCGGGGGCCGCCCTCGGCGGGCCCGGGATCGTCGGCACCTTCGCGGTGGGCGGCACGGTCGTGCTGGTGGACGGGGACGCCGGGGCCTGCCTGCGCGCGGTCGAGGAAGAGCGGGTCACCGTCGCGTCGATGGCGCCGGCAACCGGCCGGGCCTGGCTGGAGGCGCTGGCGGGCGGAGGTGCCGCGGTGGGAAGCCTGCGGCTGGTGCAGGTGGAGGGCGCGCCGTTCGACGGCTCGGTGGGCGAGCGGATCGCCGCCGGGTTCGGCTGCCGGGTGCAGTCCGTCTGGGCGCCCGTCACGGGGCCGGTCGTGCTGACGGAGCCGGGCGACGCACCGTCGGCGGGGCGCGGGAGGCCGCTGTCGCCGGACGACGAGGTGCGGGTGGCCGACGCGGAGGGCGGGGCCGTCGAGGACGGCGCGCGGGGCGAGTTGCTGGTCCGCGGCCCGTACACGCCGCGCGGCCACTACCGCGCCCCCGAGCACGACGCCCGGGCCTTCACCGCGGACGGCTTCCTGCGGACGGGGATGTCCGCGCGCCGCGCTGCGGACGGGGCGCTGACCCTGCTGGGGAGGCACGCCGAAGACCTCGGGTAGCGGCCACTTGCGGAAGCCGCCGGCGACCGTGAGGATCAAGGCCGCCGCGTACCGGGACGGGAAGAGGGACCGCTGACGTGATGACACCCGACGACGTGCTGGGCGTCCTCGACCTGCTGCGCCGCGCCGGCCTGGACGTCTGGATCGGCGGGGGCTGGGGCGTCGACGCGCTGCTCGGCGAGCAGACCCGCGAGCACCGCGACCTCGACCTCATGCACCGCCGGGACCAGGAGGGTGCGCTGCTCGCCTGTCTGGGGGCGGCGGGGTACGCGGAGACGGTGGACTGGCGACCCGTACGGTTCGTCCTGGCCCGTGCGGACGGACGTGAACTCGACCTGCACCCGCTGGTGTTCGCGGCGGACGGCTCGGCGCTCCAGTCCTCCCTGGAACCAGAGCACCCGTTCGCCTACGCGCCCTCGTCCTTCGTCTCGGGCACGGTCGGCGGCAGGCCCGTCCCCTGCCTGTCGGCCGAGCAGCAGGTGTACTTCCACCAGGGGTACGAGCCGTCGGAGCGGGACCTGCACGACATGGCCCGGCTGCGGTCGGCCTTCGGGATCGCCACGCATTTCTGACGTACCGTCACATACCTTGCGGCGAACCGGAGCGAGCGCGCACGCCCGCGCGGGAGGACGTGGACGCGCCTCCTCCGCAACGGCGAGGATCAGCCAAACCCGAGGCCGGCGGCCAACCGCCCGGGACATAAACGGAATCTTTATATCGGGCGCCCAACCCGCTTGACCAAGGGCCTTCCCCGGCCTTACCTTCAGTCGCCTTGTCATGCACAGATGACAAGGTTCAAGCCAGCAGCTCAGTGGGGGGACCCGTGCACCACTACACCGACGTACTGAAGAAGTACGCCACTTTCCAGGGAAGGGCCCGCCGGTCCGAGTACTGGATGTTCGCGCTCTTCAACGCGCTCGTCATCCTCGTCCTGGTCATCCTGGCCATGACGACCAGGTCCACCGTCTTCGCGGCCCTCTACGGCCTGTACGTCCTCGCGGTGCTGCTCCCGAGCCTGGCGGTCGTGGTCCGCAGGCTGCACGACACCGGCCGCTCCGGCGGCTGGTTCTTCATCGCCTTCGTGCCGCTGGTCGGCGGGATCATCCTGCTCGTCTTCCTCTGCCTGGACAGCGAGCCGCAGCACAACGCGTACGGCCCGAACCCGAAGGGTGTCGGGGCCTACCCGGGCGGCGCCGCCCCGTACGGCGCCTGACGCCACCCGCTCCACCGACAGGGGGGGGGGGCGGGGGTGTTTGGCGGGCCCGCCCCCCGCGGCCGGAGGGGCGGGCCGGGGGCCCGGGGGGGTGGGGGGCGCCGGGGCCCCCC
>NZ_JBEOYE010000065.1:0-54282 GCF_040296945.1 Streptomyces sp. NPDC001941 | reverse complement strand
AGCTCGATCTCCGGACGCTGACGCAACTGGTGGACCACACCCACGTACAGGATCGGATCCGGGGCGTACACCGCCACCGTGACGCGCTGCACGGGGGAGGCGGTGCCGGTGCGGTGAATCCCCGTCGGCCGGGCGGCAGTCAGCAGGGCGTCGTTCGTGCGCGGGGAGTCGATGTTCGTGCGCGGGGGGTCGATGAGGGCGGTGGTGGCGCTAGGCATGGTCAGTACCTGTTCCTGTTGCGTGTGGGGGTACGCGGTTGAGCGCTCGGCGCGAGCCGTGGGCGGCCTGGGAGGTGTCGTGCGGGACACCGGCCGCACCTCGCTCATCTGCGCGGATGCAGACCAACGATCATAGGGAGGCGCTTCGTGCGTCGCGTCGTGGCGGGGGGCGTCGGGCTCCGCCGCCGGCACCGCCACGCACGACGTGACGCACCTTCACGCGTACCGTATGCCCGCTCTGGTGCTCAAATGCCCGGTGTAGCAGGGGGTTTCTCTACAACCGGTTCCGCGAGCGGCTGTGAGAATCAGCTCACGGTCGTCGGTCGTCTCGGCCTGGAGCGAGCGGGCGCCCGCGTGGCCGCGGACGGCGTGGACGTCGTACCGGCCCCGGGTCTCTCAAGGCCGGGACTTCCTTCGGTCAGGGCAACGCAACCGCTGCGGTGTGCAGTTCGTCGTACGGGATCCTCACGACGCGCCCTTGGGGAACAGGGACCGCTCCAGTGCGGAGCGCACGGAGCCGGAGGCACTGTCGCCGGCCGGGGTCAGGGCGAGCGCGGCCGTCATCAGGAGCAGCACCCGGACGCCCCCGCCCGTGGCTCCGTCCACGCCCGGGAGCAGGGGTATGACCACGGCGAATGCGACCAGCGTCAGGCTGGGCGCCGTGCGGCGCAGCAGGCGGGCGGCCTTGGAGGCGGGCGGCTCGGTCGCACCGTGCTCCAGCAGGGCGTCCAGGTCCCCGTCCACGAGGGCGAGGACGCCCGAACGCAGCGAGGCCAGGACGGTGTCGTACTCCCGGGCGGTGCGCGCGTGCGTGATCGCGCGGTCGTGGCGCCGCACCAGTTCCGCCAGGGTGGCGTGGAACTGGCGTGCCTGGCGCCGGGACGCGACTTCGGTGATCGACGTCCGGCGCCGGGTGTCGCCGTGGTCCTGGGCGGCCACGACAGCCTCGGCCAACCTGGCCCGTACCACCGCGACGTGCCGCGGGTCCCACCAGCGGGAGCGGCCGTGGAAGCATGCCGACGTGGCCGTCATCAGCTCGACCAGCAGCGAGTCGAGGGGGCGTGATCGGTGCGGCTGCCGGTAGCGGCGGTTGAGGACGCGCTCGACCGATGCGATCCACTGGTTCGCCTGCGCTCCCAGGAGCAGGCCGAACAGCCCTGCCGCCGCGGCGGTCAACCGTCCTCCCGGCCCGACGGTCAAGGCCGTCGCCACGGCCAGCCAGGAGGCCACCGCGCCGACCACGACGGTCGCCAGCAGCGTCGCCGGCACGAACCAGTAGGCGAGCTGCGGATTCCTCAGGCGCCAGGCCGTCCCGGTCCGGCCGAGCCGGTCGAACAAGGAGACGACCAACTCGACGTCATGGCGGGCCGCGTACAGGGCCCCGACGCAGACGGCGGCCCAGACTGCCAGCGGAAACAGCCACCAGGGCGCTCCGGCGGAACCGTTGGAGTCGGCGGCGAACACCGCGCCCGTCAGTCCTGCGACGGTGGACGCGGCAGCCATGCCCACCGCGGTGATGACCGTGGCGGCGTAGTTGGTCACGAACTGGAGGTTGAGCGGGAAGCGGGTGCGTATCCAGGCATGGAACACGGCCGCCTGGATCCTGCGCCGCTCGTCGTCACCGAGGTCGGGGAACGCCCGCGCGTACACCCGGGTCCGCCGGGCGACGTCCCGCAGCCACGCCGCTTCCTGACGAAGGAGCTCCACGTCGCTCAAGGCCCGCATGCGGCGGAGCCTTCCCACGGTGGGGCGGCTTCAAGCGAAGCCGTCGCTGGCGAGCGGCCGTCGGACCGCTACACGCCGGTGGTGCCGTCGACGCGTTCCCGGAGCAGGTCGGCGTGGCCGTTGTGGCGCGCGTACTCCTCGATCATGTGCACATAGATCCAGCGCAGGCTGACGTCCTGGCCCATGAAGCGGCCGGTGTCGGTCAGCTCGTGGCCGGCGCAGAGCTCGCGGGCCCGTACGACCTCTGCCTGCCAGGTGGCGAGGGCGTCGCTGAGGGTGGCGCCGTCGGCCAGTTCGAATCCTCCGTCGGGGCCGTCGGGGTCGGCGTGCGGGTCGTGGATGGGCGGAGCCTGCTCGCCCGCGAACACGCGGCGGAACCAGTTGCGCTCCACCTCGGCCAGGTGCTGGACGAGTCCGGTGAGGGTGAAGGCGGACGGCGGGACGGACGCGAGGGCGGCCTGCTCGTCGTCCAGGCCCTCGCACTTCAGGGCGAGGGTGGCGCGGTGGAAGTCGAGCCAGCCTTCCAGTGTGGTGCGTTCGTCGGCGTTCAGGGGCGGTACAGGGCGTTCGTTCGTGGCCATCGGACGATTATCACTGGGTGTCCCCGGGCATCGGCGCGGGCCCTGGCAGTGGCCGCGCGCCGGTGGTGGCGGCCAGCGGCCCGATGGCCCGTCCGAGGAGGCCGCGTGGGCTGCGCGCCCGGGACGATCCGGCGGCGGGGAACAAGCAGTTCCCGCATACGGTGAGTTGGCCTTCACGGACTCCGCCACGCCTGGGATGAACCGCGCGGCGTAGGTGGGGAACAGGACGTGCCTCGCCGCCGGGTTCTCCTTGTAGGTGCTGCCCGGGATGATGCGGGCCAGGCGCCGTCCGCACGGGTCCACCGGCGCCGAGGCGGCCGCGTCGCCGTGCTCGATCAGCGTGGGCACGGTGAGCGCCGCGGCTTCTTCGCGTACGTCTGTGCAGGCGGTGCGCACGACCTCGACGGCGGCCTTCGCCGAGCAGTCCAGGAAACGGATGACCTTCCCGCCCCCTGTTCTCAGCCGGCCCACCGGCACGGCCGCGACCGGCACCGTGGACGTACTCTGACCGGGAAGAACGAGCGACCCGGAGATCAAGTGACACAGCAGAACGCCTACGGCCAGCCCGTCGGGGAGCCGCTCCCCCAGTGGACGCCCCGCCCCGCCCCCGCGCGCACCACGCTCAAGGGCACCTACTGCCGACTCGAGCCGCTCGACCCCGCCCGTCACGCGGACGACCTGTACGCGGCCTACGCGAGCGCCCCCGACGGACGGAACTGGACCTACCTGCCCGTCGGACCGTTCAAGGACGCCGACCACTACCGCGCCTGGGCCGAGGACGCCGCCCGCAGCAGCGACCCCCTGCACTACACGGTCATCGACAACGCCACGGGCAAGGCGGCCGGCACCCTCTCCCTCATGCGGCACGACCCGGCGGACGGTGTCATCGAGGTCGGGTACGTGGTCTTCTCGCCGCTGCTCCAGCGCACCCCGGTATCCACCGAGGCGCAGTACCTGCTGATGGCCTACGCGTTCGACGCCCTCGGCTACCGTCGCTACGAATGGAAGTGCGACGCCCTCAACGCCCCCTCGCGCAAGGCCGCCGACCGCCTCGGTTTCACCTTCGAGGGCATCTTCCGCCAGGCCGTGGTGTACCGGGGGCGCAACCGCGACACCGCCTGGTACTCCATCGTCGACAGCGAATGGCCCGCGATCCGCGAGGCCTTCCGCGACTGGCTCGCACCCGAGAACTTCGACGCGGAGGGGCGCCAGAGGCATGCGCTGGCCGACCTGCGCGAGAGCCAGGACGATCGCGCTGACGGCCGGAGCCTTACCTGATCGGGGCCCTGTTCCCCCACTGCGGCCAACCGCCCCCGCCGCTACCTCCTACTTCTCCTCCGGCTCCCAGGCGCGGAGCAGGTCGAGCAGCCCTGAGTCTCCGTCAACGCGCAAGGAGTCGGCCTTGATCCGGTCGTACAGGTAGAGGACCAGTTCACTGGCCGTGCCGTGGACGGAGGCGCCGGCTGCGTCCGAGTCTTCGCCGGTCGCGGCGGTGGGCGCGGGGACGCGGGTGATGCGTGCGCCGTCGCCGTCGACGGTGAGGCGCCATGAGCGGCCCTCGGCGGCGTGGAAGTCGAAGGCCGTCGGCTGGTGCGGCCAGGCACTCGGCGTCGCACAGACGGTGAACAGGAACTCCTCCACACCGTCGAGTGCCAGCTCGACCGGCAGCGGCTGCGGAGAGCCCCCGGCGAGCTGGGCGTCGTAGGTGTGCACCGCGCTCTCCTGGACCCGGTGCCGGGCGGTACCGCCGACGGTCCGCGGTGACTGCGACGCGGGCCACCACGTCCAGCAACCGCTCTCCGGTCCCGCCGCGCGCAGCGCGCCCAGCAGGAGCTGCGTCGACGCGTCCAGCCAGGCCAGCAGTTCCTCACGCTCCTGCGGCAGTTCCAGCGCGGCGCGCGCGGCGACGGCCTCGGCCGGGGGAGCGTCGGCAGGCCCCGCAGCGACGATGGCGGCCCAGAAACGGTCTCCCCCGCCCAGGTGCTTCACCAGATCGAACAGCGTCCACCCGGGGCAGCTCGTCACCTGCGCGTCGAGACCGGGCACGGCGGCGACCACAGCGCGGAAGGCGGTCGACCGTTCGTCGATCAGTCGCAACAGGTCAGGGAACTCGAGATTCTTTTCCACGTCGGGTGTCTATCACCGTGCACCGGTGATCGGACAGCGATTTTCACAGCCCCCGCCCTCAAGTTCGTTACAGCAAGAGCCACTTGCTCATGCCGGCTCATGGTGGAGGGGGTCCAGGGCGGTGAGTTCGTCCTCGGACAGGCGCAGGGAGCCGGTGGCGACGTTCTGGACGAGGTGGTCGAGGTCGCCGGTGCCGGGGATGGCCAGGACATGGGGGCCCTGGTGCAGGGTCCACGCGAGCCGGATCTGGGCTGTGCTCACCCCGTGGGCGCGGGCGATGGCGTGCACCTCCGGGCTGTCGTCGGTGGTCGCGCCGGCGGTGCGTCCGGTGCCGGCGATCGAGTAGAACGGCACGAACGCGATGCGTTGTTCGCCGCACATGTCCAGGAGCTCCTTCTGCTCGGGTGATGCGCCGATGCCGTACATGTTCTGGACGCACACCACGGGGGCGATGGCCTGGGCCTCGGTGAGGTGGTGTGCGCGGACGTTGGACAGGCCCAGATGGCGGATGAGCCCTGCCTCGCGCAGGTCGGCGAGTGCGCCGAAGCGTTCGGCGATGGAATCGGTGCCGACGATGCGCAGGTTGACCACGTCGAGGTGGTCGCGGCCGAGCTGGCGCAGGTTCTCCTCGACCTGGCCGCGCAGTTGCTCGGGGGTGGCGTGCGGCAGCCACTGTCCCGCGGGGTCGCGGCCTGGTCCGACCTTGGTGGTGATGACGAGGTCATCTGGGTAGGGGACCAGTGCCTGGTTGATCAGTTCGTTGGCGGAGCGCAGCGGGGAGAAGTAGAACGCTGCAGTGTCGATGTGGTTCACACCGAGCTCGATCGCGCGGCGCAGCACTCTGATCGCCTGGTCGCGGTCGCGGGGGACGGCATCGGTCGCGAACGCCTCGCCGTGTTGCGGCAGGCGCATCGCGCCGAAACCGATCCGGTTGACTGTCAGGTCGCCGAGCTGCCAGGTGCCCGATGCCGCCGCGTTGATCGTCTGTGAAGTCATGGCGTGATGATCTGCGCACGGTAGCCTGACCGCCATTGATTCACACATGCCTGAATCCGTTGGGGGGTGGCTGTTCTGGCAGAGCTGGCGTTCTCGGCGAGCGATCTGGCGCAGGTGCGGTTCGCCGTCTCACCGATGTGGGAGGTCGCGCCCAGCTTCCGGCTGCTGACATCCGGCACTACGCATCCGGTCCACCGGCCTTGGGCCGACCAGGTACGCCCGCGTATGGTGGCCGCCGGACTGGACCGGGGCTGGCTACGCGAGCTGATCCCGCCCACCGGCGGCTACATACCCGACTTCCTCAACCCGGCGCCCGCCGGACCGGCCCCCACCGCGGCGGCGGAGTGGGACACGATCCGGGCCTCGCCCGCAGACCGGGTACGTCGGGACCTCGACCACCTGGCCCGCCATCAGAACGGCCTCGGCCCCCGGCTGCGCTCCCTGCATGCCGATCCGCAGACCTGCCTCGCCAAGGTCACAGATGAACTCGCAACGTACTGGGAACTGGCGCTCGCCCCGTACTGGGCACGCGTCCAGACCATCCTGAACGCCGATGTCCTCCACCGGGCCCGCTTGGCCGCCGAGCACGGCGCGGGACATCTCCTCAACGACCTGCACACGTCGCTGAGCTGGGACGACAATGCGCTGCGGATATCCGGCCGGAAGCAGCCACTGACCCGCGCGACGGCAGGTACGGGACTGCTGCTGATCCCCTCGGCCTTCACCGGACCGGGGCTGCGCACCCGAACAACGCCGCCGGACCCGCCCCAACTCGCCTATCCGGCACGCGGTGTCGGCGCGCTCTGGCAGGCGCGGCCCGTCAAGCGAGCCGACGCCCTGTCCGCCGTACTGGGCCGCTCACGGACTCTGCTGCTGACGGAGTTGGAGATCCCGGCTTCCACCACACAGCTGGCCCACCGCACCGGACTCTCCCCCGCCGGGGTATCCCAATACCTCACCGCGCTGCGCAGCGCGGGCCTGGTCAGCGCCCACCGCGCCGGCCGCTCCGTCCTCTACGCCCGCACCACCGCAGCCGAAACCCTCCTCCAAGCCGCATCCGCCTGACCTCACGTCAACCCCGAGGGACTTCCGGCGCCGACCACCCCACTGCACGGCCCGCACACGCCGACGTCTCGGTCGTACGGCTGCGCGGTACCGTACGAGGACCGGGGCGCCGCGCTCAGCGAATGGGGTTCTGACCGCGCGTCCGTGAAGGATCTTGGACTCGGTCAACCCCGTCCTGCCCGTCCGAAGCCACCTGGTTGGCCGACGCCGAAGAGTACGTGAACCTGCTGCAGACTCTCCTTTCCTTGGAAGGCATCAAGGTCTGGGAACGGCGGGCGGTTCGGATTACCGGGACAGCACCTTGCCAGTGTCGGCGTCGTACGCCATGCCTGTCGGAGACAGGCGCACGGTACGCGTCTCCAAGGGCGCACCCCGTTTCCAGGTCGGTCCGCCGATCAGAACACGCACAGAGACGTCCGCATTGATGTCGCTGACGGGCAAGCTGAGTTGAGGATCCTCGGTATACCCATCGTCCTTGACGCTGGTGTCGGACTTGCCACCTGACTCGATACGCAGGTACTTCGCGCCTGTCTCGAAGTACATGCGCAGTTCCACGTCCACAGTGTTGGTCTCCCGGCTCCACTGGGCGTTCAGGTCGGTGAGGATGCCGGCCATCTTCAGCGTGGCCATGGCACGACCCTGGTAGGCGGCGGCCCGCTCCGTCTCACGCTTCTGCTGGCGGTCCTGGTCGCCGCTCTGCCAGACGGCAGCGGTGGTCAGGGCCAGGACAATGGCGCTGGCCACGTAGGGCCACAGTCGCCGACGTCTGCGCGGCGGGGTGAGCGGCGCGGGTGGTGCTCCGGTGGCCGGCTCGGGGGACGGGTCGACGCTGTACCACTGTGCCTGTTCGCCGGTGGGCTGCTCGAACCACTCGTTGCCTTTGCCGTTGGCCATGCGGGCGACGGTAGCGCGCAGGCGGGCGGAGTGGGCCTCGTTTCCAGCCAGTTCAGCGACGTGCGCGCGCACCACTGTCCACGCAAGGGCCTGAGGGGAATCGATGCCGTGGGCCCGGATGTCCTCGCGCTCGCCGAGGACGGCGACATCCGCCGCCTCGCTGAACCGGCCCTCGCGGGCTGCCTGGAGAGCGACCTGGTGCCGTGCGCTCAGGGCGTACGCCGCAGCAGAGCGTGGCGCATCGGCGCCACCCGCGACGGACGCGAGAACGGGGACAGGCGCGGCCGCGGCCGGAGTGTGAGCAGTGCGTGCCTCGGGGACAGCCTCGGACAAACTGGTAACGGCTTCCGGGCCCGCCGCCGAGGCGGGTTCCACTGTGATCTGCTCAGTAGCCGCCTGCGCCTCCTGCGCTGCACGACGGCGACGCGACGTGTCGGTCAGCTCGGCCTCCTCCTCGGAGAGCGTGGTGGCGACGACGTCCACGTAGTGCGGGCCGACCTTCCACACCGCCTCGCCCGGACCAAGCATCGGGATGCGGTCGACGGCCCACGCGGGCAGTCCGAGGAGCGCGCCAACGACTGCGGCCTCCTCCGGCCCGAGACGCCCGACGTGCACGATTTCGCACAGCTTCGCCAGGTCTTGGGCTCGGCCGTCGCCGAGGTCGGAGAGGGTGTGCATGACGCAGTCCAGGCTGAGCGCCGCTTTGCGGGAGTTCTTCAGCAGTCGCTGGATCAGCTCCGCCGTGGCAGGTGAGAGGAGCACCTGCCAGGCCTCCTCCAGGACCAAGTGCCGATGCGGGGCGGTCGACTGGCGCAGCCACACGTGTTCCACCCAGCACGCGATGGCGGCCATGAGTGCGGGAATGGCCGGACTGTTGCGGTCGAGGCGGGAGAAGTCGAACGAGATCAGGGGCCGGTCCGTGGGCGGTAACCGTGTGTCGGCGCTGTCGAAGAGGCCGGTGAGCGACCCTTCGGTGTAGCGCGAGAGAGCGATCGCGGCGCCCTCGCCCCACTCGGACAGCCGCGACGCCGGCCAGCGGCCCGCCCGGGGATCCACGAGGGCGTCGACCACTCCGTGCAGGTCGGTCGCGCGGCGGTCGTTCATGACGTGCTGGACGGCGTGGGTGGCGTGGTGGGAGAGGGCATCGGGCTCCACCGCCGCGATGAGCGAGCGCACGAGCTGCTCGCGGACCTCACGGGGCAGTATGGGCGAGCAGGGGTTGAGGGTGAAGGTGCCCGCTTCGACGACCAGGCCGCCGACCGCGCGGGTCAAGGCTGCCCACTCCCCCGAGGTGCCGTCCTCACCGTAGCTGTCGACCACCACGCCTTGGTGGCCGTGCTCGGAGATCTCCCGCAGCAGCCGTACCTTGGAGGTGGTGGACTTGCCCGACCCGAGGCCGCCGAGCGCGAGCGAGTTCGTAGCGGGCAGCAGTCGGCCGTCCACCAGCACCGGGGAAAGCCGGAACTGCCGTCCGTCGGTGAGGGACCGGCCGATCGGGATCCCGGGGAACGCGGTGTCGGAGGCGACCAGCGGGGCCGTGACCGCGGCAGCGGTGGCCGGGAGACGGATCACAGTACGGCTCCCTTCCGGGCGCGCGCGCCGTACGGGGTGGTCATCACGTGCGCGCGAGTCTGCTGGCCGGTCAACCAGTCCAGTCCCATGCGGTGCCGGTCGGCGGTCAGCGTCGCATCCCAACACGCCTGTATGACTGCCTCGGGGGTGTCTGCCCATACGGTCAGGTACGCGTCGACGTCCACCAGACAGGCGCCTTGTACGAGGGCGTCGTGAGTGGTCGCACCGACCGTCGACTGCTGGTCGGCCTTGACGGAATCGGTGACGAACGCGCCGGAGGCCGCGCGGGCCCACATCGCCGAGCGGCGCGACTGTGTGGCGGGCAGCGGCCGGTAGAGGACACCCAGGGCGCGGCCCGTACCAGCGAGCGCGGGATCGGTTCCGGCACCCAGCAGTAGACGCGGCATCATGTCGCCGTCCGTTTCGTCCGGCCACGCTGTGATGCGGGCTGTTGCGACGTAGCGGCCATCGGCCAGAGCCACCCACCCGCCGGTGCGGCCCTTCACCGTCTCAGCCGGACCGGGGGTGACTTCCTCCAGGGAACCGAGGCTGCCCAGTTCGGCGGCGATGGTGTCGATGACCCGCTCGGGGTGGCCGACAAGGCCGCGCGGGATGTGGACCGACACCGTCTGCGTGTGATCGGTGTAGGCGCCGATGGTCGCGTGGTGGGTGATGTGGATCTGGATACCGGCGCCGCGCGCCTGCCCGCCCGCGAAGGTGAGCGCCCGTGCGAGGGCGGCGTGCAGTACCTCGCGGGACACAGGGTCCTGCATCGCCCCGTGATGGGGGTAGAGAGTCCACGTACGGGTGGCTACCCGGGTGACGGGCAAGCGAGTCGTGCGCCGCTCGGTCAGGTGACGTACGCCCACCGCTGCCCACCGGGCCACAGACCGGCGCCCGACCACGATGTTGATCAAGGCGGCGACGGCCGCCACCACAGCGAATGCGAGCGGGGGCGGCGGGGTGATGACCGCCGAGGCAAGCACGGCGCCTGCGGCCAGCGCGTTCGCCTTGGTGACCAGGACTTCGGCCGGGGACAGGCCGCGTTGCAGCGCGGGCACGCGGTAGCCGGGGGACAGCGTATACACGGTGACTCCTCTCGGAACAGATCAGGGCGTGGTCGGACCGGACGGTGGTGTGCCCGGCGCGGGGCGCGGACCCGCCCCCGGCGGCGTCGGCGGCCCCGTCGGTGTCGGTGTCGGTGGTGTACCCGGGCGGGGGCCAGGAGCCGTCGGCCCGGCGGCGGTGCCTGGGGTGTGGGGCGGGGTGGTCCTGGCTGCGGGAGGCCTGGGCGGGGTGTGGCGGGCGTGTGCCTGGCGACGCGCGTCCAGCACCTTCGCCCGCCGCTCGGCGTTGTCCTTGGCCTGCTGGATCGCCGAGGCAGTCGTCAGGCGCACCCCCTGCTGGCGCGGTGTGCCGCCGAACGCGGCGAACAGAGCGCCCGCGTCCTGGCCGACGGCGCGGCCGGGGGTGGGCACCGTGCGCGGCGTACGGGCGGTCTCCTGCTCGTACATGCGCGGCACCCCGACCCGGACCAGCGCGAGCGCGGCACGGTTGTCAGTGTGCCGCTCGGCCAGGGCGCGGACGGCGCCGGCCAGCCGCGGACCGACGTACGGCACCCCGTGGACGATCATCCGCATCATGACCAGGTCAGCAGCCACCAGCAGCACCGCGTCCAGGATGAGTGACCCCTTGGCCAAGGCGACGAAGGGCGCAATCAGCAGCAACGCCATGGGCGCGAACATCAGCCCCAGCAAGCGGTTGAACCATGTCTTCAGAGCAGTGACGTCACCCCCGCGTGCCAGGGACGCGAGCACCAGCGGTGCGAGGCACACAAACGCCAGGATGCCGATGTTGCGGCACAGGAACACGAGCAGCGCCAGGGCCAGGGCGACGACCAACGCGGCCAGCAGCACCAGCTGGCCGAGCGGGTTCGTCTCCGCGCCTGCGGCCTTCATGTCGGCGGTGATCGCGCCGAGGAGCGTCATGTCATCGGACGCGAACGCCATCGAGAAGGCCTTGGCGATGGCCGAGTTGAGCAGTGCCACCGCGCCAGGAATGGACACCATGGCAACCACAGCGGCCAGCGTCCACCCGGTGGACTGCCCCATCTGCCGGAGGCGTGGGGCTCCCTGCCAGGCCGTCAGGCCGCACACCACCACTACACAGAAGAACACCGACACCGCAAGATGCTGTCCAAGCCACAGAAACGGGGCGTACACCGCGTCCGTCGGCCGCTTGGGCGCCCACGTCTCTCCCGGACCCAGGAGCTTACGCAGCTGGTTCGTGAGGTCTGTGGCCAGCTGCTCCACCTGACCGCGAGCGCCTCTCGTCATGCCGCGAGGCTGTCCGTCCGGGCCGACGCAGTAGTCGCCCGCCGGGCCCATCCGGTCGCAGATGCCCTCGTTCGGTGTCTTGTTCGGCGGGTTCTTGCAGTAGTCGTAGGCGTGTGAGCCTTTCAGATACCGGCACGGGTCTTCATCGGGCATCTACGCTCACCCCTTGGCGTTAGTGACGGTCGAAAAGAGCGTGTCGCCGTACAGTGCGAGTACCACTGCGATGAACAACGTCCCCACACCCATGAGCCCCTTGCGCAGGGCTTCCTTGGGGTTCGTGGAGGCCTTGAACAGCATCCCCAGCGCGATAACGGCGATGACCGCCGCGATCCCCTTGGTTACGAGGCCGCCGCCAGTCATTCCGATGGTGTCGAAGAAGTCGGTGAACCCCTTGGAGAGGTCCTGACCGGCAGCCGTGGTGGTGTGTCGGGCCATTTCTAGATCTCCTTCTTCGGTGTGGGGCGTCCGATCGCGTACAGGTCGGACATGGATTTCAGGTCGTCCACCCGGACTTCTTCGCCGGGGCGCGGCGCGTTCACCATGCGCCCGCCGCCGACGTAGATACCGACGTGGTGGATACCGGCGGGGCTGCTGCCGAAGAACACGAGGTCCCCGGCTCGGAAATCCTGCGGCCGGACCGGTTCGGTCGCGGCGTATTGCTGGGCAGCGGTTCGGGGCAGGCTGATTCCAGCGCGGGCGTAGGCGTAGAGCACCAGGCCCGAGCAGTCAAAACCTTTGATATTCGTCCCGGAGCTTCCGTTGGGCGAGCAGCAGATGCCCGTGGACGGGCCCACGGACGTACCGCCGCCCCACGAGTATGGCTTTCCGATCATTCCCATGGCGGCACGGATAGCGGTGACGCCAGCGGAGCCACTGGAGCCTTCCGACGGGGTCTGCGCACTCGCCTGGATGATCTTTACGTAGTTTCGCGTCTCTCCATAGGGCGGTACGCCATGATGCTCTATCACCGCTCCTGGCCCGGCATTGTAGGCCGCCAGCATGTTGGCCTGTTTGTCGCCGGGAACGTTCTTTACTTCCTTCGCGACGTCGCACAGGTACTGGGCGGCCGCCGGGATAGCGTCCTCGGGGTCCCACATGTCCTTCTTGCCGTCGCCGTTCCCATCCACGCCGTGCGTGACCCACGTGGACGGACGGAACTGTGCGATGCCCTTGGCTGGTCCGGAATCTGCCCTCGGGTTGAATTGGGATTCCTGTTTGATCAGGGCGGCCAGAAGATTCGGGCTGATCTCCGGGCACGCGGTACCGGCATCCTCGATCAGAGCTCGGTACTCGGCGGGAACGTCCACGCCGAGCACCTTGCCGACGATCGGGTTGCTGCCGGCCGACTGGACGAGCGCCGCCGCGATGACCAGGACGGTCGCCCCCACGCCCAGCACCCCCACAGTGCCTGTTTTCACGATTTCCCTCCCCTATCGTCGATTCAGGTATCTGCGCTGTTCAGGACCGACATCCAGACCGACATGGCCACCGACGGGGACCGACGTCGACGGGGCCGCGCCGTCGGTGCATGTCGGTCCCCGGTCGGTGCCCATGTCGGTACCTGTGTCGGTGCTCGCGCCGGTCATGTCGCGCCTCCCGCACGCCGCGCTGCGGCCTCGATGTCGGCCAGGTGGTAGCCACGCCCGCCTGGCCCTCGCCCCGCCGGAGCCCCGCCCAGAAGCGATTTCAGGGCCTTTCCGCGGTCGGTCGCGTCGTTGGTCGTGATGCCCAGCAGTGCGGCCAGGTCGGGTGTCGTCATGAAATCCACCCCGGTCTGCCGCATATGCGTGACTGCCACCACCAGCGGTGCAACGGGCGGCGCCTGCTCGATCTTCTTTTCCCGGCGCGACAGAATGTCGTCCGTCACCTCCCACACGAAGTCGTCCGGAAAATTGAATCCGCGCAGCAGCGTGGACGTACCGCGCGCGAACAGCACTGCTTGGCCCTTGATATCGGGGTCTAGCAGCGCAGGGTGGATCGGCGCGACGGTCTTGAAATACGAGTCACCAAGCGCCACCTTCGCACCACCCTCGGATGGCATGTAGAGGCTGACGCGGTACTGGAACTGCTCACGCACCACGACCGGAATGGCTTCACGGGAAGGCCGCTGAGTCAGCATGATGGTGGAAATCTGGGACTCAAGAGACTTCGCCACCAGCGACCGCGACTTTTCCACTACCCGGCCGACGATCTCTTTAGACCCCTTTTCACCGGTCTCGGCGTAGAAGTCTGCTGCTTCATCAATGATGAAAAAGATCTGCCGGTGACGTGAGACCGGTCGCCGGTTGCGAATCGCATTCTGTTGCTCCTCGTACCGGCGATCCGAAATGGCGATGAGATCGTCAATCATGGACTCGAAAACCGATGCCTTGTCGGATGCTTCATAGCGCACCGCGACCGGTTCGAAACGGGTCAACCCGCTGAATTTTCCGTCCAGTAGGTACAGGTCGATATCATCGCCGTACGCGATCAACAAGCACGTGATCAGACCGTTCACCAGCGTGGTTTTCCCAGTCTGCGTCATCCCTGCGATCATCATCGAGGCTTTTTCGAAACCGGCCACGCCGCCCAGGACGCCGGTGACCTGGTGCCCCAGCGGAACTCCCTCGTACGCACGGACCTGTTGACGGGTCGGCGCCGGGAACTCCTGACTGAACGGCGGGTCGGACAGCACCAGCATTCGCACTTCCCGCTCACTGCGGCGACTCGATTCCAGCTTGATGTGCATCTGCGTCACACCGAACATCGACGCGATGGCCACCACGCTTTTCTGCACCTCGGCGAACGCGTGGCCCTCGGGAAGCAGGAAGCTGTACCGGGTGCCGACCCCGAGGGATTCCACCTGGACGTCGGACAGCCGGACGAACTCGTCCCGGCCGATGGCGCCGGAGCGGACGAGTGCGGCCGTCAGCTCCGGGTGCCGAGGGATCTCCGCCTCACCCGAATCGCCGCCGACGGCCGTACCAGCGGCCGTCGTGGCGGTGACAGCGTCCGGGCGCCGCCACCAGCGCAGCACCGCCGTACGGATACGCCAGGCCGCCCACCCCAGCAAGAGGAGGATCCCGACGGCCAGGGCGACCGCAGCCGGCCACGGCAGACCGGTCCACTGCTGGAAGGACGCGAGCGCGGCGGTCACGACGACCAGCACACCGATTGCACCTGCGACGTGTGCGTACAGGTCTTCATCGTGGTCACCGCGCCGGTCGCGCTCGCCGTACCGGTCGTCATTGCGTCGTCGTCTACTCACTGTCCCCCCTACAGGAACCGGTGATCATAGCTTCAACTCGCCCGCTTGGCCTGGGCATTTCCGTCCCGCACGGCTAAGCAGACGGCAGCCCGGGCATCCCTCCGGGCGGAAGAGTGCCCCCGGGCAGGCCTCAGCCCCGGCCCTCTGCTGCACCATGAGAGGTTTGCATACGGGTAAGGACACTTGAGATTAGCAAACGGTTGCACTCAGTTGGGGGGCAGATTCAGGAAGTTGGCGAGACTGCCTGTACGAGCACGGTCGACGCGGCAGGATCAAGCCATCAGTTCGGACACCCCGCGCAGAGGTACCCAAGGAACGCGACTGCCGGGACCGTCTGTGCACCCAGCCCACACGGGGAGCCCGCGCCGTCGAGACGCGAGGGCCAGCTGCTGTGATACGGATGCAGTGACGGGTTCCGTGACCAACTGGGCTACCCGACCCCCGCAGCCACCACCCCGACTATGGCCTGCAGTTCACCCCGCAGACGTCAGTCACGACCGCCGCGTGGACCTGCGGCTCAACTGTGGGGCACGGCGAGTACGGGGGCTGCCGACCGGCGCCCGGCCCTGACTGTCGAGCACCGAGAGATGCGAGAGCGAGATCCTGCCTCCGTCAACGGCACTGCCATGCCGATATGCGCCCGCACCGACGCCTACCTGCACCTGGGCTCCGGACAGACAGCGAAGCGCACGGGCTTCCGCAGGGCGTTCGCTCCCTTCAGGCCCACCGTGCACGGCACCCGAGCGGCCCGACGGGCAGAGCTCCGTCGCCACATCCGCTGGCTACTGGAACAGCAGGCTGCAGTCCTCAAGGGGGTAACACCCTACGAACGCCTGCACGAGTCCAAGCATGCCACGCACGGGTGGTGGACGC
Organism: Streptomyces sp. NPDC001941; assembly: GCF_040296945.1. Taxonomy (NCBI): domain Bacteria; kingdom Bacillati; phylum Actinomycetota; class Actinomycetes; order Kitasatosporales; family Streptomycetaceae; genus Streptomyces; species Streptomyces sp. NPDC001941. The sequence goes on along the minus strand of NZ_JBEOYE010000065.1, from coordinate 38,648 downwards.
CGCCTCACCCCTTCCGGCACGTCCCCGTACGAGGCATGGCGGGACCTCTTCAGCGAGATCCGCCTCCTCCGGGTGACCGCTTACAACATCGCCCACCGGCTGCGCCCTTGGCCCACGGCCGGGCGGCGCGACCGCTTACAGGCTCGCCGTGTCACGCCTATGAGTTCGCCCCCTCCATGGAGCTTGAGGGGGCGAACTTGCCATTCAGAGGCGCCTGGATCAGACCTCGGTGACGAACTCGATGAACGCCTTCCACGAGCCGACAGCGACGAGGAAGGCCACTCCTGTCTCGAAGTCGTCCTTGGTGTCACGGACTCCGACCTGCGTGCCCAGGTCGGCCACGCCGATACACGAGCCGCCCTGGTCGCTGCTGTAGGTCGACTTGAACCACGACTGCTTGGGCGCAATCTCGAGCGCCGTCAGGTGCGTGTTGATGATTCGACTTCTTTCACTAGTTGGTGCAGGAACCGCGGCGTGTCGCCGGGCCCGAGAGCGCCCCGCTGGAGTGCATCGAACCTGCGGGTGTGCTTCCAGACCTCTGTGTCCCTGTCCGCGACGCTGACTCCGGCCGGCACGTCCACCTGCACGATCGTCATGTCCGGGGCCTCGAACTTGACCACCGCGAAGTTGCTATCGGTGCGGTAGGTAGCGTGGGACAAGGGAAGAATTTGCACCGTCACGTGATCGAGTTCGGACAGCTCGATGATGCGCAGGTACTGCTCCCGCATGATCTGCATGTTCCCGACCACACGGCGAAGGACCGCTTCGTCAAGCACCAGGTATAGCTCCATCGGATGCTCGGAGCGGTGCAGGACGTTCTGCCGTTCCATGCGCACCTGGGTGTTGCGTTCGACGAACTCCGTGGTCCGCTCATCGATGGGCTTCGCTGCCTCGAACAGGGAGCGTGCGTACGCCTCGGTCTGGAGCAGTCCGAAGACCACGTTGGGCTGCCAGACGCTCATCCGGGTGGCGTCCTGTTCCAGACCGACGTAGAAGGACATGCCCGAGGGCATGACGCTGCGGTAGGGGTGCCACCACTCGCGGCTGAAGGAGTTGGCGTGCAGGTCGACGAGGAAGGCGACGTCCTTGTCGTCGGTGACGCCGTAGCGCTCCAGGAGCTGGCGGAGCTGGGCGCCGGTCTTCAGCTTGGTCGTGCCGTTCTCCAACTTGGAGATCCGGGTGTGGTGGAAGGGCAGGCCCTCGGCGGCTTGGTCCAACGTGAGGCCCGCCCGCTCTCTCAAGCGCAAGAGCTCCTGGCCCAGCTGGATTCGCCGGATGGTCGTTCCGACTTTCGCTGGCACTTCCTTGCCTCCTCGAGCTCAACTCTCCGCCCACGGCTATGAGCATCGTGGACAGACCTGACCTGACTACGAGGGCCGCTGTTCCAGGTTTCACCATTGTTGTGCTCGGCACCGTTGCGCCTGTTCCGATTCTGGCAGCCTCTGTGCGCGCAGCGAACCCCCTTGTTACCGCAACAGACTATGCCACTTTCCGTGCAACTCGCGTACTTGTTGCAGCTGAACTTGCGTGTGCATCAGGCTAGTTGAGCCAGAGCAAGTGCGGGTGACGGTGAGGCTGGATCGCTCGAACCGTCGTCCCTCATGCCGCATCATGCCTCTGATCTGCGAAGGGTCGTCATGTCAGCGATTTCTCCCCTGCACCAGACGACCGATGGTGACGCCAGGACTGACGTTCTGCTCTACCTGGTCGCGGGCACCGCGCTGTCCTCTGACGAGATGATCGACTTCATGGAGCGGTACGCCCACGCCCACGAGTGGAACCCGTGCCGTGTGGTCGAGGACCAGGACCGCTTGCACGTCCTGGACCGGCGACCGGGGTGGGCGGAGGTCGTCGCGGCGATCACCACGCGCACGGTCCGCGGCGTCCTCGTACCGGAGTTCAACCACCTTGTCGCCGGCCGGAGCGAGCTTGGTCACCTGCGCGCCATACTCCGTGATCGCGGTGCGTTCCTCCGCGAGACGGGATTGCCGTCGGAGTGTGGGGGCCACGGTCCAGTGGCGGTCGATTCCGAAGCGGTGGTGCAGTCGTACGAGCGGGCCAGTGGCCCCCCGTACGTCCCCCCGGCAAGAACCCTGACCCCGGCGGGCCGCGGCCGAATCCGCGACGCCTGCGCGAGCATCCTGAGCGGTGATCCGCCCGAGGCGTTCCTTGAGTTCGACGCGGTCCGCAAGAGTCTGCGCTATGTCGAGGACTCCTTGGCCACGCTCGTTCTGGACGTACAGAAGAAGGCCCTGGAGCTCCACGCGGCGGCCCCACTTCGAGGCGACGGCCTGACCGCGGTGGCTGAGGCTCGCAGGCAGCTGTACGCGCCTCCCCCGGTGCCCGCGAACGCGGCCTCGTACATGGCGCGGCTGTACCGGTTGGCACCGCACTGCGTGGTGCTGCTCGATCACCTCGACGTGCTCAGCGAGCACGCCCGGCCCTGAACTTCCCTGCCGCCTGGCACTCCCACCTGCTCGGTGCAGGCGGACGGGTCTCACAGGCGCACTTCGCTGAGCGGGAGAGTTCACCGCGCAGTCGCGTGCCCCCGAGTGCGCGACGGCGCGGTGCACCAGCCCTTCCGCCATACCCCGGGTACGCCCCGAATCCATCTTGAGGAGAGCTCCATGGTCACCGCGTCCACCACGTCCGCCGCCGATGTCCAGCAGGTGCTGAGGACCTGCGCGGCGCTCTTACGCGTCGGTCAGCAGGCGCCCCCGCAGCAGGAGTCCGAGCAGACCATCAAGGACCTGCACTGCGCCTACGAGCTGATGGTCCGCGAGCTGACGGAGGGCCGTCGCCTGTTCCCGGAGACCGCGAACGCCATCGCCGAGGGCAAGGGCCAGATCGAGATCTCCTACCTCGTGCCCCGCTCACGCGAAGCGTGGCACTTCCGGGCGATGGGCTGGGCACGAGTTCTGCGGCCGATCGCCGTGCAGTACCTCGACCAGATCAACGACGCCAACCCCTGGGCAGTGGCCGCTGTGATCGGCCGAAGCCCGCAGTGAACGCCCGCCGTCGCGCGGGCGCGATCTACCTGCTCGTCCTCGCCATCGTGATCCTGCTGCTCGTCTACGGGATCGTCACCGGCCAGACACCGTGGCATCCCCCGAAGCGCCCGCTGCCCGCCGTCGCACGCTGAGTTCTCCCCTCTGCCCCCTCCCCTGCGCGCTCTGCGCACGCGAGGGAGGAAGGACTCCCGTTGGCATCGCGTCCACGGGGGTCGGCGGTACGGCCCCGAATTCGACCTCGAGGCCCCGGCCGCCGGGTGGTGCGCCGGCCCGGACCCTGCCGACGCACCACCCACCTGAAGCCGTCCACACCCGCAGCGCCGCGGCCGTATTGCGACAGAGCTTCCCCACCCGGTCCACCCGGTCCACCCGGCACTCCCGGCACTCCCGGCACTCCCGGCACTCCCGCTGCCCGGGGTGGGCGCCCCTCCCCAAACCCCAGAAGGACCCATGGTGAAGAGCTACGCCCGTCATGCCCGTGAGAGCGACGAAGCTGACTCCCGACGTCTCCGCAGGATCCTCGCGATCTTTGCCTTAACCTGCGGGGTCGCCCCGCTCGCGGCGACGATCAACGCCTCCCAGGCCGCTGGGCTCCTGCCGTCCAGACCTGCCTGGACCGCGCTGTCCCAGTCCGAGCCGCGGACCGACAGCGGGCTGGCGGACCAGGAGGCGACCGGGTGAACCCTCACGAGTCCGGCCTCACCCAGTCGCTCGGTGCTTCTCTGTCGGCGCTGTTCACCCCGCAGGCCCTCGCGGTGTGGGCGGCCAGCAGGCAAGTCCTGGAACACGGAGGCATTTACGCGTCGTGCGGTCCCCTGCCACCCGGCGTACGCAGTCGAACCCAGCTTCTGCGCCTGCTCGAAGAGCGGCGGCTCTGGGACCTTTCGCCTGGCCGCTTGGCGCGGCTCGCCGCGTGCGAGAAGGCTGCCGAGCGCCGCACGATCTACGCCGCGACGCGTCTGCCGGCGCCGCTTCTCCCGCCGGGACTCCCCGTGGGCGTCAGCGGTCTGCCCGCCGAAGAGCAGGCGGCGGAGATGGCGCGGCGCGTTGGTCTGGACCCGTCCCAGCCGATTCGGGTGGTGCTCGGGTACGACGTCGTCGACATCGGTCCCCACTGGTTGCTCGCGTACGAGCAGATCACGCACCTGTGCGCCCTGGCCGAACACCCCAACGTGTCACTGCACTTGATTCCGCCCGGACCTGAGGGGCACGTGCCCACGACCCACCTCACCGAGCTGGTCCTGGGACAGTCCCGCCTGTTCTTCGACTACAAGGACGTCCACGTGATGTACACCGCCGGTCAGGACGCCGGATTCGCCCGGCATCTGATGCAACGGGCACTGGGCGCTGCCCTGCCCGAGGAGGAGAGCCTGCGCCGGCTGAAGAAGCTCGCGGACGAGTGCCCGCGTCCCTGACCCCGGTTGCCGGATCGGGCAGCCCGGTCGGCGGCGAGGACGCGTACGCCGACGGCCGCGGCAAGCGGTCACCGAGCCGAGCGGCTCGGTGGCCGGCCCGCGGGTTGCGGTGTGCTCGGTGATCTCGCGGGCGGCACCCGCAGGGTGTCAGCGGCGTCGTCTGCGGAGCGTGGCGGGGGTGCAGGCCGGGCAGTGCTTGCGCAGCGGGGACCTGCGGTGCGGGGTGCGGGCGTGGGTGCAGTACTGCAGTGCCGCGGGGGTGTGCCAGGTGCCGGTCGGGTTCGGGCAGCCGCCGTGGCATTCGAAGGTGCCGTCCTGGTGGACGAACAAGGGGCCCTCGCACCGCTGTCGCCCCCGCGCCCCGGCCGCTTCGAGCCGGCGGTAGCCGGCTATCAGCGAGACGACCGCAGCACGGATCTGCGGGGGCTGCAGCGCGAAGCTGCCGTAGCGGACTGATTCCCCGATGCTGCTGGACTGCGGCCGGGATCCTCTGGGGTCGCCGTTCGTGGACATGCGGTTCTCGATGGTGATGATCCCCACCTCCTCAGGGCGCGGGAGTGAATCTCCGTATGTTCTGGCGTACCGCTGTCTGCCGGCCGCGATCCGGGGCAGCTCTCCGTCCGGGAACCGGAACTCCGCGTCAAGGGGCCTTGCCCCGGGAAGCCGGAGAGCGTGCTGGTGGCCGCTGTCGTGACGGTCGTGGAGGCCGGGAGTGCTGCCACCGGCGAGGTGGCCTCCATGTCAGGTCTCTTCGCTGGTGTCGTGAGTGAGGGCGGTTGGTGTCGTGCGAGCCTGCCGGATGGCCTGGACGAGGACGTGGAGCAGGACCGCCGGGGCTACCAGGCGGCGGGGGTGGTCGAGCATGTGCTGGACGCGGGCGAAGCGCCGGTAGAGGGCAGGATCGGCGGGGAGGCAGGCCAGGAGGGTGCTGAAGTACCAGCGGATGATCCGGGCCAGGGGTGGTGGTCGGCCGGGTTGCCAGCCGAGGTCGTTGCTGGTGACGCTCGCCCAGGGGATGAGGAGCATTTTGTTGACGCGGCGGTGGAAGCGTCGCCCGAGGCCATTGAGGTCGCAGCGTGTGCGCAGGAGGTCGCGGAGCAGGACGGCTTCCAACGCCGCGATGGTCATGCCTTGGCCGTACATGGGGTTGAAGGTGCAGGTGGAGTCTCCTACGGCCAGCAGCCGTTCGGGCCAGTGGCCTCTGCGTCCGTAGCGGTGCCATCGGTTGCCCAGCTTGGTGTACCGGTAGGTGGCCGATGCGGGGTCGGCCTCGGTGAGGATCTTGCTCAGGTCGGGGTTGGCCAGCATGGCGGCGTACGTGGTGATCTCGGCGTCCTCGGTCGGCGGGCGTCGTCCCGCTGCTCCCAGGAGCGTGGTGAGCCATTGCCGGTCCTCGACCGCGACGACGGTGGCTCCGGACCTGATGGTGGGGGCGAAGGTCGTCTGGGCGGAGACTCTCCAGTCCGCGGTGCTGCCCGGCGGTATCCGGTAGAGCCGCGAGGCATAGGTGAGGTTTCCGTCGACGGTACGGGTCTTGGGAAGGGGGTATCCGAGTTCGGTCAGCCACTGGGGCAGCCGGGTGGAGCGGCCGCTGGCGTCGATGACGAGGTCGGCCCGGAGTCGTTCCAGGCTGTCGCTCGCGGTCTGGCCGTTCCGGATCTGTGTCAGGACGCCGGTGATCTGCCGCCCGCCGGTGAGTCCGGTCACGTGACGGCGGTCCAGAAGCCGGACGTTGGGGATCGCCATGACCCGGCTGCGGATCGTGCGTTCCAGGAGGACCCGGGTGAAGGACTGCACCTGGATGCCGAGTTCGGTGCGCGGCGCCCATCCACTGGGCAGGAGCATCCGGAAACCGCTGCCGAAGTCGAAGACGGGTGCACCCCGGGCGTGCAGCTCGGCCGTGAGGCCGGGGAAGAGGTCCTCGAGGATCTGTGAGCCCTTGGCGAGCATCACGTGGGGGTGGCGGGCCTGGGGGATGCCGGACCGGTAGGTCGTCTCTTCGGTGATCTCGTCGCGTTCGATCAGCGTGACTCGGTTGAAGTGGTCGGCCAGGACGCGGGCGGCGAGCAGCCCGGCGTATCCGGCACCGATGATCACGGCTTCGTTCCGGCCGCGGTCGTTGTCGCTCATTGCTGCCTCTGGTTGCGATAGCGGTCCGATTGCCGTCCCCAGGCGTCGTAGCTGTGGATCCAGTTCCACATGGCCTCGACCGACGCCCGCGCGGCAGAGCCGGGCCTGCCGGCGAGCCGGTCGGCTTGGGGGCGCACCGCGGCGAACTCCGCCAGGAGGGTGTCGACCATGCGCCCCACATGGGCCCGTGCCGCTGTCCGGTCGACGCCCTCGACGGCCTGGGTGAGCAGGACCATGTTCTGTCGCCCTCCGGCTGCGGCTTCCTGCGCGGCCGAGTGCAGGTCGTTGGTCAGGTTGAGCAGGTCCACGGTGATGCGGCGCAGTCGGCGCAGGGCCGTGCTGTGGTACTCCGGAGGAGGGATGCAGAAGTGCTGGAGTCGCTCGGCCAGGTCCAGGACGACCTCCGAACCTGAGGAGCCCCTTCGGAGCTCCAGGTACTCGTCGGGATCGGTGGCGAGGCCTTGTGATCCGTGGGGCATGGCGTAGGGCTGGCTGGAGAAGTAGCGCTCCCAGTGGAAGGCGGCCCTGGCGCGCCATGTCCGGGGCATCGGCTCCTGCGACCGCGACCAGAGGTCGTGGAAGGAGCGGGTGTAGGCGCAGTGGTCGACGGTGGAGGGGGCTTCGGCGGCGAACAGGACGTGGCAGAGCCGCCGGGTGTGGTCGATGACGTCTTTGGTTTCGGTGGCGGGGTCGTCCACGAGGTCGTCGAAGGCGTAGAGCCAGCCGATCACGTCGTAGCCCAGCCGGAGGTCCTCTCCGGTCGCCTCGGGGTAGGTGTGCCAGGCCAGTTCGGCCAGGCGGTGCCTGCGGTGGCGCGCCAGATCGGCGCTGGCGCGGAGGAGGCCGTGGCCCTGCATCCACGCCAGGTGCTCTTGCATGGCCTGGTCGCGGGCGCGGACGGCGGCCGGGAGCGGGGGCACGATGGCGACCGCTTCGGTTCCGCTCACGCGAGGCCCTCCGCCGGCCCTCGGCGGGTCAGCTGGAGGGAGAGCCGGCGCGGACGGTAGAAGCCCGCGAGGGGAACCGGCCGGGTGTCGGCACCCGGTTGTGCGCGGACGTCCCATCGCCGGGCGATCGTGGCCAGGGCCATGGCGCACTCCCCCATGCCGAAGTCGTCTCCGATGCACTTGCGCGCGCCTGCCCCGAAGCCCGAGAAGGCTCCGCGGGGCAGGGGCGCGGCTCGTTCGGGCAGCCATCGGTCCGGGTCGAAGGAGCCGGCGTCACGGAAGATCTCCGGGTTGCGGTGGACCGGGAAGGGTGTGATGACGATGGTGGTGCCTGCGGGCAGGCGCTTGCCGGCGAGCTCGGTGTCGCTGGTGGTGACGCGGGAGAACATCCACCCCGGTGGATACAGGCGGATGGTCTCGGTCAGGACACGCCGTGTGAAGGGCAGGTCGGGGAGGTTGTCCCACGTCGCCACCGGGCCCGCCAGAGCCGCGTCGGCTTCGGCCTGCAGCCGTTCCTGCGCCTGCGGGTCACTGGCCAGCAGGTACAACGACCAGGTGAGCGTGGCGGCGACGGTTTCGCTTCCCGCCGCCAGGACGGTCACGACGTGGTCGTGGAGCTGTGCGTCGTCGACCGGCACGTCCTGGTCGGCATGGGCGGCCAGCAGGGCCGCCAGCAGGTTCCCGTCGTCGTCGGCCTCGCGCGAGTCGGCGATGACCTGCGGCACCGCCGCCCGCAGGTGCCGCAGTGCCCGCTGATGGCGCAGGTTGCCCGGCAGGGGCAGGCGCCGTGTGAAGCGCGGCAGGAACATCTGCTGGAAGAAGCCGCCGAAGACGGTGTCGAAGGAGCGCCTGATGCCCTCGACGGTGTCGGCGTCGACCTGTGAGGAGAACAGCGTCCGGGTCAGCGTACGCAGCGCCATCCCGTACAGGACGGGGTACGCGTCGATGCTCTGGGCTCGGCTCCAGGCCCCGGTGAGGCCGGCGATCTCCTGCTCCATAATCTGCGCGTAACGGATCAGCCGAGAGGCGTGGAAGGCGGGCTGGAGGAGGCGGCGCTGGCGCCGGTGGTCATCGTGCATGCACGTGGCCACCCCGTTTCCGGCCATCTCCCGTACCCGGTCGTAGTACTTCCCGCCCTTGTCGAAGAGCCGGTCGTCGACCATCACCTGCCACAGCAGCTCCGGATGGCACGGCACATGGGCGCGGGTCGTGCCGAGGCGGATCTCGACCAGATCCCCGAAGGCGGGCAGCGACGCCAGGAAGGCGGCGGGGTCGCGCATCAACGGCAGGACGTGCCCGATGACCGGTCGGCCTCCGGGTGCTGTTCCGGAGGTGAAGGGCGCGCTTTCACCCGAATTCGACGTCGAGGTCTTGGCGGCGCCTGGGACAGAGCTGTTCACGACGGCTCCTTGGTCGCAGAAGGCTGCAGGTGTCAGAGCGAGGGAGGGGAGTTCGCCGGGCCGGTGCGGCGTTGACGGGCGCTGTGCCATCTGTCGCTGCTGGTCGGGACTGCGCTCAGCTGTTGTCGGTCCAGTCGGCGATCCTGTCCAGGTCGTGCAGGAAGGTGCTCCAGGCCGTGCGGGAGAGGTCGACGAGTGTGTCCCAGTCCTGAGTGATGAGCGCCGACATGCCGGTGTCGTGGGCCTCCAGGCGCGCGGCACTTCCGGTGAATCGGGGCACCGTGCCGTCGAGGGCCGTGAGGGCGGCGGTTCCCAGGGCGCGTGAGACCTCGGTTTCCACGCAGATGCAGGCGGGTTCCCCCAGGTCATTGAGGGATTGCGGGTGGCGGATGTAAGCGGGCAGGGGCTTGTCGGCGGCAGGGTGGAGAGGCGGCGCGGAGGGCCAGCGGAGCCTGTCGGCGAGGGCGACCCCGCTGACAGCCCAGCGGGGGTTGGCGACGTGTACGAATGCGGTGCAGAGCAGCAGTTTTGCGGCGCAGGATCCGCTTCGGGCGGCGAGGGCGACGGTGTCGCGGAGCCAGTCTGCGATCTGGTGCCCGGTGTACCCGGCGAACAGGGCCCACAGAACGCTGTTGACCGTGTTCCTGGTGGCGACGTCGCGGGGGAGGTCGTAGAGGTCATGGATCACTCCCCAGGCCACCAGGCAGCGTGTGTCCTCGTCGCTGCGGCGGTCGCTGAACGCCGCACCGCATCCGGTCATCAGTACGCACGACTCCCGGGCGCCGACGTCGGCGAGGCGACTGAGCCACACGTCCTCCAAGGCCGGCAGCGGGCCCGAAAGAGGGGTCGCCCGGGCGGCACCCAAGTACTCCATGGCGAGGACCTTCATGGCAGAGAGGTTGTCGGTCCGACCGGTGGAACAGGCTGAGGCCAGCGAAGGCAGCACGTCGAAGATCTCCGCCAGGTTCCCGGTGGGCGCGTCCACGCCGCTGGCCATGTCGGCCCAGTACGCGATCGAGGTCGCCACCGCCGCCGAGAACTGCACGTCCCAGTCGGTGTTCAGCGCCCAGAAGAACCCCAGACTCGAGCCCAGGCCGACGTCGACGAACGGGGCGCGATGCCCCGCCCGCCCGCCGGAGGGGTAGTGGGAATCAGGTATGTGGTCCGCGAGTTCCGCGCTGATCTTCTGCCACTGCCCGTGGTAGGTCGTGAAGTCCTCGCGTTGCACCGCACTCCACAGCAGCCGGCCCTCCCACTCCTCGACGACCGCCGTCTCCGGCAGTCCGAGCCGCTCGGTGAAGGACCGGAACCACGCCTCGTCCCGCAGACCGGACAGGTCGTGTGTCACGGCGTCGAAGACGCCGTTGCGCACGGTGATCCGTGCGGGCAGCCCTTCCACGAGAAGGGAGCGGCACACCGGGGTCTCGGGTGTCCCCGAGGGCTCGCTCAACGTGCGCCTGGAGACCTTCGCCTCGTGGTGCTCACGCATCTTGGCCGCGAACGGCCGCGGGTCGTGCTCGAAGGCGGTCCGGCACCGCTCGCAGGCGCACCCCGTCTCGAGACCCTCGCAGAGGGCCGTCTGTGCGGGGGGCCGGAAGTCGAGCAGGCCCCAGCCACGGGGGTTCAGCTCCCCCTCGACGCGATCACCGTGCCCTGTGATCCAGGAGATCGGCATGATTCATCCCTTCGAGCACTCCTGCAACCGTGTGCGGCCGGCGCTGGATCGGGTGGGACAGCGGCTGGCGCCTCTCCCGGATGTCGATCGTCCGGCCCAGCGCCTCGTCGAGGGGGATCGCCTCGTGGTGGGCGATGCTGTTGATCAAGCTCTGCCGGGACTTCATCGCCTGGTTCTCCAGCGGGCAGGAGATGACGTCGTTGTCGACGCAGACAATCAGTGCCGCCATCTCGCCCAGCGCTCGCATCGCGGGGCCGTCGAGGAAGTCCCCGGGGATCTCGTCGTCATACATCGACTCGATCGCCATGATGAGTGTCAGTGCAGCGGAGGAGTTGAGCCGGTGGGTCAGGTACTGCTCGACGATGGGGACGTGCGACTTCTCCGTGTCGGAGATCTGCTGGATGGCACCGAACGGCCAGCGCAGTTGGTGTCGATCAAGACCTGGCGGACACGCGGAACCGGGGCGATGCCGGCTTCGTCGATCCACTCGATACAGGCCGCCTCGGTCTTCACCGCGAGCGGGTACCGGACGGGCTCGATCGGACAGAAGAAACCGGGCAGTTCGCAGCGGGAGATGAACGCGGCGGGCAGTTCGGCAATCACGGTGCGGATTGAGGCCAGGGTGATGGTCTCGGTGCTCATCGGGAGTCTTCTGCTGAAGGGACCCCGCGGAGTGAACCGTGAGTGGTTTGGGGGGTGCTCTTGTTCGTGTCGGTGGGGCGGCGGTGGGGGGTGAGGGTCAGTCGGGGCGGGACAAGGGTGAGGCTGATCCCCGGTCGGGGCTCGCGCCTTGTGGTGCGGTGCAGTCGCCAGCGGGCAGCGATTGTGGAGAGGGCGACGGTGGCGTGGGTGAGGCCGAAGGTGTCCCCGATGCACTGGCGGGCCCCTCCACCGAACGCGCTGAACGGACTGCGCGGCAGTTGGAGCGTGGAGCCGTGCTCGGGCCAGCGGTCGGGGCGGAAGGCGTCCGGGTCAGGGTAGAGGTCCGGCCGGTGTTGAATGGTGAAGGGGGCGAAGATCACGGTGGTACCCCGAGGAACGCGATGCCCGCCGAGTTCAGTGTCCTGGGTGGCGAGCCGAGTGATCATCGGCGCCGGCGGATACAACCGCAGCGTTTCGAGGATGACCTTGCGGGCCATCGGCAAGCGGGCCGGGTCGTGCTTCCCCCCGGCCTGGAGCCGTGCCTCTTCCTCGATCGCCTCGGCGTACAGCCGGGCGTCGATGTCCGAGTGCCGGGTGAGAAGGTGCAGGGCCCAGCTAAGGGTGCCGGCCGTCGTTTCGGTCCCGGCCATCAGGAAGGTGACGACCTGATCCTTGAGCTCGATGTCACTCAGGGACTGATTGTCACCTTCAGTGTCGCGGGTGGCGACCAAGACGGACATCAAGTCTTCGTTGTCGGCAGTCTGGTGCCGGTATTGGGCGATGAGGCCGATGACCACTTCGTGTACGCGTTCCCGTGCTCGCTGGTACTTGCGGTTGCCCGGAGTCGGCAGATCGTTGACGAGGCCAGGCATGATGGACCGTTTCACCATCCCGGACACGACCGTGTCGAGGTCGTCTACCAGGCTGTCGATGCCGTCGTCCGGCAGCGTGGACGAGAAGAGGGCGGAGAGTGTCGTTCGGGCGGTCGTCTTCTTCATCTCGGTGAAGATGCGTACCGGAACGTCTTCATGCCAGGTATCCGTCAAGCGTGTCGCCTGCTGGTACATGGTCGGCATGTAGGTGGGGATGCGGTCGCGCTGGAAAGACGGTTGGATCAAACGTCGTTGCCGTCGGTGGTCGGCGTGGGGGCAGGCGGAGACCCCGTTGCCCGTGATCTCCCTGATCCGGTCGTACATGACGCCGCCTTTGTCGAAGGTGCGGTCGTCTCGCAACATGCGGGTGCTGAGTTCGGCGGTCGTGACGACGAGCGCCTTCTGCGGGCCGATCCGGATCCACACCAGGTCTCCGTGCTGCGGCAGAGAGCTGAGGAAACGGGACCTATCCAGAAGCAGAGGTAGGGCGTGCCCGAGTAGAGGCAGGGCGCTCGGGGCCTGCGTGATGTCAGTCATCTTTCTTCTCCGCGATCGTGAGGCGCTGCCGGCTGAGACACGGAATCTTGGCTCACCGGAAACGCCGAGGAGGGGTGGGCCCCACGGGCGTGACGGCGGTGGTCCCGAGCGGTCTGGAGAACTTGGCTCAGGGAGTGCGGATGACGTGGGCGGCGTTGGTGAGGCCCCAGCACGTCAGCGTTTCCGGGCCTCCGTACGAGATGCTGACGTCGGCTGCTGATATCCAGGCCCTGACGCCGTACACCTTCAGGTTGGCGCAGCCGCCCCCGTGGTGGCGGTCGGGTCGTTTCCCGTCCGGGTGCACATGTGCCTCCGTGGGGGCCGACGTGCACGGCTCAGGCGGTTCGCGAGTCGGTGCAGGTGTGCCCGGTCGCTTGGGTGGTGTTCCACGCGTGGTCGGCGTAGACGGCCCATTCACAGGCTTCTGCGCCGCACGCGATCTGGCAGCTGCTGGCGGCCGCCCAGGCGTCCTCGCTCGGGCACAGGCTCTGATACTGCTGGGGCGTGAGGTGCGGTGTTCCGGGGAGCAGCTGCCCGGTGAGGAGGTCGTGCAGCCGTTGCGGACTGTCGGCTTTCGCCGCCAGGGCGTGGACCGCGTGAATCCAGCTGCGGGCGCAGGCGCAACGTCCTTCACCGTCTGGGGCCGGCAGGTCGCGGTGCGGGGGCTGGACGTCGTGGTGCACGTAGGACTGGGCCCGCCGGTTCATCCTCTCGGCGGCCTGCTCGGCCAGCCGGGCGGAGAGCGACTCGGGAGTGGTGACGGGGCCCGTGTGTTCCTGCCGGTCCTGCCGGGCGAGGTGTTGCAGGCGGAACAGGCCGTCGATGAGCGGGTCGGCCGGGCTGGTGCCGAACAGGTCGCCGAGTGTGCGGTTCATGGTCGGAGTGATGGCGAAGCGTCGTCCAGCACGGCGTTCTTGGTACCGGTCCTGGACCTGGACGAAGAGGAATCCGGATCGGCCGAAGTGGACGGTGGCGTCGGGGGCGCCGGTGGCGACGAGGTCATCGATGAGGTCGAGGTACACGGAGTGGTAGCCCCCCTCGCGTTCCCTCTCGGTCTGGGCGTTCGCGGTGGGCATGTGGTCGTCGTGTGCGTAGACCCGCAGGGCCGATTTGCACAGGTCCATGGAGATCGCGTCGCAGATGCTGCTGTCCATGAGCCAGGTCTCCGTGACGGGGCCTGAGTCCATGGTGCGGCCCACGACGACGGAGGCGCCGTAGGTGTTCGCGGTGTGGGTGCGGTAGACGACGCTGTCCCATACGCCGCTCGCCTCGTTGAGCTGGTCGTGGACGCTGCGGTGGCCGTGGCCGTGGCCGAAGGCGGCCTTCTCGGCGTACTGCAGGGTGTACTGGCGGATCAGGGCCAGCAGGATGTTGGGTGCGTCGGAACCCCATCCGCTGCGGTCCATGTCGGCCATGAGGTCGCGCACGGAACGCCCGTACATGCGAAAGCGCTCGTTGACGAGGTCGAGGGCGGGGATGCAGATGTCGTCGCAGATGGTGGAGAACGCCACGTAGCGCACGCCGGAGGGGTCGTGGCCGTAGCGGTCTCCGCACCAGTTGGCCATCCACTGGATGGAGTCGCGGCAGGCGAAGGCGATGGTGTCGTTCGCGCTGGCGCCCTGCTTCTTCGTCCAGTCCGAGTAGTCGCAGTGCACCAGCCCCTCGGCACTGCGGACCGGGTCGGACTTGGCCAGTACGTCTTCGAGCAGCGGCCACAGGTTGACTTCGTGGGACTGTGACGTGCCGCCCTGGTAGCCGCTTCCGCCCATGAGGCCGAAGAGGTGCGCGGTGTCCTTGGAGTAGCGCGAGCGCACCGTACGGTGCGGGCGGGAAGTGAGGTCCCGGTCGTGGTAGTGCAGGAACCTGCACTCGAGGGTCATCTCGCAGCCGGGCCCGCACCACATGGTGTGTGCGGCACACAGCAGGTCCCAGCCCGTGCGGGCTCGGGCGAGTTCGTCGAAGGCCTCAGTCCCCGAGCCGCGGAAGTACAACGTGTCAGGGCAGATCGGTGCGGTGCATTGGATCTGGTCCACGAGGTTCACCACCTGTCATGAGAGGAGGGGCCCAGCGAAGCGTCTCCGCGCACCTGTCGCGAAGACAATGTCCGCTCGGCGAGCAATACGGACACGCGTCGAAAACTTGCGCGTTTGTGAATGTGGGGCAGGGCTAGGGAGTTGCGCGTACGCGGTCTGGCCGTGGCCTTGAGTCACCGGGTTCAGGGGGTCCGGAGCGGTGGCTCCTGACCCATCCGGCGAGGGCGGGCAGCGCAGCCCGTCACCCTCGCGTCAGCCTTGATGGCACTGCTCCGGATCCCGGCATGTCGATGTGGACCGCGTGGAGTGTGCGTTGGGTCGGGCCGGGTGTGTTCGGGCCTGTGACGGGCCGCCGGCTGGACATCGCGTTGTCGGTCGAGCCGGGGAAGGCAGCGAGCTACCTCAAGGTCTGTCTGGGGAAGTGGAATTGGTCCATGACCGGCTCCAAGTGAGTGTCGGGGCCTCACGTGTGGTCGTGGCGAGGGGTGCCGCGGTTCTGGGGCAGAGGGAGAAGACCCCTCCTCGTCCTGGGGAGTGTCGCGGGGGTGTCCCAGGCCGAGGGCCGGATCAAGCGCGGCGGGAAGGGATCACGCCCCGGTTCGCCATCCTCCTTGAGAGGGGGGTGTCCCTCGGTGGGGGTGAAGGCGCTGCCGGTATCGGCGGCGAGGATGGTACGGGTGTGGAGCACTGTGGTCCGATGCGTCGGGCCATCCGTCTTGTTCGAATGAACGACGTATCAGTCTGATTCAAGGACATGGTCGTGCCGGCAGGGAAGGGGCGTGGCCGCCAGGTACGTGAACATGGTAAAAGTTTGCGCGCTTGTGAATCGATCTACCGCGCGGCCGGTCGGCACGGACCAGATCCGGCCGTTTCTGACCTGATGAAGCGTGGCCGGGCAAGGCCAAAGCCCAGTTCGCCAGGAGCCGTGAAACCTCTCCGAAACCCGGTACGCGCGTCGTCGGCCACGGCGACGCCGCGCGGCGGGAACGTGCGGAATGCATGTGCCGATCGCGGGCACGCTAAGGGAGCACACATGCGAGTCCAGTTTCGCCGACGCTTGAAAAGTCGGCGCATCCAAGGGAAATGAGCAGCCCGGTTCGTGCCCGGCGGGGCATCGGGACGGATGCTGCCCAGCACTTGGGATGTGGCGGCTGCAAGCAAGCTGTGTCCTCGTGACGACAACAGGGAAGTGTCCACGAAGGAGACGACCATGCCCGCTTCCGCGCCGAACCGGCGTCTGGCGGCATTGCTGACCGAAGCAGAATGGACAGGAGACGCACTGGCCCGCGCGGTGCGAACCCTAGGCGCGGCCCAAGGGCTGGCGCTACGGTACGAGCGAACTGCGGTGGCCCACTGGCTCGCCGGCACCCTTCCTCGCCACCCGGTCCCCCAGCTGGTCGCAGCCGCACTCAGCCAGCGCCTGGGCCGCCTGGTCACCGCGCAGGACGCGGGCCTGACCCGGTCACCGCAGACACCGCTGCCGCCGTGCGACACGCAGTCTGTGGAGGCCGATCCTGTGCGCCGTCTGCTGAACCTGTGTACCACCGAAACCGACCCCGAGCGCCGGGCCTTCCTGGCCAAGACCGCGTACACCGTCGGCTCCCTGGCCCTGACCGGGTCCTTCGCGAGCGCATTCGCCGACCCGGTGCGCGCAGCCGCGCCCACCGCCGCCCGCCAGGCGCCGATGACGGCCGCGGCCCGCGTGGCGCAGTGCGACGCCCTGGTCCTGCGGCAGATGACCCAGACGTTCGCCACCCTCGCCGAACGCCACGGCGGCGCCCACATCCGCGCGATGCTCGCCACCTATCTCAGCGACCAGGTCAGCCACCTGCTGCACGCCCCGGCCACCGGCCCGCTGCACGCCGACCTGCTGGCCGGCGCGGCCCAGCTCACCCACCTGCTCGCCACGATGAACGACGACTCCGGCCACCCCGGCCTGGCCCAGCGCTACTTCCGCACCGCCCTGGACCTCTCCGAGCAGGCTCAGGCCCCCCACCTGTACGCGATCACCCTGCGCGCCATGAGCGTCCAGGCCCTCAGGCTCGGCCATCCGCTGCACGCCCATCACCTCGCCGAAGCCGCCGTCGACACGCTGACCTCGCACGGCGGCCCGGCCACCGCGTCGTTCCTGCTCATCCAGCGCGCCCACACCCACGCCGTCAACGGCGACCACCGCCACGCCGCCGCCGACCTGGCCCGGGCCGAAGACCACCACGCCCGGGCCGACAGCAGCGACGACCCGTTCGGCTACTACCCCCGGGCCGCCCTGGACTACCAGCGCTCGCAGACCCTGCACGCCCTCGGCGACACCCAACAGGCGCTGGTCGCGCTGCAGTCCTCCGCCGACCGCCGCGTGCCCGAGCAGCGCAAGTCCACTGCCCTCACCGAGGCCCGGCTGGCCGAACTCCGCCTCCAGGTCGGTCACGTCGAGGCCGCGGCCCTGCACGGCCAGCGCTTCCTGGAGCACTACCCTCACCTGCACTCCACCCACGCCGACACGGCCCTGGACACACTCGCCCAGCATCTGGCCCGCTACCCCCGCCAGCCCCAGGCCACCACCCTCAGCAAGCGCCTCCGCGCCATCAGCCACACCCGGCACCCCGCACACCGCGTGCCCGCTCCCGTCTGACGCACCCACGCACGAAGCACGGTTCCGTTTCCCGGTCGAGGTCGGCCACCGAACGCCTCGCCCCCCTCAGGGCTTGAGGCGACGAAACGTGCTTCTGAACGGGCCAGTTGCTCTGTCCTCCGCGTGCCCCGGTATGCCCCCATCCCGCAGCACGGCTCATGGGGTGGCGCGCAACGCTTGTCGTTTCACAAGCGCACAAGATTTCAACCGCTTGCCCTCCCCGGTGGTCGGGACGGCTGGCGCCGCCCTGCCGTCGGCGCGTTTCATGAACATACGTTCCAGCACTGCGCGAAGCGCCATCGCGGCGCCGGACGACAACCGCACCCTTGAGTTCTTCGCCCCGGGCACCGCGTGAACACCCCTGCAGTGCCTGCGCGTGCAGTGTCTTCGCGGACGGGCGAGAACACCGGATCGGCATCGATCCCCCTATCTGAACGCGTCGTGTGACGCAGCATCCGGCGGCCGCATCGCACAGGCAGCGCTGCCTACTGGCGACAGCAGGCCGACCACCCCCTGGACCTTGGGAGGGTCATATGCACACCACCGCACAAGCAGCGATGCCCGGCGTGCCCCAGCCGGGCACGCGGATCGCGGGGTTGGGCGCGTACCGGCCCCAGGCCGTGATCTCCAACGAGGACGCCGCGGCACAGGCGGGCGTGAGCCCCGACTGGATCGCCCAGCGCGTCGGCGTACAGGAACGCCGGCACGCCACCGGCAGCGAGACGGTGGTCTCCATGGCCACCGCGGCAGGCAAGGAAGCCCTCGCCGACGCCGGGTGCGACCCCGACGACGTCGACGTCGTGGTGCTGGCGACCTGCTCCATGCCCTCGCCGATGCCCAACGGCGCCGCCCAGGTCGCCGCCGCCCTGGGCTGCCACGCCACGGCCGGTTTCGACGTCAACGCGGCCTGCTCCGGCTTCAGTCACGCCCTCGCGGTCGCCGACGCGCTCGTCCGCGCGGGCACCGCCCGGCAGGTCCTGGTCGTCGCCTCCGAGCGCATGAGCGACTGGGTCGCGCCCGAGGACCGCAACACCGGCCCGATCTTCGCCGACGGCGCCGCCGCCGCGCTCGTACGCCCCTGCCCCCTGCCGCAGATCTTCCCGGTGGCCTGGGGCAGCGACGGCGCCCAGGCGGACCTGATCGCGATCGACCCGGGGACACGGCAGATGGAGATGGCGGGCCGCAAGGTGTTCCGCTGGACCACCAGTGCCCTGGGACCCGTCATCCAGAGCGCCTGCGACCAGGCGGGCCTCGACCCCGCGCAGTTGAAGGCGTTCGTGCCGCACCAGGCCAACCTGCGCATCATCGACTTCCTCGCCCGCGGCATCGAAGCCGACGACCTCACCGTCGCCGAGGACGTCGTCCACTCCGGGAACACCTGCGCCGCCTCCGTCCCCCTCGCGCTGCACGAACTGCGCCAGCGCGACGCGATCACCACGGGCGACCCGGTGCTGCTCTTCGGCTTCGGCGCCGGCCTGACCTACGCCGCCCAGGTGGTGCTCAGCCCTTGATCCCCGTGCCGCCCCTCTGATCTCCATACCGCCCGACACGCCACCGTGAGGAACCCCATGAGCACCCAGACCCAGACGCTCGCCCTGGTCCAGCACCTCATCTCGCTCATCACCGAACGGCCCGCCGAGGAGATCCTGCCCGGCCAGCGGCTGTACGAGGACCTGCAGATGGACTCGCTGCAGATCACCGAACTCGCCCAGAAGATCGAGACCGAGACCGGCAAGAGCATCGACGAGGACCTGCTCGCCGCCGAGGGCGCCACCGTCGCCCTGTGCGTGGACGTCACCGACGCGGCCAGCTGACGCCGCACAGGGGGCAAGCCGCGTCCGGCACTCGCCACCCAGCGTCGTACGCGGCCACGCGCCCGTACCAACAGCCTCTCGGCCTTTCCGACTCTCCGCCCGACATGCTCTGACAGAAGGGAGCGCGGCTCGTGGACACGCCCGCCGGTGCCCTTGGTGTGGGCAGCATGCACACCAGTTCCGAGCTCACCCGTGACATCTACCAAGAGGTTCGTCCCGCGGCCGCGTTCCAGCCGCTGCGCGGCGCGCGGACGGACTCCGGCCGCGCTCCCGTGCCCCGGCACCTGGCCGAGCGGGGGCGCCCCGCGTCGGCTTCCGACGCCCTCGACGCCTCGCGCCCGCACCCGTTCCAGCCGGCCCCCGCACCGGCCTTCCCCTCCGAGGGGACTGCTTTCAGCGGCCGTGCGCACGGCAAGGTGATCCTCCTGGGCGAGCACGCCGTGGTCTACGGCGCCCCCGCCGTCGCCCTCGCCCTGCCGAGCGCCACCTGCCGGGCCGCGGCACGACCCGGCAGGCAGTCCGGCCACGGCCTGGTCTCCTTCCACCTGCACACGGCCGACAGGCCGGGATCCCCCACCGAGATCGAGGCTCCCGAGGCCTTGCACACCCTGGTGGAAGCCGCCTTGGAGCGTGCCGGCGCCGGGCAGGTACGGGGCGTGGAGCTGCTGGTGGACAGCGGCATTCCGCCCGGTCGTGGGCTGGGGTCCAGCGCCGCGTGCGCCCGGGCCGTGACCGGCGCCCTCGATCAGCTGCTGGACCTGCGCCTGGCGGCTGCGGAGGTGTTCGAGCTGGTGCAGCGGGCCGAGAACGTCTCGCACGGCCGGGCCAGCGGGATCGACGCGCACGCCACCGGAAACCCGGGACTGACCGTGCTGCACGAAGGCCGCACCCACGCCCCGCCGGTGGGCCGCCAGGGGTGGGTGGTCGTCGCCGACAGCGGCACCTCCAGCAGCACCCGCCAGGCGGTGGAAATGTTGCGCACGGCGTTCCTCCTCAACCCCGCCCGCCGTCGCGACTTCCTCACCCGCTCCACCTCCCTGACCTCCGACGGGCTCGACGCCCTGGCCACCGGCCAGCTCAAGCGGCTGGGCCGGCGCCTGACCGAGACCCACACCCTGCTGATGGAACTGGGCCTGGTCACCGGTCCCGTGCACATGCTGGTCGACGCGGCCCTGGCGGCCGGGGCGCTGGGCGCGAAGATGACCGGCGGCGGCCTGGGCGGCTGCGCCCTCGCCCTGGCCGGGTCCCCCGCACAGGCCGAGCGGCTCGCCACGCGCCTGGAAGGGCACGGCGCCACCCGGACCTGGATCGCCCCCCTCCTTGAGGAAGGCAGCCCCCGATGAGTACCGCCACGGCCGTCGCCCACCCCAACATCGCCCTGGTGAAGTACTGGGGCAAGCGGGACGAGGACCTGGTCCTGCCCTGCGCGGACAGCCTGTCGATGACGCTGGACGTGTACCCCACCACCACGACGGTCCGGCTGCTGCCCGACGCGGTCGAGGACGACGTGCTGATCGACGGGAACCCGGCCCGGGGGGAACAGCGCCACCGCGTCACCGGCTTCCTCGACCTCGTACGCAAGCACGCCCCGCGTCCGGTCGCCGTGTCGGTGACGACGCGGAACACGGTGCCGCTCGGCGCGGGCCTGGCTTCCTCGGCCGCCGGGTTCGCCGCCCTCGCCTGCGCCGCCGCCTCGGTCTTCCGGCTCGGCCTGGACGAGCGGGGGCTCACGCGCCTCGCACGGCGCGGGTCGGGCTCCGCCGCCCGCTCGGTCCACGGCGGTTTCGTCCACTGGTACGCGGGCGCGCCGGACGCCGTGGACCAGGACGCGGCCTCCTACGCCGAGCCGGTTGACAGCGTGCGGGTGGCCATGGCGCTCGTCGTGGTGCTGGTCGACGGCGGGCCCAAGGCCGTCTCCAGCCGCGAGGCCATGCGCCGCACCCAGGCCACCTCGCCCGCCTATCCGCACTGGCTGGCCACCACGCGCAGCCACATCGGCGTACTGCGGCGCGCCCTGGTCGACGGGGACCTGGAGACCGTGGGACGTGTCGCGGAGGCCAATGCGATGGGGATGCACCACACGATGGAGACCGCGTCCCCGCCCGTGGTGTACAGAACTGCCTCCTCCCATCGGGTACTTGAGGAGGTACGTACGCTGCGCGGGAGCGGCGAGCCGGTGTGGGCCACGATGGACGCCGGCCCGAACGTCAAGGTGATCTGCCCCGCGCCCGACGCCACCCGCATCGCCGGGCTGTTGCGCGACGCGACCGGCTGCCCCACCCTCGTCGCACGCACCGGCCCCGGCGTCAGCCTGCGCACCGGGGAGGCGGAGAAGTGAAGCGTCCAGTCACCGTACGCGCGCCGGGCAAGCTGATGATCGCCGGGGAGTACGCGGTCCTCACCCCCGGGCAGCCGGCCGTCGTCGCCGCCGTCGACCGCTACATCAGCGTCACCGCCACCCACTGCGTCGGCGCCGCCCACGACGTCGAGCTCGTCTCCGACCTCCTCCCCCAGCCCGTGGCACTGCTGCGCGACACCACCGGGCTGCACGCCGTCGACGAGGGCGACAACGCCCATCTCAAAGGACCCCTGGAGCTGCTGCTCACCGTGGTACGCACCGTCGACGACCTGCTCGCGGAACTGGGCAGGCCGCCGGTGCGGGCACGGCTGGAGATACGCAGCGCACTGCACGAGCACGGCGTCAAGATCGGCCTGGGATCGAGCGGCGCGGTCACCGCCGCCGCCGTACAAGCGCTGACCGACTACGCCGGCCTCCCCCTCACCGCCGAGACCCGCTTCCGCCTGGCGCTGCTCGCCGGCATCACGCTCGACCCCGCACCGTCCGGGGCCGACGTGGCGGCCAGCATCTGGCAGGGCTGGATCACCTACAGTCCGCCCGACCGCGCCGCCCTGCTCGGCCACCTGAGCCATCACGGCATCCTCGACACCCTGCACGCCCCCTGGTCCGGCCTGTCGATACGGGCCCTGCCACCGCCCGTGTCCCTCACCCTGCAAGCGGGCTGGACCAGCAGGCCGGCCTCGACCTCCGACAAAGTCGGGCTGCTGCGCGCCCACCCGTGGTGGGCCTCCACCGGCCACTACGCCTTCCGGCACCGCAGCGCGCGCGTGGTGGCCGACATCGGCCGCGCGCTGGAGAAGGACGAACCCGCCCTGCTCCTGGGTGCCGTCACCCGTGCGCACGCCTTGATCGCCCGCCTCGACGAGGAGACCGGCCTGGGCGTCTTCACCCCGGAGCTGGCCACGCTGTGCCGTACCGCCTACGACGCGGGGGGCGTGGCCAAGCCGTCCGGGGCCGGCGGCGGGGACTGCGGCATCGCCTTCGTACCGTCCACGTCCAGCGTGAAGGAACTGCACCGGCACTGGACACAGGTGGGCATCACCCCCCTGTCGCTCACCACCGCGACGGTGCCCGACGGACAGGTACCCGTCGACGCCGGCCCGCGCCTGCGGGGACCGCTGAGCCGGGTCCTGGGCGCCCCGATCGTGAGGACGCTGCTGTGACCGCCTCCCGCAAGGACGACCACGTCCGCCTCGCCCTCGCCCAGCACGAGCAGGGCCCCGCCCCCTCCTCCGGTCCGGCAGCACCCCGCCCGAGCCAGTTCGACGACGTACACCTGGTCCATCACGCCCTGGCGGGCACGGACCGCGAGAAGGTCGAACTCACCACCGCCTTCGCAGGCATGACCTGGCCGGTGCCGCTCTACATCAACGCCATGACCGGTGGCAGCCCCATGACCGGGGCCATCAACGGCGACCTGGCCATCGCCGCGCGCGAGACGGGCCTGCCGATCGCCACCGGATCCATGAGCCCCTACCTCAAGGACCCCGGCACAGCCGACACCTTCGCCGTCGTACGCCGCCACCACCCGGACGGGTTCGTCATGGCCAACGTCAACGCCCTGGCCACCCCCGAACAAGCCCGCCGCGCCGTGGGGCTGCTCGAAGCCGACGCCCTGCAGATCCACCTCAACACCGTGCAGGAGACCGTCATGCCCGAAGGCGACCGCTCCTTCGGCTGCTGGCCCGCCGCGATCGAGGCGATCACCGCCGCCGTCCCGGTCCCGGTGATCGTCAAGGAGGTCGGCTTCGGCCTCAGCGGCCGCACGGTCGCGCGCCTGGCCGACCTGGGTGTGGCGGTCGCGGACGTGGCCGGCAGCGGCGGCACCAACTTCGCCACCATCGAGAACGGCCGCCGCGCACACGCCGACTACGCCTTCCTCGCCTCCTGGGGCCTGAGCACGCCCGCCGCGCTGCTGGACGCCCGCGACCGGGGCCTGCCGCTGCTGGCCTCCGGAGGCGTACGCCACCCCCTGGACGTGATCCGCGGCCTCGCCCTGGGCGCGCACGCGGCCGGCGTCTCCGGCCTGTTCCTCACCACCCTGCAACGCGACGGGCTGAAGGCCCTGATCAGCCAGATCCGCCAGTGGCTGGAACAGATCGCCGCACTCATGACCCTGCTCGGCGCGCACACCCCGGCCGAAGTCGCCACCTGCGACGTCGTACTGACCGGCGAGCTGCGCGACTTCGCGCTCCAACGCCGCCCCTCAGCGAGCGGCACGACCAAGGACTCGTGATGCCCCCCTCTTCCGCGACCCGATCCACCCTGACCACGCAGCCGTCTCCCCCCGCACCTTCCGCGACACCGATCCCCTTGCGCTGGGTCGGGCCCGTCCGCGTCAGCGGGAACGCCGCCACCGGCGAGGTCGAAGTCCCGCTGGCGACGTACGAGACACCCCTGTGGCCCTCGGTAGGGCGCGGCGCCCGCGTCTCGCGCGCGGTGCCCGACGGCATCACCGCCACGCTCGTCGACGAGCGCATGACCCGGTCCGTCCTGGTGGAGAGCGAGGGCGCGGCCCAGTGCCTGGACGCGGTCCGCACCATCGACGCCAAGATCGAGGAGCTGCGCGCGCTGACCCGTACGACCAGCCGGTACGCCGAACTCCTCGCCGTACGGCACGAGATCTGCGGGCCTCTGCTGTTCCTGCGCTTCGAGTTCGCCACCGGTGACGCCTCGGGCCACAACATGGCCACCCTGGCCGCCGACACCCTCCTGGGCCACCTGCTCGCCACCGTGCCCGGCATCCGCTACGGCTCGATCTCCGCGAACTACTGCACCGACAAGAAGGCCACCGCCGTCAACGGCATCCTCGGCCGCGGCAAGAACGTCACCGCCGAGATCCTCGTCCCCCGCGCCGTCGTCAGCCGCCAGCTGCGCACCACCGCGGCCCAGGTCGCCCACCTCAACACCCACAAGAACCTGCTCGGCACGCTCCTGGCCGGCGGCATCCGCTCGGCCAACGCGCACTACGCGAACATGCTGCTCGCGTTCTACCTGGCCACCGGCCAGGACGCCGCCAACATCGTCGAAGGCTCCCAGGGCGTCACCTACGCCGCCGACCGCGACGGCGACCTGTACTTCTCCTGCACCCTGCCCAACCTCATCGTCGGCACCACCGGCAACGGCAAGGACCTGCCCGGCGTGGACGACGCCCTGCAGCGCCTGGGGTGCCGTGAGGACCGCCCCACCGGCGACAACGCCCGCCGCCTGGCGGCCCTGGCCGCCGCCACGGTCCTGTGCGGGGAGCTGTCCCTGCTGGCCGCGCAGACCAACCCCGGTGAGCTGATGAAGGCCCACACCAGCATCGAGCGCGCCCAGGGAGCCCGCCATGACCGCTGAACTCCCCGTCGGAATCCACGACCTCGCCTTCCGCACCACCAGCCTGGCCCTCACCCACAGCGAACTCGCCGCCCACACCGGCGCCAACCTGGCCAAGTACCACCAGGGCATCGGCCAGCGGGCCATGAGCATCCCCGCCGCCGACGAGGACGTCGTCACCCTGGCCGCCGACGCCGGCGCCGCCGTCCTCGACCGCCACGGCACCACGCGCCTTCGCACCCTGCTGTTCGCCACCGAGTCCGGCATCGACCAGTCCAAGGCCGCGGGCGTGTACGTCCACTCCCTGCTCGACCTGCCCTGCGACGTCCGCGTGGTGGAGCTCAAGCAGGCCTGCTACGGAGCCACCGCCGCGCTGCAGTTCGCCAACGCGCTCGTACGGCAGGACCCCGAGGAGCAGGTCCTGGTCATCGCCAGCGACGTCGCCCGCTACGACCTCGACAGCCCCGGCGAAGCCACCCAAGGGGCGGCCGCGGCCGCCATGCTCGTCAGCGCCGAGCCCGCCCTGGCCGCCATCGACCGGCCCAGCGGGCTGCACACCCACGACGTGATGGACTTCTGGCGGCCCAACTACCGCACCACCGCGCTCGTCGACGGCAAGAAGTCCCTCGCCGCCTACCTCGACGCACTCGAAGCCGCCTACCACGACTACGAAAAGCGCGGCGGCACCCACCTGTCGGACCTGCACACCGTCTGCTACCACCAGCCGTTCACCCGCATGGCCCACAAGGCCCACCACCGGCTGCTGCGCGCCACCGGACTCCCCACCGACACCGGACGCATCGACGCGGATCTGGCACCGACCACGGCGTACAACGAGGTGATCGGCAACAGCTACACCGCGTCGGTGTACCTCGCGCTGGCCTCCCTGCTCGACAGCACCCCCGGCCTCGACGGCCACTCCGTGGGCCTGTTCAGCTACGGGTCGGGCAGCGTGGCGGAGTTCCTCACCGCCCGCATCACCCCCGGCTACCACGCCCACCTGCGCACCGCGGAACACGAACAGGCCATCGCCCAGCGCCGCGAGATCGGCTACGACGAGTACCGGCAGCTGCACGCCCGCACCACGCCCACCGACGGCGCGACCTGGGAAGCACCCCACACCTCCCCCGGCCCCTACCGCCTCACCGGGATCCAGGAACACCAGCGCATCTACGCCCACGCCGCCCGCACCCAGCAGTGAGCGGCCGCCTCCGCATCACCGGCAGACCGCCCGCGCGTTCCCGCGCCGTCCCGCCGTCACCGATCCCAGGAGAACCATGACCAGCACCGCGACACCCCAGACGCCCGATGCTCCGTCCCAGTTCGACGACCACCTGCGCCAGTACCTCGCCACCAAGGAGTACGCCTCCCCCACCCTGCGCCACGCCGTCCAGAGCATCGGCGCGTTCGTCCTCAACGGCGGCAAGCGCATCCGCCCCCGCCTGTGCTGCCTGGGCTACAGCGCGGCCACCGGCGAGGAGCCCACCCCGGCCGTCCAGCGGTGCGCCGCCGCCATCGAGCTCTTCCACGCCTTCGCCCTCATCCACGACGACATCATGG
The DNA here is from genome assembly GCF_040296945.1 of Streptomyces sp. NPDC001941. Taxonomy (NCBI): domain Bacteria; kingdom Bacillati; phylum Actinomycetota; class Actinomycetes; order Kitasatosporales; family Streptomycetaceae; genus Streptomyces; species Streptomyces sp. NPDC001941. The sequence continues at coordinate 12,306 of NZ_JBEOYE010000065.1, read as the reverse complement.
ACAGCTCCGACAGCCGCCGCGGCCGGCCCACGCTCCACCACGTCCTGGCCACCCGCCACGACATCAGCGGCACCGACGCGCACGACGGCCTGAGCAAGGCCATCCTGGCCGGCGACTTCGCCCTCGTCTGGGCGGACGAGCTGTACCACCACAGCGGCATCGACGACGCACAGCGCGCGGCCGCCCAGCCCCTCTGGGACGCCCTGCGCTCCGAGGTGATCGCGGGACAGTACCTGGACGTCGACGCCACCGGACGCCTGGACAGCGACCTCGAAGCGGCCATGCTCGTCATCCAGTACAAGACCGCCAAGTACACCGTCGAACAGCCCCTGCTGCTCGGCGCCGCGCTCGCCGGAGCGACCGCGCGGCAGACGCACACGCTGTCGGCCTTCGGCCTGCCGCTGGGCGAAGCCTTCCAGCTGCGCGACGACCTCCTGGGAGTCTTCGGCACCCCGGCGGTCACCGGCAAGTCCCGCCTGGACGACCTCCGCGAGGGCAAGCGCACCCCGCTGATCGCCCTGGCCATGCGCGACGCCCAGCCCCCGCAGCGCGCCCGGCTCCGCGCCCTGCTGGGCAACCCGGACATCACCGAGGACGAGGCGGAAGAGGTCCGCGACATCCTCACCCTCTGCGGGGCGCGGCACGCGGTCGAGGAGATGATCGACGTACGCCGCGAGCGCGCGCTCGACGCCCTGGCCGAGGACCACGACCTGCACGAACCGGCAACGACCCAGCTGCGGCAGCTCATCGAGCAGACCACCCGCAGGACACTGTGACGCCGAACCGGCCTTTTGAGCAGGCCAATCGGCAACACGGCACTTGGAGTAGGAAAGAAACGATTACCCGGGTGAAGATGTCCCCGCGGCCATCGGTCACGCCGCTCCCGAGCACATACATCCTTGCGTGAACGACCCCTTCGTGTACGCCTACGCGTACCCCACGTCCCTGACCAACGCACCGGAACTGGCGGCCTCCACCCGCCCCTTACCCTCCTCCGGCCACCAGCCCGTCGCCGAAGGAACACAAGACGCCGAGGGACCGGCGGCACCCTCACCCATCACTTCAGCCACCACTCAGTCCGGCACCGCGCAACCACCGCCTACCTCCATGCGACCGACCACCACCCCTCACGTCCCCGGTCGGCAGACCTCCCCGTGATCGCCGCTCCTGGCGGCTCCGGCCGGGGCCGCCAGGAGCACTTGAACGGATTCGGGCCGCCCCAAGGCCGGCTGCTCCCCGCACCGGCGCTTCGATCGCCGGGCGGACGGGACCGCGCGGGACCAGGTCGCGCAGCGGGTCCGGCAGTTCACACCCCGGGGCCGAGGACTACGCACAGCCGTGGAGGGCGCCCGGGTGTGGGACGCCCTCCACGAGCGAGCAGGTGGGATCAGTGGATGCTGGCGATGGAGTTCCAGCCACCGCCGATCCTCACCGCCGGTGCGTGGTCCTCCTTGCGGCCGGCGTAGAAGCGCAGGTCGCCGCCATCGCCTGCCGTGGTGACCGCCCAGTAGTCCGGCGTCTCCTGGCCCTCGGTCGGCACGAACTTCTTGTACGAGCCCATGTCCACGACCTCGCCCTGCGCGTTTCCCGCGCTGGTCAGCAGGCGGATGTTGCCGCGCTGCCAGGCGCTGCTGCCGTAGACGGAGCGCTCGCCCAGCTCGTAACTGCCGTTCGCGTGCTTGCCCTTGAACAGGTACAGCTTGCCGTAGTCGGCGTGCTGGCTGTCGCTGGTGATGTGGCGCGCGAGGAGGTCCGGCACGCCGTCGCCGTCGATGTCGCCCGGTGCGGTCACGTCGTACTGCGACCAGTCGACGCCGCCGCCGACGCGGTGCCCGGGCTTGAGCTTGTGCGTGCCGGGCTCCATGGCCAGCGGGCCGGTGGTGGTGCCGGAGTAGAGGACCAGGTCCTTGCCCTCGCGGACGATGAGGTCGTTGCCGGTCTTGCCGTCCGCGTTGCCCGGGGCCAGGATCTGGCCCGCGTCGGACCAGGAGCCCGGGACGTCCCAGGTCTGCGCGCTGGTGCGGTTGCAGTCGTACGTCTGGAGCTTGGTGCCGTTGGTCTGGCCGGCGGCCGGCTGGTCGACGCATCGGCCGGACGCCGGGTTCACCAGCGACCTGTCGCCGCGGTCCTGCCACTGCTGGGCCGAGGTGCCGTTGCAGTCACGCAGCTCCAGCGGTGCGCGCATGTCGCCGTTGGACGTGGTCGCCACGCACTTGCCGAGGACCTTCAGCTCGCCTTCGGTCAGCTCGAACCGCTGGTCGTCGCCGTCCTTGCAGTCGCCGACGACGAGCGGTGAGCCGTTCGTGCTCTGCGTCACGACGCACTTGCCGCCGGTGGTGAGCTTCAGCCGGCCGGAGTTCTTGCCGGTGGGGTGGAACAGCTCCTGGCGGTACTCCTCCAGCGGCATTCCGTTGCCGTCGCCCGGATACAGGTAGAGCTTGTTGCCGAGCTTGACGAAGTAGTCCTCGTAGCCGTCCTTGGCCCCGGTCGGGCCGGTGAAGTCGCCGCGGTGCGTGATCTCTGCGCCCTTCCAGCCGCCGTTGCGGTCCACGATGCTCTGCGCGTCGCCGGTCAGCATGCCGTCGCCGGTGCCCTTGTAGTGGCGCAGGTGGCCGTCGTTGTCGACAGCAAGCATGTCCACGTAGCCGTCGCCGTCGAGGTCGCCCGGCAGGTCGCCGTGGACGCGGCCGTGCTCGTCGTGCACGTAGTCCGGACGCTTCGTCGCGATGTGCGTGACGTCGGTGGCCTCACCGTGGCCGTCGTAGCCGGAGGTGTTGCCCGCCTTGTCGTACGCCTGCACGTGCAGTTTGTTCTGCGGCCAGAGGCTCGGCTTGATCGTCACGGTCGCCTTGCCGTCCTTGCCGGCGGCGACGAACGTGCCGTTGGCGCACTTGGCGTTGGAGACCGAGAGCGGCTTGTTGAGCGTGTAGCAGAAGCCGTCGAGGCCGCTTGCCGACTTCGAGGTGAAGGTGACCTTGCGGTCGTGGCGGGCCGGCACCGAGGCGACGTCCAGCGGGTGCTCGTCGGCAGAGGTCACGACCGGCTTCTCCGGCGTGGACTTGGCGACGTTGAAGCCGCACTGCGCGCTGTACGCCGAGTTGGCCACGCCGTCCTCGGCGCGGACGTGCCACTTGTAGCGCTTGCCGTCCACCAGGTCCTGGATCTTCACGGACATCTGCGCGGTGTTGCCGGCGGCGACCTGGGGACGCGACTCGGAGTGGCTCGGTCCGGCGTACTCCCAGACCTGGAAGCGTGCCCAGATGTTGCCGCCGTCCGGGTCGGAGACCTTCGCGGTCAGCGTGAGGTCGTTCTTGCCGACGGTCGGCCAGGTCGCCGGGTCGGCGCTGCACTGGAGCTGCTGGTTGCCGCTGCCGCCCGGAACGTAGGCACCCTGGTAGAAGACGTGGTTGTCGACCTTCGGCGGGTGGTTGTAGATGACTTCCAGGTGCGGGTTGTTGTGGAACTTCTTCCACGACGTGTTCTTGGTCTCGTAGTCGCTGCGGGAGCGCAGGCCGAGCGTGAGGTCACCGGAACCCGACTGGGCGACGTCGTGGACGAGCTTGCGCAGTTCCTCGGACTTGAAGTCCTCACCGGCCGACGGGCACGAGGTGCTCGACCAGCCGTGCGCGAACGTCTTCTCCTGGAGCGTGCGGTTCCATGCCGGCTGCTTGTTCCACGTGGTCGAGGAGTTGATGGCGCCTGTCCAGCCCAGCTCCACGGGCGTCTTGGTGCAGGACCAGGCGTAGGAGTTGAAGGCGTTGAAGGTGGCGGAGGTGATGTCGGCGCCCTTGAGGCCCTTGATGTCGAGCTGGAAGTAGGCGCGTGAGGTGCCGCCGGTGTCGGTCTCGTGGCCGACGCGGGCCAGCTTGTCCTTGAAGCTGCCGCCGTTCCAGTACGGCGTGCCGGCGAGCGAGGAGTTGCCGCTCTGCTTGTACGCCAACGCCCAGTTGATGCGGCCGCCGCCGGAGAAGATCGGGTCGATGGTGACCGGGTAGACGGTGTCCTGGGCCCGGAGGGTGACCGCGTCGGGCGTGATGCGGAGCGTATCGCCGTCGACTTCGGTCGCCATGTCGGTGAGTTTGGCGGGCGGGGCCTCCTCCTTCGGCGTCTGGCCGCGGAGCGCCTTGGCCCGTTCCGCCTGCGTCAGGTGCGAGGAGTCCCACATGGCCGGCGTCGGCGCGGTGAAGAGGCTCTCGCCGGACGTGTCCTTCGCGGAGAGGTTGCCGGCGGCGTCGGCCTGGACGTCGAGGCCCTTCTCCGTGATCTTCAGGTTGAGTTCGGCGAGTTCGGGGTTCTGTGCGGCCTCGCGGGTCTTGACGACGAGGTGCTGTGCGAAGCCGTCGGTCTCGGCGAGGATCTTGAGGTCCACGCCCGGGAGGACCTCGGCGTAGGTGGCGTCGGAGCCTTCGAGTGTGGGCTTGGGGAGCGGCTTGGGCCAGCTCAGCGAGAGCTCCTTGCCGGCCTTGGTCATGGTGGCGAGGGGGGCGTCACCACCAGCGGAGAAGGAGAGGCCGAAGACGGGGGCCTTGGGGGTGATGCGGCCGTCCTGGTACCGGAGGGTGGCGTCCGCCTTCTGCCAGCCGCCCTTGCCGGAGGCGGCGTCGGTGCGGGCGAACTCCGGGCGTACGTACTGCTTGAAGGCGAAGGTGCCGTCCGGATTGGCGAGGACCTGGGTGTGCTCGTCGCGCTGCTCCGTGACCTCGACCTGCTTGCCGGTCTTCGCGGCTTCGCGGGAGGCCTTGGACTCGGCCGGCGTGGGGGTTTTGGAGGAGGTCTTCGCCTTCGCGCTGTCGGGGTTCCCGGCATCGGACTTGGTGTCGGTCTCGGCGGCGTCCCTGGCGTCCGTTGACGCTTGGGTGACGGCGAAGGCGGGCTGTCCGGCCGCCAGGGCGCCGACGCCGAGGGCCGCCGCCACCACGACTGCCGGCAGGCGACGTGTGCACCGCCGCCGGTCCGATCGAGGTTCCTTCACCAGATCCACTCCGTTCATGCCACTGCTTTTCGTGTGCTTTACCAAGCCAGACCGCTAACTGAATGCGGGAGACGACTCGAAAGATAACCACGTCGATCGGGACTCCATCGTCAGTAGCGAATAAAAATCTCAGATCAGAGGACCTGCTTCTCCGCTCGCCCGGACCTTCGTCGGCAACTGAACGGGACTAAAGACCTGCATTTTCGGCCGGGCGTCAATTTACCGATTATTTAGCTTTCTTTAATGTTAGCTTCGCCGACGCTGCCTCAGATTCCGAGGTAATTTCCGTCTACACATGGAGAGTTCGGCGTGAGAGCCACTGCGGGACGTAGAGCCCGGCCGACCGCACGGTGGAAGCGGGGTGGGGTCCTGCTGAGCACGATGCTGGCAGGCGCCATGCTCGTGTCCTGCGTCCCTGAAGAGGTCGATCCGCGAGCCACCGGCAAAAGCGGTTTCAAGCCCCGTCCGGTCCAGGTGACCGACCCTGTCTCAGGCAAGCCGCTTAAGCCGCGACCGCCGGCCCCGCCGAGCGAGTCCGACGAGAAACCGTGGCAGAAGCCGAAGGTGACGTGGCCGTCGGCGGGCGAGGGCGAGGCGGATCTGGCGGCGCCTGCGCCCGAGCCGCGCGGCGCCGATCCGCGCAGCCACCGGTTGCCGCACACGAAGATCGACGGGCTGCCGGTGAAGGTGGCACCGCTGGCAGGGATGCCCCGCGGAGCCGAGCCGGAGCCGTCCGGGAAGGAGTCGAAGCCGTCCGGGACAGAGCAGGAATCGGCGCAGCAGAAGACGCCTTCGCCGCAGACGCCTTCCCCGTCGCCGACGCCATCGGAACAGCCGGAGTCCAAGACGAAGGACACGGACACGCCGGAGCCGACCGGGACGTCCTCGGACTCCTCCAGCGAAACGCCGTCCCGGACCCCGGATCCGACCGCCGCTCCGTCCGACTCCCCCAAGCCGGCCGACTCCTCCGGGATACCGGAGACGCGTGACGTCGCAGGCGGTGCGCCGCAGAGGCTGCACGTCAAGGTCACCAGCCGCAAGCACGCCGCGAAGCTCGGCATCGACGGACCACTGGTCGGCGTCAGCCGCAGCGACGGCCAGAACAAGCCGGGCCGCGCATCGGTCCAGCTGGACTACACGGGCTTTCGTCACGCGTACGGCGCGGACTGGGCATCCCGCCTGCAGCTCGTACAACTCCCGGCCTGCGCGCTGACCACGCCGAACAAACCCGCGTGCAAGACGATCACGCCGCTGCCGACCCACAACAATACCAAGGACGGCCTTCTCACCGCCCAGGTCGACGTGGCTGCGGACAAGGGCGCGAAGGCCCCGCGTGAGGCCACCGTCCTGGCGGCGACGGCCGCGCCGGAGGGCGCGAACGGCGACTACAAGGCGACCAAGCTGTCGCCGTCCGGCCACTGGAAGGCCGGCGGCAACGAGGGCGGCTTCAACTGGTCCTACGACCTGGCCATGCCACCGGTCGCGGGCAAGCTGGCTCCGCAGCTCGGCCTCGGATACTCCTCCTCGTCCATCGACGGCCGCAGCGCGGCGTCCAACAACCAGCCGTCCTGGATCGGCGAAGGCTGGTCCCTGGACATGGGCTTCATCGAGCGCCAGTACATGTCCTGCAAGGACGACAACGGCTCGGGCTCCAACGCGCCCAAGAAGACCGGTGACCTCTGCTGGCGTTCGGACAACGCGGTGATGTCCCTCGACGGCCAGCACACGGCCCTGGTCAAGGACGACAGCACCGGCGCCTGGAAGCCCGCCAGGGACGACGGCACGCGAATCGAGCACCTCAAGGGCTCTGCGTCGGACACCGCCAACGGCGACGACGACAACGAGTACTGGAAGATCACCAAGGCGGACGGCAGCCAGTACTGGTTCGGCAAGAACCGCCTGCCGGGCTGGAGCTCCGGCAAGCCCGAGACCGGATCCGCCTTCACCGTCCCGGTCTACGGCAACCACGCGGGCGAGCCGGGACACGGCGACTCCTTCGCCGGATCGGTCACCACCCAGGCCTGGCGCTGGAACCTCGACTACGTGGTCGACCCGCACGGCAACGCGATGGCCCTCTTCTACGACCAGGAGAAGAACGCCTACGCGAAGAACTCGGCCAACTCCACGGAGAAGCCCAAGGCCAACGCCACCTACGTACGCGGAGGCCACCTCAACCGCATCGAGTACGGCCACCGGGCCGGACAGGTGTACTCCGCCGACGCGGCGGCCCGGGTGAACTTCGCCGTCGCCGACCGCTGCACGTCCACCGGCGACGGCTGCAAGTTCGACAAGGACCACGCCGACAACTGGCCGGACACCCCGGTGGACCAGCAGTGCGAGATCAACAAGGAGTGCCTGAACAGCTCTCCGACGTTCTGGTCCAAGAAGCGCGTCAGTTCGCTCACCACACAGGTCCGCAAGGACGACGCCTACCAGGACGTGGACGTCTGGTCCTTCACCCACGAATTCCCCGGCACCGGTGACGCGGGCGGCAACGGCCTCTTCCTCTCCTCGATCACGCACACCGGCAAGACCGGAAAGACACCGGTGGCCCTCCCCAAGGTCGACTTCGGCGGCACTCTCATGCCCAACCGCGTCGACACCGACGAGGGCAGGCCTCCGCTCAACAAGTACCGGATCACCCGCATCTCGAACGACTCCGGCGCCGACACCCTGGTCGACTACTCGCAGCCCGAGTGCAAGGCCGGCGCGACGCCCGCCCCGGACGCGACGAACACCCGCCGCTGCTACCCGGTCTGGTGGACGCCCAACGGAGCCCCGGACCCCGTCAGCGACTGGTTCCACAAGTACCTCGCCACCAAGATCACCGAGGACGACAAGGTCGCGGGTTCCGAGCAGGTCATCACCGAGTACGAATACCTGGGCGGCATCGCCTGGGCCAAGAACACCAGCGAGTTCACGCTCGACAAGCACCGTACGTACAGCGACTTCCGCGGCTACGGCAAGGTCCGCACCCGCACCGGAGCGAAGGACAAGACCCTCACGGAGTCGACGTTCCTGCGAGGGCTCGACGGCACCACCGTGACCGGATCGCGCGGCGACACCGCCACCGACGCCCAGCAGTACGCCGGGCTCGAACTCGAACAGGCCAAGTACGACAAGGACGGCGGCCGGGTCACAGAGACCGCCTTCCACAAGCCGTGGTCGCGCCAGACCGCCAGCCAGACCCGCCCCGGTACGACCGCGGAGAAGGCCTACCAGACGGCTCCGGGCACCGACGAGACGCACACCGCACTCGACGGCGGCACCTGGCGCACCACCCGCTCGACCCACGACTACAACGACTACGGCCAGCCCACCACGGTCTCCGACGAGGGCGACACCGCGGTGACCGGGGACGAGCTCTGCACCCGGACCACCTACACGACGCCCGACACCACCCACTGGATGCTCTCCTACCCGGCGACCGTGACGAAGACGAGCGCGACCTGCGCCACGTCGGCGAGCCCCAAGAACACCCTCAGCGAGGTGCGGACCTCCTACGACGCGAAGGCCCACGGAGCCGCACCCGACTTCGGCAAGGCCAACGCCACCGAACTCGCCGAACTCGAACGCTTCGACGGCGGCAAGGCCGTCTACACCACGACGGCCAAGAACACCTTCGACGCAGTGGGCCGAGTCCTGCAGACCACGGACGCCACCGGCCACACCAAGTCCACCGCGTACACCCCGGCCGGCACGGTCCAGCCGACCCTGCTGACCACCACCGACCAGAAGGGCGAGAAGTCGCTGGTCCACATGGACGGTCTGCGCGGCCTGCCGGTCAAGACGGTCGACGCCAACGGGCACTCCACGACCCAGCAGTACGACGCCCTCGGCCGGATGACCGCGGTCTGGAAGCCCGGCAAGAGCACCTCAGGCCCCGCCGACCTGACCTTCGCCTACCAGGTCCGGCGTGACGCCCCGACCGCCGTAACGACCGGCGTGCTCCGGGAGAACGGCGGGTACCGCACCTCCGTCGACCTCTACGACGGTCTGCTGCGCCACCGTCAGACACAGACCGACGCGTTCGGCGACAAGGGCCGCATCGTCAAGGACACGATCCACGACAGCCAGGGCCGCCCCTACAAGGTCAACACCGACTACTTCAACGACGCATCCCGCAGCGAACCGGTGGTCCTCGTCGTCGCCGACAACCAGGTGCCGTCCCAGACGGTCACGGAGTACGACGGCCAGGGCCGTCCTACCGCCTCGATCACCAAGTCCAAGAACACCGAGAAGTGGCGGGCCACCACCACCTACGGAGGCGGCTGGACCGCGAACGTGCCGCCCCAGGGCGGCACCGCGACACTGGCGATCAACAACGCGCACGGCAAGCCCGTCGAACTGAGGGAGTACAAGAACTCCACGCCGGACATCGACGCTCCCGCCACCACCTACGACGCCCTCACGTACACCTACGACGTCGCCGACCGCCTCACCCAGCTGCAGGACGCCGACGGCAACACCTGGAAGACCGAGTACGACCTGCGTGGTCGAGCCGTGCGCACCACCGACCCCGACAAGGGCACCGTCGTCTCCAGCTACACGCCGGACGGCCATCTGGAGCGCACCGAAGACGCCCGCGGGCAGGTCCTCTTCCGTTCCTACGACGCACTCGGCCGTCCGACCGGCATCCGCGAGGACGCGGCGGACGGAACACTGCTCGCCTCGTGGGCGTACGACACCCTGCCCCACGGCAAGGGCAAGCTGACCTCGTCCACCCGCTACGACAACGGAAGCGCCTACACGCGGTCGGTCACCGGCTACGACGAGGCCGGCCGGGCCACCGGCGCCGGATTCACTCTCCCCGACACCGAGGGCAAGCTCGCGGGCACCTACACCTTCGAGTCGACCTACACGCCCAACACCGGACTGGTGGACACGACCAGCTATCCGGAAGCCGGCGGCCTCCCCGCCGAGACCGTCCAGCAGGAGTACACCGAGAACGGACTGCCCACCGCACTGTCCAACGGGAGCGACGTCTACTCCCTCGGCACCGAGTACTCGCCGCACGGCGAGGTGCTCCAGACGATCCTCGGCGACGTCGGCGGACGCAGCGTCCAGACCTTTTCCTACGAGGAGCACACACGCCGACTGGCCGGCGTGATCAACGACCGGGAGGCAGACGGCCCGCAGACCATCGACGACAAGACGTACACCTACGACCCCGCGGGCAACGTCACGCGGATCAGCAACCACCGCGACGACCGGGCCACCGAGGACACCCAGTGCTACGCGTACGACTACGCGCGGCGCCTCACCGATGCCTGGACCGCCAAGGACGGTTGCACCGCCCAGCCGTCCGGCAACGTCACGCCGAAGGTCGGCGGTGTGGACGCGTACTGGCACTCCTACACCTATGACGCCGTCGGCAACCGCACCTCGGAGAAGCAGCACGATCCGGCGGGTGAAAAGGCCAAGGACATCGAGCGCCGCTACACCTACCCCGACTCCGGAGCCGCCCGCCCGCACGCCATGGACAAGGTGACCGCCACCGGACCGGGCGCTCGGGACGACTCCTTCGCCTACGACGAGACCGGCAACACCACCCGCCGGGTGACCGCCCGCGGAGACCAGAAGCTGACCTGGGACGCCGAGGGCCACCTGGAGACCTCGACGATCGACGGAAAGACCTCCTCCTTCGTCTACGACGCAGAGGGCGTACGGCTGCTCCGCAAGGAGCCGGGCAAGACCACCCTCTACATGGACAGCCAGGAGCTGACACTCACCACCGCGGACTCCAAGGTCAGCGGAGTGCGCTACTACAAGTCGCAGAAGGCAACGATCGTCGCCACCTCCGAGGGCGGCCTCTCGTACCTGCTCTCCGACCACCACGGGACGGACGAGGTCGCGGTCGACGCGTACTCGCTGGAGTACACCCGCCGTGGCCAGACCGCCTTCGGTACGCCCCGCGGCGAACAGCCGCAGGACGGCGCCTGGCCCGGCGAGAAGGGATTCGTCGGCGGAACCAACGACGGTTCCACGGGATTCGTCCACATCGGGGCGCGCGAGTACGATTCCGAGAACGGCAAGTTCATCTCGGTCGACCCGGTGATGGACCTGACCGACCCGCAGCAGATAAACCCGTACAGCTACGGCAACAACAACCCGACCACCTTCAGCGACCCCGATGGCAAGCTCACCTGGAAGTGGACCCCGGCCTACTTCCAGCGGTACATCGTTCCGAAGCTGAACACCTGGTACAAGCAGATGCAGAAGCGTCCGCAGACCGCGGCGGTGCTGCAGGCCATGTGGACGAAGCTGGTCAAGGAGCAGCAGCAGGCGTCCAAGAAGGACGACACCAGCGGCTTCGGCCTCTTCGTGAAGTGGCTCGCCGGCGTCGGACCTGGCAACTACAAGTTCGGGCCCGGCGACAAGATGACGGAGGAGATCCGCAAGGACCACTCCATGGACGTCGTCCGCGCAGAGGTGAAGAAGGCCATCGGCCAGGGCAAGACCAAGGGTTCCGGTACGTTCAACGAACTCGCCAAGGACGGCATCTGGCGACTGCCCGACGACCTGATGAACGTGCTGCTGCCCGATTTCCTGAGCGGCCGCAGTATCATCGAATCAGGCTCCAACGGTCAGTTCGGCAGCGAGGCGGCGGCCTTCCTGGGCTCGTATTCCTACGAGTGGAAGGTGACGGGCCGGGACAAGAAGACCGGTGAGGTGTCCGTGCAGTTCACCCTGAAGAACGACACCACCGTCAACTCCGCGATCCACCCGCCGTTCGCCGCCGCGCGAAAGATCTGGGACTCCAGCGTCGGCCCGGCCCTGAACTGGCTCGCCGACAACCAGCCGTCGCTCTTCAAACCGGGCCGGATCCAGAGCCAGACGATCAGCTGGACGGAGAAGTGGAACAAGTGACGGCGACGAAACGACGCCCGCGACTGCTCATCATCGGCGCCGCGCTGGTGTGTGCGGTGACGGTCGGAACGTGGTGGGTCATCGGCAGCGGTGTCCTGTCCTCGGGAACCATCACGCCGGCCCAGCTGCAGGGCAAGTGGGTCGGCGCCGGAGGCGCCTCCCTGGACTTCACCGCGGACGGCAAGTTCTGCGCCGAGAAGTTCCCGGTCCAACAGGACCTCAAGGACCGCGTCACCACCTGCGGAACCTGGGAACTGCCCCCAGCGGGAAACGGCGCTGACCAGTCGGTCGACCTCTACTTCGACAAGCCGTCCCTCGCGATGACCTCGCAACTGATGGCGGCCGGAGAGGGAGGTAAGGACGGGCTGTACGTGTCCTGGAATCCCGACGATCTCTCACAGAGATTCGACCTGAAGCGCGAAGGCTGAGATCTCGCCCGGGGCTGCCGTGCCGGTCGGCACGGC